>JAFDVP010000009.1 GCA_018268895.1 Acidobacteriota bacterium | reverse complement strand
TTCGACAATACCTTCGTGATCGCCGCCGTCAACGTCGTCTTGCCGTGGTCAATGTGACCAATCGTTCCGATGTTCACGTGCGGCTTGGACCGGTCAAATTTTTCCTTCGCCATTGCTCTCTCCGTCTCGTAGTGTTGGCCGGCATGCGCCGGCGGTTCAAGTGAAAACTTCTAAAGTCGTTGTGAGAAATCTCAGTAGTACGAATACAGCCGGAAGAACTGCTGCCTCAGATCAGGTGCGACCTTTTCAAGGCTCGCAAGATAGAACTCACGAATCTGCCCCTGGTCGCCGTCCGGCAGACTCTTATACTCGCCTGCGGTCTTCGGCCCCAGCAGCCCCTTACCCAGAACAGCCTCGAACTCACGGATACGCACTCCCTGGCGCTCCAGCGACTGGAGGAACCCACGAACCTTTCCGGCCGAAAACGACATTTCAATCGCTGTCTTTACCGCGCCGAACGCCTCGGGGTTGGCGATCGGAAGTACGGGTTGCTCTTTCAAGGTGCTCAACAAACTCTCCTGCAATGCCTTCTATCTTTGGAGCGGGAGACGGGAATCGAACCCGCGACCAACAGCTTGGAAGGCTGTGACTCTACCACTGAGTTACTCCCGCCCTATCGAGCTACGACTCTATCCAGGGCTAAAGCCCTGGACTACCGTTACTCCCGCCTATCGGGCTATAAACTTCCGTCCGAGGCACAAGCTCCGGGACGACCGCCACGCCCGACTGCTACAAAATCTGGAGCTGATGATGGGGCTTGAACCCATGACCTCTCCCTTACCAAGGGAGTGCTCTACCACTGAGCTACATCAGCCTTACTTACAACCAATCTTACAATCCTACCGCGACCGCAGCCGTCCAAGCGCTACACGAAAGGCAAAAAATCCCAACAGAAGCCATGTCAGCGAACGATACTTTCCCGGCTCCATCGTCTGCCAGGCCAGAACCGCCAGCACTCCAAGCACGCCCAGCGCAACTGCCATTCTTCCGCTGCCGGCGGGGCTGAAGTCCACGTACGCTCCCCTGCTTCCAACTACAACCAAACTCGTGGTGCACAGGGGAGGATTCGAACCTCCGTACGTCATTGACGGGCAGATTTACAGTCTGCTGCCATTAACCACTCGGCCACCTGTGCACATCCTGCTAAACCGCACTATCGAACAGCACCCCGCTTCAACTCCCGCACGAAATCTCGATCTCTGGTACCGCCGATCGAGCGGGTTTCCATCGTTGAAGAAAGTCTCCGGAGGCCTGCGCGACCAGAACGGCCTGGCAGTACTACCAAATCCAAACTCTTCCCCGGCTGCGAGGAATCTGGAGCTGGCGAAGGGACTTGAACCCCCGACCCTCTGATTACAAATCAGATGCTCTACCAGCTGAGCTACGCCAGCCCAAACAGCCTTGTTTTGCCCTCTGTAAGCTCCAGGCTGCGGGACGCGCAGTGGTGCCTGCGCAGAGTGCGCCGCAGGCCTAACTTTAGCACAGCAGAACCCCTGCCGCAAACACTGGCAGACCGGACAGATTCAGCCGTTTCCCACAACTCAGACTGTTGCCAATCGAACGCGCTCCCACGGAGCAGGAACCTTCACCGAAGCCATGCCCGCCGCCGTCGCCGCTTCGATTCCCATATCCGTATCCTCGAAGACCAGGCAGTCTTCCGGCGCTATACCCAACCGCTCGGCGGCCATCAGGTACGGCTCAGGATGCGGCTTCGCGCGAGCGTAATCGCCCGCGCACACCAGTGTCTGAAAACGGTCGAGCAGATTCAGCGTCGTCAGTGACGCGCGCACCGACTCATGCGTACTCCCGGAAACGACCGCGAATGGAATCTGTCCATGCTGTGCGTGGATGTGTTCCAAAACCTCCGGCACTGCCTTCATGTGAGGAAGATTCGCATAGAACATCTCTTCCTTACGCTGCTGAATCTCCGACACCGGCATACACAGGCCATGACGACTGTTGAGCGAAGCGATAATCTCCGTCACCGGCATACCACCCCAGGAGTAAAAAAGGTCTTCGCCGAACTCGCAGTCCCACCGGGCCAGAACATTCTTCCAGGCAATGTAGTGGAGCGGCATGGAATCGCAGATCGTTCCATCACAATCGAACAGGTATGCCTTGAACTCACCGGCCGGCAGCTTCAACTTCATCAAAACATGTCTCCCAGGGCGTAGACACTCCCTCTATTCATGATGACAGATCGACCCTAAACGATCCGCAGAATGATGGAAATCCCCTGGTTGCGTGATAGGCTTTCCCACGTCCAAATACTTTAGAACACTGTTTTTTAGGGGGGACGCCTGCATGTCTTCAGCACGGGCCTGGTTGACGATTCTTTTCAGCAGCGCTTTGCTGCTCTGTGCTGCGCCAAGCCACTCGCAGACATCTGAAACACCGCAGGCGGATGCTGGCCCCACCATCGCAGCACCGGCACAAGTCAAGACACTTACCAATGCCTCCATCATTCGCATGGCAGGGGCAAACCTGAGCGACGATCTGATTATCCAGGCCATCGCGTCGCAGCCCGGTCAATACAAGACGGACGCGGACGCGCTCGTCGACCTGAAGGATGCCGGCGTCTCCGAGCGCGTGATCGCCGCAATGATGAACAAGGGACGGAAGCGTCTGAACCCGGACGGAGGCGTGGCACAAGACCCGCCTCCTGCACCAATCACTCTGGTACCGGTCAATGAGATGGGCGTCTACTACAAGGACAGGAAGGGCATCTGGCAACCGCTCTCCGTCGAGGTCGTTCATAGCAAATCCAGCGGATGGATCAAGTCCACCATCACCCAGGGCATCATCAAGCAGGACATGAACGGTCATATCAACGGACGCGAATCGAAGCTCACACTGCAGGCTCCGATTGAAATTCTCATCTACGCGCCAGAAGGCGTCGCTGCCACCGAGTACACCTTTCTGCGCTTCCACATCCACTCCGACAGCCGCGAGTTCCGTACTCTCACCGGAGGCATCTTTCACTCCACCGGAGGGGCGGGACATGATGAAATCGGCTTCCAGGCCGACCGCATCGCACCGCGCACCTACACCTTCACCATCGACAAGACCGTCGGCGGCGGCGAGTTCGGTCTTCTCCCTCCCGGAACTGGCAACGTTACCAACGGCGGCAAGATTTACACCTTCGCCATTACGGAATGAACGTGCCCCATTGCTCTCCATCGCGGGACAGAGTAGAAACAGACGTGATGCCTCCATCACCGAATGCGTAAGCCGACCCGATACTCTCTTCTATTGGTGCTCGGACTCGTCGCCGCGCTCATCGTGGCGATCGTCCTGCGCAAGGCCGCTCCGCCGGAGGCCGCGCGCCTGCTGCCTGAATCCGACGCCATCGTCTACGTCAACCTGAAACCTCTTCGTCTGGCGACACACTTCGACAAAAATCCCGTCGCCCGCGTGCCTGAATATCAACGCTTCATCGATGCAACCGGAGTCGAGCCCGAGCGCGACATCGACGCAGCCGCATTCGCCCTGCATCGCATGGACAATCCAAACGGCCCCAATGGCCCCGTCGGCTACTCCGAGGTCTTTGAAGGCCGCTTCGACGGAGAGAAGCTCGCACACTATCTCGACTCCATCGCGACTGCAAAGGAAAGTTATGCCGGCCACACCATCTACACGGTCGCCATCGACGACGGCAGCGTAACGCGACCATTGCGCATCGTTCAGCTTGGCTACGACTCCGTAGCCGCATCGAACATGCCCACGGCCGAACAGATTCATTCCATCCTCGACCGCCACCGTTACGGGGCATCGCCCTTCTCCGGTTCGTCTCTGCTCTCAGCGCGCTATCGCGATGTGCCGATCTTCGCCAGCGCATGGGGCATCGGCCGCATCGGTCTTCCCTTCTCCGACCGCGGCTACATCTCGATCTTCGGCCTTCAGCTTCCTCTGCCTGAGGACACCACCTTCGTCGCCAGCCTTCGTTACACCGGAACGCTGCGACTACGCATCGAAGAGATCTCGCCAACCGAGGCCGACGCCGCGCGCGCCGCGCAGAACCTCTCCGCGCTGATCGGTCTCTTCCGGTCGCTGCAACAACTGCGGCCACGCAATCAGGGAGATGCCGACGTGCAGCAACTCATCGGATCGCTCAAGATCGACCATCGCAAGGACCGCGCCATCGTCACAGCAACAGTTCCAATGGATTTGCTGAAGTTCGTCACTCATCCCAACGCCGAACCATTGACTGGCGACGATGTCTCCCCATCCGGGGCCGTACCTGATGTCTCTGCGCCATAACCGAGCGCTCCGCTGGAATTAAAAACAAAGGCGAGACGTCCAGCTTCCTGGCCGCCTCGCCATCTCCACCCACCCACCAACTTGTCAGTTCGTTATCAGGCGCATGCCCGGGCCAGCTCTTCCACCACGATCCCGACAGGCTCAAACTTCTGCTCCGTCTCCTGCTCCTCGGCGATCAACGCCACCAGAGCATCCACGCAGTCCGCATCCAGTTTTTTCGGCACCAGGGCGCGCATAATTGAAATAATCTCGCTGCTGTGCAGACCGGCGCGATAAGGCCTGTCCTCCGAAAGCGCGCTGTAAACATCGGCCACGGCGACGATACGCGATTCAATGGAGATATCGGGGGCCAGTAAACGGTTTGGGTAGCCCGTCCCGTCCAGCTTCTCGTGGTGCTCACCGGCTACGATGGCGATCTCGCGGAAGGGCCCAATCTGCTCGAGGATCTGCCGCGTCAGCCCTGGATGCCTCTCTACAATCTTCCACTCCGCCTCGGTCAGCCGCGTCTTCTTGTCGAGGATCGTATTCGCGACGCTTAGCTTGCCGATGTCGTGCAGCAATGCCGCACGGCGAACCAACTGCACACGGTCCGTCCGCAGCTTGAGACGCTTTGCAATGCCATGCGCCAGTTCGGCCACACCCATCGAATGCCTGTAGGTGAAGTGCGACTTCGAGTCGACGATGTCGGCGAAGGCCTCGCAGATCCTGTCGATCTGCGTGTCGTCCAGGCGCTGCTGCTGCTGTGGATCGAGATCGAGTACAGCGGCGCGCGTAATCTCGTTGCTGTCGGTTGCGCTACAGTGCGTCCACAGGTGCCCCCGATGATTCAGGGACATCACCGCGCGAACGATCTGGGGATCGAACCATGTGCCGCTCCACTGCTCCAGCGTCTCGATGGCCACATCCGCGTTCCGTCCCATGGAGAACACGTCGAGGTGCTGCGCCACGGCACAGACGCGCGCCAGCAGCGGAATCCGCTCGCCCCGCGCACGCTTCGGATACCCTGTCCCATCCCAATGCTCTTCGATACTGCGAACGGCCTCGGCGGCCGTCTGGCCCATCCCGAGCTTGCTTACAATGCTTGCGCCGCGGTCGCAGCGAAGACCGATCATCTCTTCGTTGCCGATGTCCTTCAGCAGCAGGGCGTAGTAGAGGCTGCTCTTCTGCTCGGAGCTAAGCCCCATCTCGTAGGCGATTCGCATCCCCAGCAGGCAACTTCTCAGCGCATGGCCACGGACCGCCCCTTCAGTCAGGTCGATGGCAAACGACAGGGCCGAGATCACCTCGGAGAGTGAAAGCGATTCATTGAAAGGGTGTTCTTCCTGCCGAAAAGACGCTGAGGTCTGGCCCATAGGATTCGTTTCACTCCAAAACTGCCCATCGTCCTGGAAGAGTCCGGCAAACGATACACCTCGCCCGATCCAGGGTACTCCCAGATACATTCGTGACTATAGGTGGCCGCACCACCTGAAGCCACTACACAAAAGGTGCAGTGACGTAACCAGGCAGGTGGCCTCTCCTCCAAATCCGCAGGCGCTCTAAAACATCCAAGCTACTCAAAACCAATGCCTTGCCATCACCGCTGGCGAGGCTGCCCGCGGCGCAGAACCACGTCGCCTCCATACAAGGCGAGCAGAGGGTGATGTACGACGGCACGGAACTCGTAGCGTCCCGTAGCGGACAGCCCTTCCACCGTCGTTGTGAACTTGCCGGCGGCGATCAATGTCTGCAACCTGGTCGCTGTCCATGGAGCGGTGCGGGAGTGCACATCCTCACCCTCGATCGACCTGTACTCGAATCCAACCTCCAGCGACTTCGCTCCGGCCATATCCAGCAGTTCGCCCTCGAGCTTTACGCTCCCACCGTCCGCACCCCACTGATAGGCTTCCGTCTTCACGCGAGGAGGCGCGAGCGCGGGTTCCACATTCGTCAGGCGCACCACTACGGGGTTCGGCCACTGCCGGTTGTCCTGCAACCGCTGCGAACGCATCGTGCGAATATGCAGCCCGTCGCTCTCCATGTGGAAGGTCGTCTTCGGGACCACGTTCGGCGCATACTCCACCACCTCGCCATTTGCTCCCAGAACGCTCACCTCGGTCTTCGCTGTAGCCTTCACCGAGTGCAGCACCAGGTCCTGCCACTGCCCCAGCTTCCACGGTGTAGCAGGATCGACGATGGCGTAGAGCGCGCTTCCATCCTTCTTCTTCGTAAACCAGACGTTGCCCTCGTTCGTGATGATCCATGGCCGCGCCGCATAGATCGCCTCTGAGTTCACGAACATCCACAACGCCATCTCGCGCAGACGCTCTTCCTGCTCGATCGCCAGTTCGCCATCTGGCTTGGGACCGATGTTCAGCAGGAAGTTGCCGCCCTTGGCTCGTGTCTGGACCAGCTCGCGAATCAGGTCGTGGCCCGACTTGTAGTGGTCGTTCTGAGGCTGGTACTGCCACGCGCTGCCCATGGTGTCGTTGGCCTCCCAGGGCTGGTCGAAGGCCATGCCGGGAATCGTCTGCTCCGGCGTCATCATCGCTCCGCGCGTCACCACGATATTGGGTTGCAGCTTCCAGGCAAGCTGGCGCAGGCTGGTCGCCTCGCCGTCGAAGAAGAGAACGTCAACCGGGCCATAGTTTGTCAGCAGTTCGCGCAACTGGTCGCTGTCGTATTTGAGGAGACCGGAATTGTGACTCGGCTGAACTGCTTCGGTGCCGCGCTGGATCGTCTTCCCATTCTCGTGGAGCCAGTAGAAATCGTCGGGCGAGAAGTACATCCCGGGAGCAATCCCCTCTGCCTTGAACGCCTTCAATATCTCCGCCGTCGCGTCGCGATGGAACGGCGTATTCATAATGTTGAACGGAGTCGTCTTCGTGTCGTACATCCCAAAGCCAGAATGGTGTTTTGTCGTAAACACGACATAACGCGCGCCGGCAAGCTTTGCCAGCCGCGCCCACTCCGCCGGATCGAATCGCGTTGGATCGAAGGTCTTCGGCAGATCGCTGAAGAAGCGGTTCGTATAGTCCTCGGACGCCCCTACAAGGGAATGGCTGATGACAACGCCAAGCTGGCTGTCCACGCTCCAATGAATGAACAGCCCAAACCCCTGGTCGCGGAACCACTCATCGCGCTCCGGCTTGTTCTGCGAGCTGTTGAAGTCGGTATTTTCACCGGCTATGGCCTTGCCCTGCGCCCACACCTGCGCCGCGCCAACCGCCAACAATGCTGCAACTGAAACTGTCCTGAACCCTCTCATCGCCACGAGGCCGCCTCTTTTCGTTTGAGATGAAGTTTTTCATAGACTGCGGCACGCAGTCATTGATGAAACCGGACAATTGGCCTAGACACCCACGCAAAAAATTCAGCGCCGGATCACCCCGGCCCTCTTCTTCTTTGGTTGAGATATTTACTTGTCCAGACCCACAGCCTTCGTCGCGGCAGCAGGAGTCGAAGGAACCGCCGGTGCCTCCGAGCCAAGCTCCGCCAGCGTCATGCGCAGATACTTATGCGGGTTGACCGCTGTATTGCGGATGCGGACCTCGTAATGAACATGGTTGCCGGTCACTCGACCACTGTGTCCCACGTAGCCGATCACCTGTCCGCGTACAACGGTCTGGCCAGCCATCACGGCAAAACCCGACATATGCCCGTAGAGCGTCTCAACCCCATGGCCGTGATCGATCGTTACCGCGCGACCATAGCCGTTCTCCATCTGCGCCGACTTCACCACACCATCGCCCGTAGCGCGGATCGGCTCTCCATTGGGCGCCGAGATGTCGAGGCCCTTGTGGAACTCGCCCTCGCCGTTGCCAAGAACCGGGTCCTGCCGCTGTCCAAAGCTACTCGTGATCGGTCCCATGACCGGCCACAGGGTCGGGACATAGGAGGCGTCCAGATCGCCCATCGACAGGCTTCCGCCAAAGAGACTTGTTCCCACTCCATAGCCAGGACGGTTCAAACCGCCCAGCGCTCGAGTGGTCGCGCCGCTCATCGCCTGGTTACGCAAAGAGTAGAACGCGTCCACCGACTTGTAGTAGCTGTCATCGGTCAAACTTGAGGTCTCAGTTAATGGCGTGTTCGTCACTGCCTCAACAACCGCGGTCGCGTGGGCTTTACCTGTCAGGCGTCCCATCGGGGTAGCCAGCTTGCTGGCAGTCAGTCCATACAGAGCCGAGACTTCGTTTGCCAGCGAGCCCAGCGACGCGGCCTGAATGTCCTTCTCGTGCGCCGCCTCTTCCAGGTGAGCGTAATCCTTTTGCAGGGTATTGTGGTCCTGCCGAAGCTGGTTGAAGCGGGCCGTCTTGATGAGCATTCGCGAGTACGATCCAGCCATACCCGTGATGGTGAACATGCCTATCGCCGCCACAGCCACAAAGATGTAGGCGTAGTGCAACGGAACGGGAACCTTGTTCAGGTTGCCGTCGTCATCGCGGCTGACAAACATGATGTAGTAACGCTTCTTTAGCTTCAAACCTTACTCTTGGCCCAGATTTGGCCGCCAGACTGCACGGCGCGGAGTGAATGCTTCACAAATCGCAACTGGTAAATCGAATTCACCAATTGGCATTTCAAAATTGCAGACTCTCTTGGGCTTCTTCGAGGGTAACAAACAGGTCAGTTACCTGCAACAAACCCTACACTGTTTTCCGCCCAACAGCCTGCCACAAAAGACGCATTTCGGTGGCCTGTCGAACTGGCGGCATAGCAGCCCTCGCTGTCAGACTAGACGCCCTGAGCGGCACAAAAGTTTATGCTGCTTTCAGGATGCGCAGCGCCCCTCCTCCCATCGCCGGCGAACTCTCTTTGATTGAGCACATACGACGCTCCTTTCCTGCCCGCCATTCGGCGGTTGCGCTCGGTATCGGCGACGACTGCGCCATTCTGCGCCCTCCCCGGGGATCCGAAGTTCTCGTCACAACGGACTTCTCCCTCGAGGGCCGGCACTTCCGCCGCGACCTTCACCCAGCAGCCTCGGCGGGACATCGCTGCCTGGCGCGCGGCCTCAGCGATCTGGCAGCCATGGGAGCGTCCCCCCTGGCAGCATTCCTCTCGCTTGCCGTCCCCCCCCGCCTGCTGCGCGCAAGACGAGGACGGCTCTGGCTGGAGGGCTTCTTCGCCGGGATACGCGAACTGGCCAGCCGGCATGGCGTTGTACTGGCCGGGGGGGATACGGCAGAGTCACCGGCGGATCTCATCTTTGCCGATATCGTCCTCATCGGCTCTGCCCCGCGCGGCCGCGCCCTTCGACGCAGCGCAGCCAGACCCGGCGACAACATTTACGTCACAGGCTCACTGGGAGGAGCGCACGCCGAACTCACCGCTCTGCTTGCGAGCAATCGGCCTGCAAGGGTCACCGGGTGGCAGGGCCATCCTCATTTCTTCCCACAGCCGCGGCTGGCGGTCGGCTCCGCTCTCCTGCGTCGTCATCTCGCGAGTGCAGCCATCGACCTGAGCGACGGACTCTCAACCGACCTCACTCACCTTTGCGAGGCCTCCGGCGTTCGCGCCGAGATCGACGCCTCCGCACTTCCCCTCTCCACCTCCCTCGCAAAGCTCACTCCGGACGCAGCCATGTACGCTGCGCTCCACGGGGGAGAAGACTACGAGCTTCTCTTCACCGCGCCAGGCATAGTCCCGCGCGGCATAGCCGGTGTGCCTCTTACGTGCATCGGCTCTGTGCACAAGGCAAGCGGAGGTAAGCCCCGCATCATGCTGACCGACCTGCAGGGCCGTCGCTCTCCCCTGCGACCCGGCGGATGGGAACACCTCGCAACACGCTGACACTACAATCGACACATGCGCGACACGACGAAAATCATCCGCTCCGGCCTCACCCGCGCCGTCGCAGGCGAGCCTCTGCACGCCGGACCCGTCTTTGCCGCGCCCTATCATGCTCCGGGCGACCCGGCTGGCGTGCCCTACACCTACGCCCGCGCGCACAACCCCACCTGGACCCACCTTGAAGATGCCATCGCCCAGATGGAGTCCGGTGACGGGTACACCGCTTCCGCGCTTGTCTTCGCATCCGGCATGGCTGCGACGACTGCTGTCTTTGGCGCCGTCCTTCGCCCGGGCGATGCCGTCGTTCTTCCTGAAAATTCCTACTACGCCGCCCGCGTCCTGGCGCAGGAGTACTTCGCCAAGATGGGAGTTGAACTTCGCTTCGCTCCTACCACCTGCAACGCTCAAGCTGAAAAACTTGAGGGCGCAAGGCTCCTCTGGATAGAGACGCCGAGCAATCCCACCATGGACGTCTGCGACATCGCTCTGCTCTCCGAGGCGGCACACCGAGCCGGAGCGCTGGTCGCGGTCGACAACACCACACCGACACCGCTCGGTCAGCTTCCTCTCGCGCTTGGCGCCGACATCTCGGTCGCATCCGATACCAAGTCGATGACCGGCCACAGCGACATCCTCGTCGGCCATGTTGCTGTCCGCGATCCGGAGCTGCAAAAGAGGCTCGACCAGTGGCGCACGCTCACCGGCGGAGTGCTCGGCCCGATGGAGGCCTGGCTCGCACTGCGCTCCATCGCCACACTGCCCCTGCGTCTGGAGCGCTCATGCCAGAACGCACAGGCCATCGCGGAATTTCTCACGACGCGCCCGGAGGTTCAGGCTGTGCTCTATCCCGGGCTATCTGCACATCCCGGACATGCCATCGCGAAGAAGCAGATGCGCTACTTCGGCCCCGTCGTCAGCTTCATCCTCCGCGACAAGGCCGCCGCAGAGTCTTTCCTTGCGTATTCGAGACTGCTTACCGATGCAACCAGCTTCGGAGGCATCACCTCATCTGCCGAGCGCCGCGCCCGCTGGGGAGGCGACGCTATCGCCGACGGGTTCATCCGGCTCAGCGCAGGCTGCGAAGCGATTGAGGATCTGCTCGAAGACATCGCACAGGCACTGGATGCAGCCAAACCATGATCGCCCGCCCTTATTGGATTACCGATCAGATTGCAATTGTTCCTCGGCCCAGAGATGAAGACTGGCTGGATAGCGAGATGCTGGCATTGCGCGAAGCAGGCATTGATCTTGTTGTCTCTCTGCTTGAAAAGGACGAGGCCGAAGAGCTGGGACTGCAACAGGAATCTGCTGCTGCCGATCAGGCCGGAATATCGTTTCTCCGTTTTCCAATTCCCGATCGTAGCGTTCCGCCAGATTCTGAAGCCTTCAATCATCTTCTCGCGGCACTCGAACAGCAGCTGTCGACGGGTAAGCGGATCGGAGTTCACTGTCGTGCCTGTATTGGGCGTTCCAGTGTCGTAACCGTCGGCCTTCTGGTTCGATCGGGCATCCCTCACGAAGCTGCATGGGATCAGGTCACCAACGCTCGTGGCTGTATGGTTCCCGACACTGATGAACAATGGAACTGGGTCAACCGCAACATCAAGGCAAACGCTCGTGGCTGAAAACACCTTTCATCACAACTGGCAGGCTGAAATTCTCAAGACTCCGCCGCTGATCGCGCCAGCGCGGCAGTTCATCTACCCGCAGCAGATTGCAGGCGAAGAGGACGCACTCGCACGGGGTGCGCTGCAACTGCTCGTCAAACCTGAAGCTGGCGGGATATTTCTTGCCACCTGTGCGCTTGGGTTTACCGATCGCTCCATGCCAACAGGTGTACATGCCTGTCCGAACCCCAGCGAGCTTTGCGCCGTAGCCGGTGGCTACGCTTACATCATCGACACATTGAATCCGCAGACTTCGACCCATATTCGCCTCAAGCCAGTTGTAGAGGTCCGTGCCGTGGCTTCACAAAATCTTCTATTGTTCGTCGGCTTTCATACCATCCTCGCCTGGGGAGCGGATGGCGAAGCCTGGCACACCCGGCGGCTGAGCTGGGAAGGACTCCGCCTCACTGGAGTTGAGGGCGAGATGCTCCATGGAACGGGGTGGAACATGCTGACCGACAAGGATGTTCCTTTCACCGTTGACCTGAAGACAGGACAGCATCGGGGTGGCGGCTGCTCCTCCTGAGTTTTGCTGGCAGCCCGGGATGACAACCTGAAAGATGAAAGGCCCGAACGGTTGTTCGGGCCTTTGCCTTGTGTTGTGCTAACGGTTTAGTACTTCGCCATCGTCGGGTCGATCTTGTCGGCCCAGGCGAGGATGCCGCCCGAGAGGTTGGAGACGTTGGTGAAGCCCGCAGCCTTGAGCACGAGCGCGGCCTTCTGGCTGCGTGCTCCGGAGCGGCAGTGGACGATGACCTCGTCGTTCTTGTGCGCGGCGATCTCGGAGACGCGGCCCTCGAGGGAGCCTACCGGGATCAGCGGCGCGCCGAGGTTCGCGATGGGGTACTCGTGCGGCTCGCGAACGTCGAGGACGAAGATGTTTTCCTTTGCGTCGAGCTTCTTCTTGAGCTCTTCGACGGTGACCTGCGGGATGCCGTCGACGACGGAGCCGCCGGCGACGGCCTTGTCGCGTGCGACCTCGAGCGGGCCGACGGTCTTGGGCTTCTCGATGCCGCAGAACTGGTCGTAGTCGATCAGCTGGGTGACGGTGGGGTGTGTGCCGCAGACGGGGCAGTCGGGGTTCTTGCGCAGCTTGAGCGTGCGGAAGCCCATGCCGAGCGCGTCGACGAGCAGCAGGCGGCCGATCAGCGGCTCCCCGAGCCCGAGGATGAGCTTGATGGTCTCGGTGGCCTGGATGACGCCGAGTAGGCCGGGCAGGATTCCGAGCACTCCGCCTTCAGCGCACGAGGGAACGAGGCCGGGCGGCGGCGGCTCCGGGTAGAGGCAGCGGTAGCACGGTCCCTGCTCGGTGCCGAAGACCGATGCCTGTCCCTCGAAGCGAAAGATCGAAGCGTAGGCGTTAGGCTTCTTGAGCAGGACGCAGGCGTCGTTGACCAGGTAGCGCGTCTGGAAGTTGTCGGTGCCGTCGGCGATGACGTCGTAGTCCTTGAGGATGTCAAGGGCGTTGGCGGAGGTCAGCATCGTGTTGTGCTTGATGATGTTGACGTTCTTGTTGAGGCCCTTGATCATCTGCTCGGCGGAGTCGACCTTGAGCATGCCGACGGTGGACTGCGAGTGGATGATCTGGCGCTGCAGGTTCGATTCGTCGACGACGTCGAAGTCGATCAGGCCGATGGTCCCGACGCCTGCGGCGGCGAGGTAGAGGGCGAGCGGCGCGCCGAGGCCACCGGTTCCCACGCAGAGGACGCGGGCCGCCTTCAGCTTCTGCTGGCCCTCCATGCCGACCTCGGGAAGGATGAGGTGGCGGGAGTAGCGGGCGATCTCTTCGTTGGTGAGCTTCGGGAGCTGTACGGCTTCTTCAATGGCTGTTGGCATGACGTTCCTTGTAAAGGTTCGTTTTAATTCTAGATGCAAAGTGCCCCAGAACGGCTCATCGACCGTGATTGGGTGTGCAAGTCGTTGGCTTACTGCCAGATTTGCGGCTCGAACGGCAAAAATGCAGGTTCCTCGGCTCGCTATGCTCGCTCGGAATGACAACTATGAGTTTTGAAAGGGGAAGAACTAGAGGAGGGGACAACAGCTACAACAGGCAGAGCCGCCTGCGATGGAGGGGATGATGGTCAGCTCGTCGGTGGAGGCGACGGCGGTAGCGTCCTTGGAGGGGAGGTAGCGGAGGTCTTCGTCGTTGAGGTAGACGTTGACGAAGGAGCGGAGCTTGCCCTCGGTGGTGAAGAGCTGCTGCTTCAGCTCGGGGAACTTCGAGGTGAGTTCGGAGAACACCTCGGCGACGGTTCCGCCCGGGACGGCGACCGTCTCAGCTCCGCCGGTGTATGTCCGGAGCGGGGTTGGGATGTGAATGTTCATGCGTGGCCTTTCGGTTGATTGGATTGCGAGAGTGCAACGTCGATCTCGACGGGCTGATCGACGAACTTTTTGTCGTCCTCGGTGGTGCCGGTGAGGAGGAAGGAATTAGTGTCGGTGGCCTTCCCGTTGTCGACTGCTGTAATGACGTAAGAGCAGCCGATCCAGTGAGCCTCGGCGAAGTCCGTAGGCGACCACTGGGCCGGGTGGTCGGGGTGCGAGTGGTAGAAGCCGACGATGTCGAGGCCGAGTCCGCGGGCCTGGCGCTGAATCTTCACCAGCTCCTGCGGAGCGATGTTGTAGCGGTTGTGCGCGGAGTCGGTGCGGGTGTTCCCGGCACGAACGAGCTGCGCAACATGATTGCCCTCGGCGTCGGACCTGCCGAGCAGGACGCCGCAGCACTCATGCGGGTAGGTCTCTTCGCCGTGGAGGCGCATGGCTTCGTAGTCGCTGTATTGGATGTGTAGCATGGGCCTCTTTAGTCCTGTTCCTGCCAGAAGTGTTCGCTCATGTATTTCTCGGACGAGTCGGGCAGTATGGTGACGATGACGGCCTCGCGTCCGGCGGCGGCCTCCTGCCTGGCGACCTCGACCGCAGCCGCAACAGCAGCAGCAGCGGAGACTCCGACGAGCAGGCCGTGGTTGCGACCGAGGTTGCGCGCCATGCGATAGGCGACCTCGGTATCCATGTCAATGTTCGCATCGGCCAGTGCGGGGTCGTAGATGCGCGGCACGATGGCCGTGGCCATATGCTTGAGGCCCTCGAGGCCGTTGAAGGCGGCGTCAGGCTGCATGGAGATGCAACGGATGGCGGGGTTCAGCTCCTTGAGGCGGCGCGTCGTGCCCATGAAGGTGCCGGAGGTGCCGAGGCCGGCGACGAAGTGCGTCACCTGGCCTTCGGTCTGCTCCCAGATCTCGTTGGCGGTGGTGCGGTAGTGGGCGCGCCAGTTCTCGTCGTTGGAGTACTGGTCGGCGTAGAAGTAACGGCCCGGTTCAGCGGCGACGAGCTCGCGCGCCTTGCGGATGGCTCCGTCGGAGCCATCCGCTGGGCTGGTCCAGACGATACTCGCGCCGTATGCCGCTAGATACTTCTTGCGCTCAGGTGAGACGTTGGAGGGCATGCAGAGCGTGACGGGAAAGTGCAGCGCGGCGCCGAGCATGGCGTAGGCGATGCCTGTATTGCCGCTGGTGGCGTCGAGCAGGCCCTTGGCGTCAGAACCTCCGATAAGTCCGCGTTTGAAAGCATCGGCGACGATGGCCGAGGCCGCGCGATCTTTTACCGAGCCGCCGGGGTTGGTCCACTCCGCTTTACCTAGAATCTGGATACCGGACAGGTCGTCCAGCACCTCAAGGCGCACCAGGGGTGTGTTGCCGATGCGTTCGAGAATGGTGGAGCCCAGCGGTTTGACGGTAGTCAGCATGTGTCCTGTTCAGTGAGCCCTGGCGGATTGAAGCGCCCGTGCGAATGTGCGACAGTTAACTTCGAGTCTAAATGATGGCACTTATGGCGAAAAAGACCCAGACGCGCAGCTTCAACGATGTTCTCTCCGTTCTTGGCAGTCAGAGATTTGATGTTGCACCGGCCCAGGATGGTGCAAAGCGGACCCCGAACGCCTTTCAGGTGAGGAAGTTCGGGTGCGCTGCGGAGATTGCCCCCGCCCCCGACGGCACGCCGGAGATCCTGGTGCGTCCGGGGGTGCTGCTGAACGGCGAAATTGCTCGTCTGCTCGACCGCGGCTACCAGAAGTTCTTCAAAACCAGCAAGCTGGAGATCCCGGCGACGGCCGACCACCTGCGTTCGCTGCATGAGTTCAGCGAGGAGCTGAAGAAGGCGATGGGGGCGACGAACCTTTACAACGAGTCACTGGGTACGACGAGCGATGTGTACCAGTACGACCGGGTGAAGGGGCGAGAGTAGGTTCCTGTGCCAGCCGAGAGGCTGGAGCTGAGAATGACGCCTTGGAGATGGTTCGGGACTAACGCTTGCGGTTCTGGTCGCGCTGGAGCTCGCGGTAGGCTTCGCTTTTGCCAATGCCTCGCTCGCGAGCCACTCGTTTGAGCGCGTCTTTTTCCGATAGAAATTCTGATTGCATAAGGGTCGATACTTCGGCGGCGATGCTTCGCGCGGGAGTTGCCGCTTCCCTTTGGACAGGTGAAAAAAGCAGCACGATCTCGCCGCGGACCGCTGCGCGGGAGAAAAGTTGCTTGCGCAGTTCTTGAACCGTGCCGCGCAGAAACTCTTCGTGGAGCTTGGTCAACTCGCGTGCGACGACGGCTGGCTGCGCGGGGCCGAAGATTGCCTCGATGTCGGCGAGGGTGTCGAGGATGCGATGCGGGGCCTCGTAAAAAATATGAGTGGCATGGTCGCGCGGCAGTTGTTCGAGCGCGGTCTTGCGCTGTCCTTCTTTTGAAGGAAGGAAGCCGTGGAAGGTAAAGACTTCCGTCGACAGGCCGCTTGCGACGAGTGCGTTGATGGCGGCGTTGGCTCCGGGGATGGAGAAGACGGCGATGCCTGCCGCGATGGCCGCGGTGGCGATCTCGTGGCCGGGGTCGGCGATGCCGGGTGTTCCTGCATCGGAGACGACGGCGATGCGCACACCCTGCTTCAACTGCGCTAGAAGCTCTTCTGCACGCGTGCCTTCGTTGTGCAGGTGGTAGCTGACCGTGGGCGTCGTGATTCCGAAGTGGTTGAGCAGCTTTTGAGTCTGGCGCGTGTCCTCGCAGGCGATGCGGTCGACTGAACGCAGGATGCGCAGCGCGCGCAGGGTGATGTCTTCGAGATTGCCGATCGGCGTGGCGACGAGATAGAGGCCGGGGGCAATGGGGCCATCGTGTTCGCCTGTGGAGGACATAAGAGGTCAGTCCTCGCGCTGCTGCTGGGTCAGGCGGCGGCGGGCGTTGAGCAGGCCCATGGAGTGGGCGAGGTTCTGCGGTGTGATGATGCCGACGATGCGGTCGCCGTCGAGTACGGGAACAAGCTGTGCGCCCTGTCCGGCCATGATGCGGCGCAGCGTGGTGACGAGCGAGTCGTCGGACTGCGCGGTCTGGAACGAGCGCGTCATGACGCCCTGAATGTAGCCATTGCCTTCGGCCTGGAGCGCTTCGACGATGTTCTGACGTGAGACGGCGCCGACGAGATTTCCTCCGCGCACCACAGGGAAGACATCCTGTAGCGTATGTACGGAACTTTGCAACGCCTCTTCGAGCGTGTCCGACGCCGAGAGCGTGCTGAAGTTCGTCAGCATCACGTCGCGCATCCTCACCGGATCGTTCTCGTTCGAGAGAAGCATCGTAGCATCGTCCATATGTGCGCCGATGAAGACGAAGCCGCCGAGCATGATGAGCCACATGTTGGGCAGAATGCATCCGGCGATGGCGAGCAGGATGCCGAGGATCTGGCCGAGACCGGCGGCGGCGCGTGTGCCTTTGAGAACGCCATGATTGCGCGCGAACTCGCCGCGGAAGATGCGGCCTCCGTCTAGCGGAGCGGCGGGAAGCAGGTTAATGGCAGCAAGCAGAAGGTTGATCCAAACCATGGCGCGAATCAGGTGCGCCGGAGTCATCCACGGCTTTTCAAGCAGGTTGATTTCGGGAGCGACCGTGACAATCACCGCGCCGAGTACAAAGCCGACGAGAAGGTTGGTCAGCGGGCCGACGATGCCCAGCCGCTTGCCGATCTCAGGCGTAGCGGCGCGGTCCGTCGCTTCAGGGGTGGCGTACTGTTGCAGGCCGCCGGTTGGCAACAGGAGAACGCTGCGCAGCTCCAGCCCAAACCATGCAGCGGCAACTGCGCGTGCGATCTCGCGTGCGACGACAGCGAAAAAAAGAATCAGCCACAAGCCGAAGCCCCTGCTGCCCGAGGCTCCTGAAACAGAAGAGTAGCTGATGGCAAGACCGAGCAGCAGAAGGAAGAACGTGTGAATGCGAATCTCCACACCAAGAAGCCTGCCGATCGAAAAGGACCACCCGCGCATGCTTATCATTGTATGCGCAGGGTGGGTGGAGGAACGGAAGATGCGAGTTGTTGCAGGGAGGTACAGGTCGCGATTGCTGTCGGCGCCGCGAGGCATAGAGACAAGGCCGACGAGCGACCGTCTGCGCGAGACGCTGTTTAACGTGATTGCGCCGCGCGTCGAGGGCGCAAAGTTTTTGGACCTCTACGCAGGCACCGGAGCGGTAGGCATCGAGGCACTCAGCCGTGGGGCCACGTTCGTGTGGTTTGCAGAGAACGCTCCGGCGGCCGCAAAAGCCATTCGCGAAAACCTTCGTGCGCTGAAGATCTCGTCCGGGTGCATGGTGGAAGAACGCAGTGCCATGGCGCTTCTTGAAAATCTGGCCAGGCGCGGAACAGTGACAGACCTCGTCTTTCTCGATCCTCCATACGATGCCGAGGCAGAATACGCGCGCACTCTGGAATTTCTTGGAGGTACGCGCGGGCAGGCAATTCTGGCCGAAGATGCCCGCGTAATCGCGGAGCATCGCAGCAAGATGGAGCTGGCGGAACGATACGGCGCGTTGGAACGTGTCCGCGTTCTCAAGCAGGGAGACGCGGCGCTCAGCTTTTACGCTTTGCGTACATCTGCATAGGCGACGATCGTCATCCTGAGTCCGGCACAAACAGCTGCGCAGCCTACTCCGCCGTGTCCTCAGCCACAAGCATCTGCAACGTCAGCGGCCTCTCCAGCATGCAGTCCAGCTTGCCGATGCTCTTCATCGCCCGCTCGATCGTCCCTGTCAGGCACGGTTCCGTCGTCACCACGAACGGCAACTTGTGCTTCGGGTACCCCGGCCGCTGCAGCAGCGAATCGATGTTCGCTCCCACCTTCGCCAGCGCACCCGCGATCGACGACACGATTCCCGGCTTATCGTCCACGACAAAGCGCAGGTAGTGCGGCGCAAGAAACTCGCCCGTCACCTGGCGCTTGCGCACCGGCAGCTCGACCGCCTTCGCTCCCTGCGACACCGCCAGCAGATCCGAGACTACCGCGACGGCTGTAGGCTCTCCGCCCGCGCCGTGGCCCGAGAACACCACGTCGCCGCCGAACCTTCCGCTCGTCACCACCATGTTCTGCGTCCCGTGCGACCACGCCATCGGCGAACTCAGCGGAACCAGCATCGGAGCCACCCGAGCATGCACCAGCGCCCCTTCCACCTGTGCGCGCGAAACCTGCCGGATCGTGCAGTTCAGCTCTTTCGCATAAACGAAGTCGATCGCTTCGACGTTCGAGATCGTCTGCGTCGCTACCTCATCCGGGTTCAGCTCGGCGTGAAGCGCGATCCGCGACAGGATGCAGAGCTTCGCGCGCGCATCGAATCCATCCACGTCCGCCGAGGGGTTCGCCTCCGCATACCCAAGTCCCTGCGCGTCCTTGAGCACCGTCGCATACTCCGCCCCCGCCTCCATGCGGCTCAGGATGTAGTTGCAGGTGCCGTTCACGATGCCGCTCAGACGCACCATCTTGTCGCCGCCCAGTCCCTGCCGTATGCCCGGAATCACCGGCACCCCGCCAGCCACCGCTGCACCGTAGACAAGCTGAACGCCGTTCTGGGCCGCCAGCTTCTGCAAGGCCACGCCGCGGTACGCGATCAACTGCTTGTTTGCCGTCACCACATGTTTGCCCGAGGCCATCGCCTTCTTCAGCCACCCCTCCACGGGATTCAGGCCGCCCATCAACTCAATCACCACATCGACGTTCGACTTCAACACATCGTCGACGTTCTCGGTCCACACCGCCGTCGACGGAACAAACTTCGCAGCGGGCGAAGACTTCTTCCGCTCGACGCCTCGGTTGTAGATATGCGTCAGCGCGATGCCGGGAAACTTCGATTCGGCCAGGACCTTCGCCACCGAGCTTCCCACGGTCCCGAACCCAAGCAGTGCAACCTTCACCACGCCATCCGCCTTCTTCGCCGCAACCTTCGTCAGCTTCTTTGTCGTCATCATCCTCGCCTGTCGTCTTAGTAACGTACTCGTGTCTCGTATTTGCGCCATGCCTCGAAGCTCTCGGTCGCACGCTCGGCAAGCAGCCTCTGCTCGGGAATCTTCCGCTTTCCAATGTGCTTTCTCAGCTCGTCATACAAAAACGCATCATCAAAGCCCGCGGCTGCCGCATCGGCCGCCGTGGCGCAGTAAAAGATCTTCTCCATGCGGGACCATGAGATTGCAGCCAGGCACATGGGGCAGGGCTCGCAGCTCGTATAGATCGTGCATCCGTTGAGGCTGAAATCCTTGATCGCCGCGCAGGCGTTGCGGATCGCCACTACCTCGGCGTGCGCCGTGGGATCGTTGGTTGCCGTCACCTGGTTCACGCCGGTGGCGATCACCGCGCCGTCGCGCACAATCACCGCGCCAAACGGGCCACCGCGACCGGAGGTGACATTCCCGGTCGCCAGTTCAATCGCCTGCTTCATGAACTCTGGATTGCCCTGCATTCGGCCCCGCATCGCCGCCGCGCGCCCGGAAACACCTCACGCGCACGGCACTCAAAAGGATATCCCCGATTATTTCACAGGCACTTCGCAGGAGATGTGCCTCTCTGCCGCCAATTGCGGGTGCCCATCTTCGCGGCGGTTTCATCATCGCGAAGGTGGGATCATCGCGCAAAGCGCAATCCGGTTTTCGGAAAGGACCGACCCATCTTTGCTAAGCTGGCTCACAGGCGTATGGCCATCGAATCCATCAATCCCGCCAACGGCAAGCTCCTTCGCAGCTTCGAGCCTCTTACCGAAGAGGCCTTCCTCGAAAAGATCGCGCTGGCCCACCAGGCCTTTCGTGAATACGCCGCGGTCCCGCTCGAGCACCGCGCCCTCTGCATGCGGAAGCTCGCCCACCTGCTCGATGAGGAGGTCAACGACCTCGCCCAGACCATCACGCTCGAGATGGGCAAGCCCATTCACGCCTCGCGGCAGGAGATCGCCAAGTGCGCCACCGCCTGCCGCTACTACGCCGAAAACGCAGCACGCATCCTCGCGCCCGAGGCCATCCCCACTGAGAACCAGAGCTACGTTCGCTGGGACCCGCTCGGCGTCGTCCTCGCCGTCATGCCCTGGAACTTTCCCTTCTGGCAGGTCTTCCGCTTCCTCGCCCCGGCGCTGATGGCGGGCAACGTGGGCCTCCTCAAGCACTCGTCGAATGTTCCCCAATGCGCGCTCGCGATCGAGTCGCTGGTTCGCCGCGCGGGCTTTCCCCGCGGAACCTTCCAGGCACTGCTGATCGAATCGCGCCAGGTCGAGCGCGTCCTCTCCGACCCACGCGTCGCCGCCGTCACCCTCACCGGCTCCGAGCCCGCCGGGCGTGCCATCGCGGCGCAGGCAGGCTGGCTCATCAAGAAATCCGTGCTCGAGCTCGGCGGCTCCGATCCCTTCATCGTCATGCCCTCGGCCGACCTCGCCACCGCAATCGAGACGGCCGTTCGCGCGCGCCTGGTCAACAGCGGTCAGTCCTGCATCGCCGCCAAGCGCTTCATCGTTCACGAGTCCATCTATGCGGAGTTTGAGTCCGGCTTCGTCGCCGGCATGGAGGCCATGAAGATCGGCGACCCCATGAAGGAGACCACCGACGTAGGCCCGCTCGCCACGGCAAAGATCGCCGAGGAGCTGGAAGCACAGGTCAAAGCGGCGACCACGTCGGGCGCTCGCGTGCTCACCGGCGGAGAACGTATGCTCGGCGACGGCAACTACTTCGAGCCCACCGTTCTGGTCAACGTCCCGCGCACCAGCGCCGTCTACAAGGAAGAACTCTTCGGCCCGGTCGCCATGCTCTTCAAAGTCGCTTCACTCGACGAGGCCATTGAGATCGCCAACGACACTCCCTTCGGGCTCGCCGCCTCTGTGTGGACGCGGGATCCCGCCGAGCAGCAGCGCCTCGTCGCCGAGTTGGAGTGCGGCGCCGTCTTTGTGAACGCGATGGTGGCCAGCGATCCGCGCCTGCCCTTCGGCGGCGTCAAACACTCCGGCTACGGCCGAGAACTCTCCGCCGCGGGGATGCGCGAGTTCCTCAACGCAAAAACAGTCCTGCTATCGTCACCGCGCTCTGCGGATGCACGATAGAATTTTTCCCTATTGCTGTGACGATAACTGATAGCCGCCGTCATTCTGAGCCGAAGGCGAAGAATCCCTGTAGTTCGCCGTGGACTGCACGAACCTTCACCCCAGCCATACTGCGCCTACATGGACCCACCTGTCTCTACTGCGCGCCGCCGCCCACCGCACCCAGCGCCTGCTCCGTACTCGGAGTGAAGTAGCTCTTGTCCCACAAGGCACGGTAGAACTGGCCGGTTAGCTCGGCGGCCTTTGGCCCGAAGGTCGGCCTGCCGCCCTCGAGGAAGATCACCGTCACAATCCGTCCCCGTGGCGTATCGGCGTACGAGCCGAACCAGCCGAAGCGCGTGCCGTTGTTCGAGCAGGTGCCCGTCTTGCCCATGACCGGAAACTGGTTGAAGTTGGCCCGCAGTGAACGCGCCGTGCCATACATCACCGCGCCCTGCATGCCGTCGAGTATCTCCGGGATCAGCGGCGCGATGTTCAACTGCCGCTTCACCTTCGGCTGAAAGCTCGCAATGTCGATCGCATTCTCCGGATGCTGGAGATAGTAGAGCGTGCCACCGTTGGCGATCGCCGAAACCAGCGCTCCAAGCTGTAGAGGAGTCATCGAAACGCCCTCGCCAAACGAACACATCCTTCCTACGCCGCCCAACTTAGCCGGAAGCTCTTCGTCGGGATAGATGCCCAGTTGTTCGCCTTCAATGTGATATCCCGCCAGCTCGCCGAGGCCGAATTCGTTGGCATAGTGCTTTACGCGTTCAAAGCCAAGCGAACGGCCCAGTGTCTCGAAGTAGGCATTATTGGAGTGCGCCAGTGCCTCCGTCATCGTCAGGCGATACCTGCCGCCGAGATTGACCTCGGTATCCTTCTTGACGATGCCCTCTTCCAGTGCCGCCAGCGCAACCGTCAGCTTGATCGTCGAGCAGGGCTCCGCGCCGCGCGACAGCGCCAGCTTCTGATTCACCATCGCCAGAATGCGGCCAGTCGATGGATCGATCGCCACAGCGGTTCCGTTCATATTGCCCAGCGCTTCGATCGCCGCAGCGCGAACCACCGGGTCTTCGCCATCGGTCACGTCACCCAGGGTCAGGTTGTCGGTAAACGAGCTGGCCGTGAAGCGTTCGTAATAACGGGTCCGACGCACGGCAAGCCTGGTCTTGGCACCGCGGCGCTTGCCGGCGACAACCTTCGTCGCAACCACATGACTGCCGGACTTGCGAGTGGCCTTTACTGTCTTCGTCGATCTCTTTGTTAGGCGTGCCTTACTGCTCGAAACAGTGTGGGCTGTACCCGATGAGTGATGTTTCGCGTTGCTCGACGGCTTCGCAGAAGCCTCAACCCCCGAACCCACTACCAGGCCCAGAAGGAATACGCCTAAGACCCTCAACAGTTTCGACACCTGGCGACCCCTCTTCTTCCTACATTAAAACTGAATGAGCAACTAAGTTGCCATCTCCTGTGAGGTTAACCCCAGGAGACTCTCATTCCACCCCAATCCCCTCACTGGGGAAATACATCTTTTGCCCCATACTCCGGGCAGATTCGACACTAGTGGCCACGCCGCAGAAACGCTGGAATATCAAGCTCATCCGGTTCGTTGGCATCCACAACGAGCGGCACTGCTGCTCCACCAAACGGCACCTTGGCCGCATCAACCGATACATCAGCTTGGACGCTCTCCCCGTGCTGGAGGTAAGCCGCTTCCTTCACCCCTGTTGCCACCCTAACTACCTCTTCAGAAACGATATATGGGGGTACTCCACGTTCCTGGGTACTGCGAAAGAACTCATCGTCAAAGACCGACGCGGGAACGGGCCGCAGCTCGGGTTCCGCAGTCTCAGGCTCTCGCCGTTCCGCATACGCCGGGGAGACCGATGGAACGGGAGTCGCTACTGCCTCGGGATCACTTGCAAACTTTGGCATCGATGCCGTCGAACGCGGGGTCGAAACGCGTGGCTCAATCACCGGCATCTCATAGCGCATCGTCGGCAGGGTCGACTCGGCCAGCATCCGCTCCCGGCGCGCCGGCATCTCCTGCTGCTTGAAACCTGTCGCAATGACGGTGATCTTCACGTCGTCTCCCATGGTCTCGTCCTGCACCGCGCCGAAGATGATGTTGGCATCTTCATGCGCCGCATTCTGAATGATCGTGGAAGCCTCATTGACCTCATTCAGCTTCAGGCTGCTCGAACCCGTAATGTTGATCAGGATGCCTCGCGCTCCATCGATCGCGCCCGACTCCAACAGTGGCGAGGCCATCGCCGCCATCGCGGCTTCAACCGCGCGGTTCTGCCCGGCACGCACCGCCGTGCCCATCACCGCATAGCCCATGCCAGCCATCGTCGTCTTCACATCGGCAAAGTCGCGGTTGATCACGCCGGGAATGGTGATGATGTCCGAAATGCCCTGGACGCCCTGCCGCAGCACATCGTCGGCGATGCGGAAGCTCTCGAAGAACCCGGCATCCTTGGCTACGGCCAGCAGCTTTTCGTTCGGGATCACAATCACGGTATCGACCGAGTCCAGCAGTTCCTGCAAGCCGCGTTCGGCCTGCATCATGCGGCGCTTGCCTTCAAATCCGAAGGGCCTCGTGACAACCGCCACCGTCAGCGCTCCCATCTCGCTGGCCAGCGAGGCGATCACCGGAGCAGCACCAGTGCCCGTGCCTCCGCCCAGGCCCGCGGTGACAAACACCATGTCCGCGCCTTCAAGGGCCTCGATAATCTTGTCCGAATCCTCGAGCGCCGCACGTCTGCCCACGTCGGGGTTTGCGCCCGCGCCAAGCCCGCTCGTCAGCTTCACTCCAAGCTGCAGCTTGACCGGAGCATTTGAAACCGTCAGTGCCTGCACGTCTGTATTGGCCGCGATAAACTCAACGCCTTCAACGCGGGCCGCAATCATCCGGTTTACAGCGTTGTTTCCCCCACCTCCCACGCCGATGACCTTGATCCGCGCTCCCCGCGGAACCTCGTCGTGATAGTGGATACGGATGTCGTCGTCAGGCAGATTCGGCATGAATGCAGTGCTCCTTAAGCCGCTTCAAGGCTGACTCAATTCTCACATCATCGCCGTCTGCATTTCATCCACGTTTTCCACCGCTACGTACCATCGCTGGTTCAACAGACTCTTTCCTGGTTGTCAGTCCGACCGGAGCGCAGCGAAGTGGAGGAATCTGCTGTTTGCCTGAAGCGCCGCAAAACTCCAGAACGAACGCTAAAAACTTCCCGCAAAGATCGCCTTCAGCTTCGCCCGCAGCCCCTGCTCCTCGCTCGCCTTGCGGACCTGCGTGCGATGCGTATACAGCAGCATTCCGATCGCTGCAGCATACTCCGGCCGCGCCAGTTCCTCCGGCATCCGCGATAGCGGCACCGGGTATCCTACACGAGCCGGAACGCGCAGCAGGCTCTCCGCGTTGTCGAGCAGCCCCGACATCAGCGCGCCGCCGCCGGTCACTACGCAGCCCGCGCCCAGCGCCTCAAGAACACCACCGGTGCGCAGGTTGTCGCGCAGCATTGTAAATAGCTCACGCGCACGCGGCTCAAGGATCTCTGCAAGGAACCTCTGCCGCACCATCCGCGCCGGCTGGCCTCCCGAGATCGCCAGGTCGCCGCCAACCTCGATCTCGTTCATCTGCGGAACGGCCGTCACCACGCAGTGTCCGTAGGTCTTCTTCAGGAACTCCGCCTCTTCGACCGTCACATGCAAACCAACGGCAAGGTCGTTCGTAAAGTGGTCGCCGCCGATCGGCAGGACCGCAGTATGCGCCACAGAGCCTTCGAAGAACACCGCCAGCTCCGTCGTGCTCGAGCCAATGTCGGCGATGCATACGCCAAGTTCGCGCTCATCGGCGCTCAGCACCGCCTCGGCCGCCGCGATGCCTTCATACACCGTATCCATCACCTCGAGACCCGCGCGGTTCGCGCACGTAATCACGCTCTGCGCCACGCCTCCCGAGCAGGTGGAGAGATGAAGATTCACCTCAAGCTTGTTGCCCACCATGCCGATCGGATCGTGAATCCCAGGTTGCTCGTCGAGGATGAACTCCTGCGGCAGCAGGTGCAGCACTTCGCGGTCGGGAGGCAGGGCCACGCTGCGCGCGCGATCCACTGCGGCACGCACCTCCTCGCGCGTGATCTCGCGCATTCGGCTTCCCATGCTGATGCCGCCGCGCGAGTTCATGCCGCGCACATGCGTTCCGCCGATGCCGACCACCGCGGTCTCAATGGTTGCCTTCGCTGTGCGCTCTGCCGTCAGTGCCGCGCGATTGATCGCCCCCACCGCAGGCGCCAGCTCTGCAATCAGCCCTTTGCGCATCCCCTTTGATGGCTCAACGCCATGCCCGCGATACCGCAGGACACCGTCGTGCAGTTCCGCAACCAGCACGCAGCTCTTCGTGCTTCCGGCATCAAGCACCGTAATCAGGTTTTCCGGCCTCTGACTCTTCATCGATGGACCACCTGCGGCGGATGAAACTTGAACTCTGTCCCCGAGCCCTGCTCCGCCGGCGTCAACCCTTTCGTCGATTCTTTCTTCGGATGAACCCAGAACGACTCTCCATTTCCGCTTGCCGGCCTCTGCTGCACTGTGGCAGCGCTCTTCGCCGGAATTGTTTTCGTTGCTGCCGTCTTCGTTGCAGACGATCGTGTTGCGGCCGCGCTCTTGGCTGCGGCCTTCGGCTTCGACTTTGCCGCCGGCTTCTTCACCGGCGCTGGATGCTGGATGGGAGCGGCCTGTGGCTTTACCGCTGGTTTTGCTATCTGCGCAGGTTCAACAGGCGGCAGGGTTCCAGTCACCGCCGGTGTTGCAGCAGGAGCGGTGCTTCCCTTCTGCATCTCCAGCACAACCTGCCGCTCGTACCGCATATCCACCGAACTCAGGCGCGGATACTGCGATCTCCACTCCGGCAGGTGCTCCTCAAACTTCCTGTACCTGCCCAGGAAGTTGTCTTCGCCAAAGTGGACCATCACATCGCCGCCTTTGTCTGCGACGATCGCCCGGACATCCTCCGGGTTCGACAGATCCACCTCGCTCAGGTTCTGCGAGAGCTTCTCGCCCGACGAGTCCAGGTCGTGTGTGAAACGGTCATACAGCTTCATCCTCGCCGCGCGCATCGAGATCGGATCGTTCGCCGCCAGGCCCGTCACGACCGGAAACGAGTAATGCGTGTTCGCCTGCACGTCGGTCGGCATATTCAGCAACACGCCATTGCCGTCCACGAGACCGATACGATTTCCCTGCCGCACGAAGGCCACCGGGGTGCGCTCGATGATCGATATCCGCAGCCGGTTCGGCAGCAACCGCATCACGGTAGCGTGCTCGACCCAGGGAAGCTGCTCCAGCTCCGCCTTGCGCTCCGCCAGAGGCACACGAAAGATATTGCGCTCGATGTCCTCGCCAAAGACCGTCAGTAACTGGGCCCGCGTGACACGTGAATTTCCCTCAACCTCAATCGACGAGGAGGATGGAATCACGAACCTGTCGTCGTGCAGAATTGCCGTCCTGGCCACCATGGCAGCCGCCATGCACAGTCCTGCGAGCACAAGGAGCGCAGCCAGAACTCCCATCTTTCCGCTTAACGATTTGGGCAGACCGCCCCGCAGGCGCAGCTTTACTCCGGCCTGACGCCGCCGCGATGGCGGAGGTTCGTCGAACTCATCCTCGTCAAATTCGGAAAAATCCCTGCGCATCGTCCTGTCCGGCGCAGCAGGCTTCTTGCGTGAGGCCATCGACTTCGGAGCAAACTCCGGCTGTGGCGCCTCAAGCACCGCTGTCTCGCGCCCCGCTGCTCTTCCGCTAGATCGCACCACTGCTCTTTCGCAAGCCTGAGCCGAGGCCGCGAGAATCGCCATCCTGACTATATCCCGCCGAAGACCCCAACCATCTCCTCAACTTACTGCTTGTACCCTTTCAGGAACTGACCCATTTGGTCACTCCCCCATTCCTGCCATGCCCCATCGACCTTCTCTCGCGCACATCGAAAACCTGTCATCCTGAGCGAAGCGATTCCCTCACCCCCAGGATTTGTCATCCTGAGCGAAGCCCGTAGGGCGCAGCAGAAGGACCTGCATTTTGCTTGTAAGGCCACGAACTTATCCCTCAAGCCGCTCCAGCAACATCGCCCCGGCCTGCGACACACTGCCCGCCCCCAACGTAAGAATCACATCTCCCTCATGAGCCTCGCGCGCCAAAGCCTCCACCGCCTCCAGCGCCGAAGCAGCATACGCAACCCCCTCACGCCCGATCGCCTTCACCAGTGCCTCGGCCGTCACGCCCGAAATCGGCGCTTCACTCGCAGCGTAGATGTCCAGCACCTTCACGCGGTCGGCATCGCCAAAGGCAGACGCGAACTCCGCCATCAGATCGCGCGTCCGCGTAAAGCGGTGCGGCTGAAACAGCACCAGCACCCGCTTGTAACCGCACTCGCGCGCCGCCTTCAACGTCGCCACAATCTCCGTCGGGTGATGCCCGTAGTCGTCCACTACCGTCACGCCGCGCACAACGCCCTTAATCTGAAAGCGCCGGTCGACCCCGCGAAAGCTCTCCAGCCCCGCCGCAATCTGTTCCGCTGCAATCCCCATCTGTACGCCCACCGCAACTGCGGCAGCTGCATTCAGCACATTGTGCCGACCCGGCACATGCAGCAAAAACGGTCCCAGTCTTTCACCCTTGCAGCTCACCTCGAACCGCGCAAGCCCTTCCCCATCCTTCTTGAGCAGCGTCACCCTGAAGTCCGCGTCCGCGCTCTCGCCATAGGTATAAATTCTGCGCCTCACCCTCGGCAGAACCGCTCGCAGCAGCGCGTTGTCCACGCATGCCGTCCCTGCTCCATAAAACGGCAGACGGTCCATAAACTGGACAAACGCATCTTCGACATCCGCCATGTCGCGGTAACAGTCCATATGCTCGCGGTCAAGATTCGTTACGATCCCCAGCACCGGCGACAGCTTCAGAAAGCTGCGATCGCTCTCGTCTGCCTCCGCCACCAGGTACTGCGAGTTCCCCAGTCGCGCATTCGATCCCAGAGCATTCACCCTCCCCCCCACAACCACCGTAGGGTCGAGTCCGCCCGCCGCCAGCACCGCCGCAACCATGCTCGTCGTCGTCGTCTTGCCATGCATTCCGGCCACCGCGATGCCGTATTTCAGCCGCATCAACTCGGCCAGCATCTCCGCCCGCTGGATTACGGGAATCTTCCGCCCCCGTGCCTCCACCACCTCAGGGTTGTCCCTGCTCACGGCTGAACTCGTCACCACAACATCGCTGGCAACCACATTTGCCGCCGCGTGCCCCTCAAAGACCCGCGCCCCCATCGCCACCAGTCGCTCCGTCACCGGCGACCGCTTCAGGTCGCTGCCGGAGACCGGATACCCCATCGTCAGCAGGATCTCCGCGATCCCGCTCATACCAATACCGCCAATGCCAATAAAGTGAATCCGCTGCGTTGGCGGAAAGAAAAAATGACCTGAGGGAGCGACAGGAACAGCCATATCTTTCACTCTAGCAGCGGCTTGACGCTGCCAGTCCTTCTCGACCAGCTAAGCCATTCATTCGATAGCACCTGAATATCCATTCATTTTCAGGCAACAATTCCCGCAACATTGTGTCTAATATGGTGAGTGCCTGATCCGCATGGCAAAGCGGGCAGGAACCTCCGCTGGAGATCCTCGAAGCCCCGTTTCGGTCGGGCTAAACGAAGGATCCTCCGGCAAAGGCAGGCAATGAACCTCTCCCGTCGTCTCCGCACAGCTCTCGGCACCACCGCTCTCGCAGGCGCTCTCTTGTTTGCGGCTCCTGCCGTGTCTCACGCGCGAGTCTTCGTCTCGGTGGCGATTGCTCCTCCGGTAATCCCTGTTTATGCGCAACCCGCTATGCCAGGCTACGGCTATATCTGGACCCCAGGTTACTGGGCGTGGACTGGTGATGGCTACGAGTGGGTGGATGGCGCCTGGGTGCTCCCGCCCTACGTCGGCGCTCTGTGGACCCCCGGCTACTGGGGCTACGCCCCTGGCGGCTACTTCTGGAACGCCGGCTATTGGGGCCGCTCCATCGGCTACTACGGTGGCATCAACTACGGCTTTGGCTACTTCGGAACCGGCTTCTACGGCGGATACTGGGGCGGCGGACGCTTCTGGTACAACAGCTGCTACAACCGCTTCGGCCCCGGATGGAGAAGCGGCTACGTCTATAACCGCCCCTACGGCGGCCACTTCGACGGACGACCCGGCGGCTCAAGCTGGGTAAACCGCGGCAACAACAACTTTGCCGGCAATCGCGGCTCGTACTACAACAACCGCGGCAACAACTTTGCCGAGAACACCCGCAATGGCAACTTCGGCTGGAAGAATGGCGGGAACAACTACTCCGGAGCTAATTACCAGGGCAACCGTGGCAATGCCACCCCCACATCGGTCAACCGCAACAATAACGGTGGCTTCGGCCAGCGGCCAGAATCTACCGGCGGAGGCAACTTCGGCTGGAAAAACGGCGGAAACAACTCTGGAGCCGCCTACCAAGGCAATAGCGTCAATGCCGCTCCTACTTCGGTCAACAGGAGCAACAACGGTGGCTTCGGCCAGCGGCCGGAATCTAACGGCGGAGGCAACTTCGGCTGGAAGAACGGCGGGAACAATGGCAGCGTGAACAACAACACGCCACATAACTTCGTGATGCCATCGCAGGGACGGGCCTACTCGGCGCCATCGGAGAGCTACGGGAACCGCGCCTACTCAGCGCCCAGCCAGAGCTACAGCGGTAACCGCGGCAGCTTTAGCGGTGGAAACAACGGCGGCTTCCGTGGCAATAGCGGAGGCGGCGGATTCAGCGGCGGCAACCGCGGCAGCTTCGGCGGCGGTGGTGGATTCCATGGCGGCGGAGGCGGTGGAGGCTTCCATGGTGGTGGCGGTGGACGTCGCTAATTGATTGCGATTGCTGAATGGAACGGGCTGAGATCTCTCAGCCCGTTTCCCTTTAACGTCGTTTTAAGCCGAGAACCATGCGGCCAATCTCTGCGACCGCACCCGGATGAGCGAGAGCCCGGGCATGGGCTGACATCGCGGAACGCCCTGCATCGTCCTTCAGCAAAGTGACGAGTGTCGTCAGCAACCGCTCCTCAGTCAGCTCAGCCTCGACGATCATCACCGCCGCACCCGCACTAACGAAGGCCTCTGCATTCTTCCTTTGATGGTCGTCCGCAGCCTGCGGAAACGGCACCAGCACCGCCGCCCTTCCCGCCGCAGCAACCTCGGCGACAGAGCTTGCGCCGCTGCGACAAAGTATCAGATCGGCGGCTGCAAACTGCGCCGCCATGTCGTCCAGATACATCGTGACCTCGACACCATGAAGCGCCACATCAAGCTCGTTGTAGGCAGCAAGCGTCGTCGCACCGTGCCGTGCACCGGTCTGATGCACAACCTCGAGTCCTGGCACCTGCGTCAAAAGACGCTCGATGATCTTCGGCATCGTCTCGTTGAAGATGCGCGCGCCCTGGCTGGCGCCAAAGACCAGCAGCCGCTTCGACTCACCGGCTGCCTTTGGTTGAATCGCAAAGAACTCAGGCCGCACCGGCGTACCCGTCACCTTCGCGTTGCGAAAATACTTCGTCGTCTCCGGCAGATTCACCGCCGCCGCGCTGACATACTTACCGACAAGCCGGTTCGCAAGACCCGGAACCGCATTCGGCTCAAACGCAAGAGTAGGCACCCTTAGCAGAAGCGCCGCCATCATCGCTGGGCCAGAGGCATAGCCTCCCACACCAACCACCACATGCGGCTTGAAATGACGCAGCAGCCCAACGCAGTGCATTACACCCAGTGGAAGATCGAGCATCGTCCGCGCGCGGGTCGCAAAGCTGACATTCTTAAGCTGGCCCACCTTGATCAGCTCCAGCGTAAATCCGGCCTCGGGAACCAGCCGAGTCTCCAGACCGCGAGCCGTTCCTACAAACCGCACCTCTGCACCATACGCATCACGCAGCTCACGCGCGATCGCCAGCGCGGGAATGACGTGGCCGCCCGTGCCCCCGCCGGCAATCAGAACGCGAAGTCCCTGCACTGCGCTCACTAATCGATCTCGCGGGTAACGTTCAGCAGTACGCCCATGCTCGCCAGCATCACGAACAAGCTGGTTCCGCCAAACGAGATGAATGGCAGCGTGATGCCTTTGGTCGGTAACAACGCCACAACGACACTCATATTGAAAAAGGCCTGAATCAGCACCGTCGAGGTAATCCCGAAGGCGAGGAATCGTGCGAATGGCTCGGTAGAAAGATACGCCGCGCGAAACCCGCGATACGCAAGCGCGACAAACAAGCCAATCACACAGATTGCACCGATCGCTCCCAGCTCTTCGCACACGCTGGCAAAGATGAAGTCGGTGTGCGGCTCAGGAAGATAGAAGAGCTTCTGTCTTCCCTCCATCAGGCCGAGACCATGCAAACCGCCGGTACCGACAGCGATGAGCGATTGAAGAATATGAAAGCCCGTTCCTCGCGGATCGGCCTCTGGATTGATGAATGCCAGCATGCGCGCCCTGCGCCACGGCACCCAGAACAGCAGATAGTAGAGCACCGGCGAGGCGCACACAGCGCCGATAGCGAGATACTTGATCTCCATCCCCGCGAGGTAAAGCATCAGCGCGGTCACCGCGACGCAGACGATCGCAGTCCCAAGATCAGGCTCCTTCACAATCAACGCAACCATCACCAGTGGAGGAAGCGCCGCCTTCACCACTGTTCCCTTCCAGTCGTCCATCTTGTGGATGCGCGACTGCAGAAAGTAGGCGAGAAAGAGCACGATCGCCGGTTTTGCAAGCTCGGAGGGTTGGAAACTGGCAAATCCGAACCGGAACCAGCGATGCGTATTGTGCGAATCATGCATCCCAAAGACGCCGACGAGCAGGATCAACGTCAGGCCGACAGCGGCATAGACAAACTTCTGATTGTTATAGTGGCGGTAATCGACGCGCATCAGCAGAACAAGCGCAGCCAGCCCGGCACTGGCCCAGAGCCCCTGGCGGATCATGAAGTAATACGGTGTTCCAAAGCTGGATTTGGCCATCACAGCCGAGGTGGAAAAGACCATCACCAGCCCGAAGAGCACCAGCAACAGCACTACCCCGAACAGCCACTTATCAACCCCGACACGCTTCGCCATCTCAAAATCTACTTCCTGCCGCTGGCTCTTGCCTCTGCTCTTAGCTGAGTTCGTTCACGATCTGCCGGAAGGTTCGACCACGGTGTTCGTAGTTTTCAAACTGATCGAAGCTCGAGCAGGCAGGGGCCAGCAGCACAACATCTCCGGGAACGGCCGCTTTGTGCGCCTCGCGCACCGCCACGTCGATCGTTCCCGCTCCCACCATCTTCACGACTCCCTTCAACTCGCGCTCAATCTTTTCCGCGGCCGAACCAATCGTGTAAACAGCCTTCACCCTCTCGCGCAGCAGCGAGCTCAGAAGCGTGTAGTTGGAGTCCTTGTCCTTGCCTCCGAGAATCAGATGAATACCGGAGGGAAACGCCTCGACTGCCTTGATCGCCGCGTCGACGTTGGTCGCCTTCGAGTCGTTGAAGTAATCGACCCCTTGCAGGCAGCGCACAAACTCCAGCCTGTGCTCAACCGCCTTGAAACTCGCCACCGAGGCGCGGATCGTCTCCGCCGGAACTCCAGCCAGCCGCGCCGCGCAGACCGCCGCCAGCACGTTCTCCACGTTGTGCGCGCCGCGCAGAGGGATCTCCGCGACCGGCATGATAGGCTCGGCCTTCGCACCCTCGCGCGAAACGAAGACGATGCTCTCGCCGTGGACGAACGCGCCCTGCTTGATCGGCCGCCGCGGGCTGAACCAGAAGATCTGCGCCTTCGTCTTCGCCGCCACCATCTGTGTCGGCTTATCCTCAGCGTTCAGGATGAGGAAGTCGCCTGCCTCCTGCCGCTCGGTGATGCGCGTCTTCATCGCGGCGTAGTTCTCAAAGCTGCCGTGACGGTCGAGGTGATCGGGAGTGATATTCAGCACCAGGGCAATCCATGGATGGAACTGTCCGATCGTCTCCAACTGAAAGCTCGAGACCTCGAGCACATCGAGCGTCTCGTCTGTACTCTCGGGCACAAGGTCGATCACCGGCGTACCGATGTTGCCGCCCACCAGCGTCGGAAGGCCGGCGTCCTTCAGAATCTTGCCCACCAGCGTCGTCGTCGTCGTCTTGCCGTTCGATCCGGTGATGGCGACGACGCGGCCCTTCAGGAAGCGGCTCGCCAGCTCAAGCTCGCCGATCACCGGCATCCCGTAGCCGATCACCTGCTTCACCTCAGGCGTGTCGAGCGGAACACCGGGCGAGATGACGATCAGGTCCTGGCGCCGGAACGTCAGCAGTCCATGTCCGCCGCTCTCAACCATGACGCCCGCCTCAAGCAGCGCGGGAATCTCCTTGGCCAGCGCCACGGCGCTACGCGAATCGCTGACCGTCACCCGCGCTCCCTGGCGGCGCAGAAACATCGCAGCCGCAATTCCCGACTTCCCCAACCCGACGACAAGTACGCGCTTGTTCTTCAGTTCCATGACAGTTCCATCAGACTACATCTTTCAACGCAGCTTCAACGTCGTCAGCGCCAGCAGCGCGAAGATGAGCGCCAGAATCCAGAACCTCGCAATTACCTTCGACTCCGACCAGCCCAGCAGCTCAAAGTGATGATGCAGCGGCGCCATCTTGAAGATGCGCTTCCCGTTGCGCAGCTTATAGCTCCCCACCTGCAACATCACGCTCACAGCTTCCAGAATGAAAACTCCCCCGATGAAAGGCAACAGCAGCTCCTGCTTGATCGCAACCGCCACCGTGCCGATCGCTCCGCCCAGCGCCAGCGAACCGACATCGCCCATAAATATCTCCGCCGGATGTGCGTTGTACCAGAGGAAGCCGATGCTGGCCCCCACCATCGCCCCGCAGAAGATTGTAAGCTCACTGACCAGCGGCATACGCTGCAACTCGAGGTAATCGGAGAAGACGACGTGTCCGCTGACATAGGTCAGCACGGTGAGCGCGCCGGCGGCAATGATGGTGCATCCGATGGCAAGTCCGTCGAGGCCATCCGTCAGGTTCACCGCGTTGCTCGAGAACGAGATCACCAGCATCACGAAGGCGATAAACGGCAGATAAGCCAGCCAGTGCATGTGCGGGACGTGCCCCATCCACTCCCACACCAGGTCGGGACGGAAGCGCTTGAAGAACGGGAACATCAACTTGGTCGAATAGTTGCCGTGCATCTCCAGCCGCAGCAACGCTACCGCCACGCCCGCGCTGGCAAGAAGCTGCAAGCCAAGTTTTGCGCGAGCCGTAAGACCAAGGTTCCTGCGATGCACCACCTTGATGTAATCGTCGGCGAACCCGATCGCGCCGAAGGCCAGGGTCGATAGCATCACCACCCAAACGAACGGGTTCGACAGATCGGACCACAGCAGCGTCGGCACCAGGATGGAGATGCAGATCAGCACGCCGCCCATCGTCGGAGTGCCGCTCTTCTTCTGATGCGACTGCGGGCCCTCTTCGCGGATGTACTGGCCAATCTGAAACTCGCGCAGACGCTCGATGACGTACGGCCCGATCAGCAGGCCAATCAGCAGCGCCGTCAAGCTCGCAAAGACCGTACGAAACGTCAGGTAGCGGAAGATGCGAAACAGGCGAAAATAAGGAAACAGCTTTTGATACAGCAGCCAATAGAGCAAGACGTCCGCCTTCGATGAGATCCGCAGAGTACGCGGGTGCCGTCGTCGCAACGGGCCGCAGGATAGCCGTATCTTAACAGGCTATCGACGCAGGTATTTGCGACATTTTCCAGCTCGAACCAAAGTTCATTCCTGCAAAGCTAATCGCCGAGAACCGCCAGTGCACGCTCCAGCCGAACACCACGTGAAGCCTTCAACAGAACAACATCGCCAACCTTTAGATTGCCCTTCATCCACTCGCCTGCCTCTTCGGCCGCCGGCATAAAATGCGCGTCGGCGGCTCCGGCCCTGACCGCCGCATCAACCAGCGCCGCAGCGTGCCCACGTACCCCGATAATTGTCGAGACACCGCGCTCAGCCATTCTTGCCCCGCACGCCGCATGAAGGCGATCCGCCTCGGGCCCCAACTCCAGCATCTCGCCCGCAATGACAACATGCCGCGAACCCGGCATCGCCATCAACGCATCAACCATCGCATCCAATGCGCGCGGGTTGGAGTTGTAGCAATCGTTGATCAACGTCGCCCCATGCCAGGCGATCACCTCGCCGCGCTTGTCCCCAGGCTCAAGATCACGCAGAGCGGCCGCACACGCCTTCAGACTCATACCGCTGCGTAGACCGGCTGCAATCGCTGCCAGCGCGTTCAGAACGTTGTGCCGACCAAGCAGCTTCAGGTGAACAGGCTCGCGATCGGTGGCGACCACAACCTCGAAATGCATTCCATCGAGGCCCGCCTCTTCGATTCGCTCGGCTCGAACCTGCGCGCCGGGCTCGGTGCCATAGAAGATCGCCCTGCCGCCCATGCCTTTGCCGAACTCCTTCACGTGCGGATCGTCGAAGTTGAGAATGGCAATGCCATCGCCGGGCAACGACTCCACCAGCTCGTACTTCGCGCGCGCGATTCCTGCCAGACCGTCTGCGAAGAACTCCATGTGCACCGGCGCAACGTTCGAGACAACGGCCCAGTCAGGTTCGGCGATCTTCGCCAGCGCGGCGATCTCGCCAGCGTGGTTCATCCCCATCTCGATCACCGCAACCTCATGCTCACGCTCGAGCTTCAGCAACTGAAGCGGAAGACCGAAGGCGTTGTTCAGATTGCCCGCCGACTTGAGCACACGAAACTTCGCGCTCAGAACCTGTGCAACCGCTTCCTTCGTCGTCGTCTTGCCAGCCGAGCCGGTGACGCCGATCACCCGCCCGCCCCAGTCTTTCCTCACCGCATGGGCCAACCGCTGCAAGGCAAGCAGAACGCAGTCGTCACACTCCGCAACGCGCAGCAGCCTGGTCGTATCCACTTCTGCCGGCACAATCCACTGGTTACTGACAACTGCGGCCACAGCGCCATCTGCAAGCGCCGCCGCCACATAGTCGTGGCCGTCGAGCCGTTCGCCCTTGACGGCGAAGAACATATCTCCGGCGCCGATGGTCCGCGAATCAATCGAATATCCGAGTGCCTCGGCTGTGGTGTCGAAGTCTCCTTCGGCGTGAATCCAGTCGGCGACCTGGCCGAGTGTCAGCTTCATTGCATCTCCTTCAGGACCTGCGAGGCCACCGCCACGTCGTCAAACGGAACAGTCCCACTCTTCAACACCTGCACCTTCTCATGTCCCTTGCCCGCGATCAACACGATATCTCCCTTGCGCGCGGCGCGGATCGCGGTCCCGATCGCCTTCGCGCGATCTTCTTCGACGATGCACGCGGCCCCTGTCTCCCTCACGCCCGCGAGAGCTTCGACGATGATCGCTGCTGGATCTTCGCTGCGCGGATTGTCGCTCGTCAGCACGACGAGATCGCTTCCCTCACCAGCGGCCCGTCCCATGCGCGGACGCTTGCTGCGGTCGCGGTCTCCGCCGCAGCCGAAGAGCGTAATCACGCGCCCCCCGCTGCCTTTCTCGATGTCGCGCGCCAGAGCGATCAGGTTTCGCAACGCATCGTCCGTGTGCGCGTAGTCGACGACCACAGCAACGCCATTGGTCGAAGGCACTACCTCGAATCGGCCCGGAACCTGTGCCCCCGCATGCGCGGCTGCAACAATCTCATCCAGAGTCAGACCACGGCGCCAGGCCGCAGCGCTTGCGGCAAGCAGGTTGTAGACGTTCACGCGGCCGGTCAGCGGAGAGCGCACTTCCGCGGCTCCCACCGGAGTCACCATGCGAAAGCGCGTCTCACCGGCTCGCATCCGAATATCTTCAGCGCAAAAATCGGCGGCAGCATCCAACCCGTAACGTAGCACCTGCGAACGCTCGATGCCCGCAGCAAGCCGCTGCCCGTAAGGGTCGTCGGCGTTCAGTATGGCGACGCGCGGTGGCGGCGCTCCTACGCCTTCGAACAAGCGTGCCTTCGCCGCGAAGTAGCGCTCCATCGTGCCGTGATAGTCGAGATGGTCCTGCGTCAGATTGGTGAAGATGGCGACGTCGACCGGCAGGCCCCACACGCGCTCCTGCTCAAGCGCGTGGCTGGACATCTCCATCACCGCCTCGCTCGCGCCTGCCTTCACCCCATCGCTGAACAGCTCCAGCACATCGCGCGACTCAGGCGTCGTGTGCGGAGACTCGCGCACCGCGCCCGCCACGTGCGTCTCGATCGTCCCGATCAGCACGCACCTGCGGCCAACACTGCGGAGCATCGCCTCCAGCAGAAAAGCTGTCGTCGTCTTGCCATTCGTTCCCGTCACTGCGCTCAGCGCGAGATGCGATTGCGGATGCTCAAAGATCGCCGCGCTCGCCTCGGCCAACCCGCGGCGTCCATGCTCAACCAATGCAACGGCCACTTCGCGATGCTCGCGCTGCAGCTTGCCGTAGACCTCGCGCGAGTCTGTCATCACGGCTGCAGCACCGGCGGCAAGAGCGGCATCGATGTAGCGGTTGCCATCCACACTGCCGCCCCGCATCGCGACAAACAGGTCGCCGCGCTGGATGCGCCGCGAATCGTACTGCACGTTCGCAATCTCCGCATCGGAGGAGACACACTCCAGCGTCGTCACATCGCGCAGCACAGTATTCCAGTTCATATTTACCGATTCTAAAGCGGTTCCGGATTCGCTCAAGCAACTGATCTATCGCACAAATCGAACGACGACTTCCGTCCCGGCAGGCACCGTTGTCCCAGCCGCGGGCGCCTGTTCCCGCGCCAGTCCGCTGCCTGCGACCTGCACCCGCAAACCCAGGGCATCGGCCTTCTCCACAACCATGCGCAATGAAAGACCTTCAAACGATGGCACCTGCACATGACGGCTCGCATCGACAACGACGCCGCTCCGCGTCTGCACCGTGGAGACATCAGCAGGCTGCGGCAACTTTGCCGATGCGCTCTGATCGACCTCTGCGGCGCTGCTGCTTCCCGACTTGAACGCTGCAACCACCTTCGCAGGCAGCAACTCAGCCAGCTTCGACTTCTTCTCCGAAGTATTGGCCAGTGGAGTCTTGTTCACAATTGCTGCGGAGTTCGCTGCTACTCCAGATTCCGGTTTGGCATCGCCTGGCGTTCTCAACGGATCGTCCGCAGGGAGGTCATTGATATCCGCGTACATCTTGTTGATATCGGTGCTCCTGTCTTCGATGTTGTCGTCGACAAGGTCCTTAGCGGCGATATTGACCTGCTCCTTCTTCGTCTTCAGCGGTTGATCGTGCGGCACACCGAGATACTCCAGCACATGCTGCGTCACCTCAGCAAAGACCGGGGCGCTGGTCTCAGCTCCATAACGCGAACCCACCGTCGGCGTATCAATGACAACGGCGACGGAGATCGCAGGACTGCTGACCGGAGCGAAGCCCGCAAAGCTGGCCACCAGTTTGGTGTGCGAGTAAGCACGGGTAACCGGATCGACCTTCTGCGCCGTGCCGGTTTTGCCTCCGGCACTATATCCGTTGAGCGCAGCTTTTTTTCCAGTCCCATCCACTACGATGCCCTGCATCATGCTGCGCATCTTTGCCGAAGTCATCTCTGTGATCACGCGGCGCGAGCCGTCGGGAAGTTGTGCCGGCAGTTGATTTGCAGGGCGGAAGGCTACCGGCGTCAGCCGTGGGTCGCCCTTCACGCGATCGGTCGACTTCAGCAGGATGTGTGGAGGCATATAGACTCCGCCGTTGGCGATTGCGCTGACCATCGTCACCAACTGCACCGGAGTTACGCCGATCTCCTGCCCGATCGCCAGCGAAAGAATGCTGGTCGCATCCCACTTCTTCGGTTTGCGCAGCAGGCCTCGCGTCTCGCTGGGAAGCTCGATCCCCGTGCGGTCTCCAAAACCGAAGGCGCGGATGTAATCGTAGAACTTCTGGTTGCCGAGCTTCAGCGCCATCTTCGCCGCGCCGACGTCGCTGGAATGCTCAAGAGCATATTGCACGGTAACGACGCCGAAATGGTCCGATTTATCGTCATGAAGAGTACGACCATACATCGTCATCGCACCACCCTGGCAGTCAACCAGGTCCGTCGGTTTTACCCCTGCTCCATCAATTGCGGCTGCATAGGTCAGCAGCTTGAAGGTCGAACCAGGCTCGTAGACATCGCTCACAGCAAGATTCTTCAGAACACTCGCGTCCATGTGCCGCTGGTCGTTCGGATTGAAGCGCGGCGAGATGGCCAGCGCGAGAATCTGCCCGGTGTGCGGGTCCTGCACAACCACCGTGCCGTGCGCTGCCTTCATCTTCTCCATCTGCGCATCCAGCGCGCGTTCGGCGATGTACTGAATGTTTGCGTCGATCGACAGCACAAGATTCTCGCCCGGCATCGGCTGGCTCTCTTCGCTGTCGTATACATGACGCTTGGCGTCGATCGCAGTCAACACATGCCCCGGCGTCCCGTGCATCTCGTCGTCGAACATGCGCTCAATCCCACCCAGCCCCGTATCATCCGTACCCACGTAGCCCAGCACCTGCGCGGCAAGATCGTTGTTCGGATAGAAGCGTTTGAACTCCTTCTGAAAGTAAACGCCCTTCAGGTTCAGCTCACGAACGCGGGTCGCCGTCTCTGCATCCACGCGCCGCGCGACCCACGCGAAGTTGCGCGAAGCGTTGAAGCGCGCAAGCATCTGCGGCTCCGACGTGAAGTTGTCGCGCGGATCGGCGTGCACCACCTTCGCCAGAATCTGTGCCGTGCTCTCGCGATTCTCACCAAGCTCGCTCGGCACAGCATAGACGCTGTCGACGAGCACTGTCATCGCCAACTCTTTCAGGTTGCGGTCGTACAGCACGCCTCGACGCGGGGCAACTTCAAACGTCCGCTGTTGCTGCTTTGCCGCGCGCTCGACGAAATCGCTGTGGCGGACCACCTGGAGCCACACCAGCCGCAACCCGATCGCCGACGTCCAGAGACAGAAAAAAAGCGCCACGTAGACGAACCGAATTCTCCTGATCGGAGCGGTCAACGTCTGTCGTGGCGCGTTATTCATCCCTGTCCTGTTTTTTTGACTGATCGGTTCGATACTGCCGGGCCCGTGAAACTCCTTATCCGAACGCTACTGAGCAACCAGTGCGGGTGCGTTCGACTGCGCCAGGACAGCGCCCGCGGGAACAAGGCTTCCATCCGGGCGAACAACCTGTCCGGGTTGCGGCGCGTCGAGACCAAGCTGCTTCGCGATCTTGTCGATGCGCTCAGGGTCCGTCAACTGCGCCTCCGAAAGGCGAAGCTGGCGGTTCTCCTCACGCAGCTGCTCCACCTGGGTCTTCTGCGCTTCAACCTTATAGCCAATCTCGATCGCCAGGAAGTGCTGCCAGACGTAAACCATCACAAACACGAAAAGCATGCCCATCGCCATGGAGAATTGACGCATCTCACGACGGCGCTCCGGGTCGTCAGCCTTCACCAGGCGGGTGTTGTCGATGTGCTTGGCGAAGAAGACCTCCGGCGTCGGCCCGCGGCGCGCCTTGCGCTGCGCATCAAACAGCTCGCGATTGCGCTCCGCCAGCGACTGCGTGCGGCGCTGCGGGGCCACCTTGCCCATCATCTCAATCTGCTGCCCTGCCATTACCGTTGCTGCTGCCATCGCGCACCTCTTACTGTCTTCTTCTCGTGCCGCACTCCTCAAAGCGAAACCGGACCGGGGTTGCTATATGAGGAAAGGATTGTTTGTTACGGGTTGTCTTTCGCCTGAAAGAACGGTGGGACAACCCCGGCCCGATCACTTGTGCTTCAAATCTTTGCTACCGCCCGCATCTTCGCGCTTCGCGAACGCGGGTTACGGCTCTCTTCTTCTTCGCCGGCCACGACCGGCTTCTTCGTCAAAACCTCGTACACTCTATTGCGCGCCGCCTCGCGGAACGCATCCTTCACGAGCCTGTCCTCTAACGAGTGGAAGCTAATCAACACCAGCCTTCCCCCCGGCTTCAGCAGAGATGGCGCGCTCTCAAGCAGCGTCCTGATCTCTCCCAGCTCGTTATTCACTCGAATTCGAAGCGCCTGAAAGGTCCGTGTCGCCGGATGAATCTTGTCGCCTTTCATTGATGGGGCCGCGGCCGATACCACTCTGGCTAATTCCGCCGTCGTCGTAATCGGCCGGGCCCTCACAATGGCTCTGGCGATTCTCCGCGACCTCCTTTCCTCTCCGAATTCGTAAATCAGGTTGGCGAGTTCGTTTTCGTCTTCCTGATTTACCACCTGCTCAGCCGTCTCCCCGCTGCGCGTATCCATACGCATGTCCAACGGGCCATCCGACCGAAAGCTGAACCCTCTGTGCGCCTCGTCCAGTTGCAGGCTGCTGACTCCAAAGTCCGCGAGCAGCCCGTCCAGACTTGCCTGCTCGATCTCGTTCTTCGCCTCCGAAAACGCCTTCGGCACCAGTCGAACCGCCGGCATCTCCGAGCCAAGCTCTTCACGAAGAGCTTCGAGCCTTGCCGTCGCCAGCGCCAGCGCCTCCGGGTCGCGATCGAAGCCGATCAGCGTTCCCTTCGGTCCCAGCCTCCTCGCAATCTCCGAGGAGTGCCCCGCAAGTCCCAGCGTGGCGTCAGCTATAACGCCGCCTGGCCGCACATTGAGGTACTGCAAAACTTCATCTAAAAGAACCGGCACATGCTGCGGTTTGCTCATCTCTTCCCCGCCCTTGTGCTGCCCCTGGGGGCCAACTCCAAAAACTGCTTACAGTCCAAACTCCGACAACGCCATCTTCTCGGCTTCGGTCATCGGCTGCGTATCCAGCTCAGCCTTGAACGAATCGTGGTTCACAACCTCGAGAAACGTCTGCGAACCCAGCACCACAACGTCCCCAATCACCTTTGCCGACTCCCGCAGGATCTGCGGCAACAACAACCGGCCCTGCGCATCCATCTCCGCCATCTGGCCGTAGTAGTTCGTTACGTCCAGAAACTTCTTCTTCGCCGGGTTCATGGAGGGGATCGCGGCCAGCTTCTCCTCGATCTTTTCCCACTCCTTCAGCGGGTAAACCTCCGCCCGCTTCCCGTCTTTGCTGGTGATGTAGAACTGGGGCCCGTACAGCTCATCCACCCGGCGCTTGAAGTCGGCAGGGAGCTTCAATCTGCCCTTTTCATCAACGCGTGTTGGGTGATTTCCCCGAAACATGACAACCTCGATACCTTTTCTGCCAAATCCTTGGTGATGCCCAGGCCTGAGGGGTAGACTTTTCTCAAATTGCGGCCTTGAGTTAGCCCCTTTTAGACCATTTTTGACCACTTCCATCCACATACTCCCCCAGCAACAGGTCGATGTAAAGCGGTAATTTGTGCAACTTAGGGGTGATTCCCACAATGGGTTGTGGATAACTCAGCGAATTGGGGAAACCAAGAAGGTAACCACTACATGTAGTGTTAGCTAGTTCGGTTCATGGCTTCCCAGTTACTTGCGCGGGCTGGAATCGATCTGATAAGCGAAGTAAAGGCGAAAACGACTCCAGCACGCCATACGAGGGTCGAAGGCCCGCTCCATAGCTTTGCGAACACATCTGTAAAAACGGCTTGCTTCGCTCTAAATGGAGAGGCCTTTTTCCTGCCGGGCGAGGACCGTCGCGCGCTCCTCGGTCTTCTTGCGGCGCAACAGCCACACCAGGTACCAGAGCACGGCGAGGTTGATCACTAGAATGCTCAGGCGGAACATATTTGGGTGCCGCGCCAGTTCGTAGAGCTCCCACGGCAGAAAGGACACCGTCAGGCCCAGTGTCAGATACTCGGCCCAGACCTTCTCCAGCACCAGCCCGATGCCCTCGGTCAGCGCCAGCGCCGAATAGGCGAAGGTGGCGAAGCCGATCTGCTTGAGGCGGTGCGCGTCGATCAGGTCCACCTTCTCCAGCAGCAGGTTGACGAACCTGCTCTCCTGGTCGAACTTCAGGGCCGTGATCAGCTTGAGCACTTCATCGGCAAGATCCTTGTGCAGGAGGTGGATGGCACCGATCCCCAGCGCAAAGAACAGCAGGGCCTTGCCCAGCTTGAAGAGTCCGATCAACAGCAGACCGCGGTCCCGGTGGTGTCCCTTCGGCGCACTCTGCTCGATTGCCATATCGGCCCATCGGTGTTCTGTCGTCAACTCGCTCTGCATCCTGATTCTCAGTTGACGGACTCGCGAAACAAATGTCAACGCCCCATCGGCGTCATCCATCCCCTATTCGCAGGCAATTCACATGATTTCATCAGTTAGCGTCTTTTCTTCGTCAGCGATGCCACGTCCATCCTCTGCCGATGAAAAATATGAACGCGATTTCCAGAACGGAGATTACCCCAAACCAGGCATAGCTGCGGCCAATGCCACCGGCTTCGTCTCCTTCAGCAGGAGGAGCGACATAATAGCGAATCCACAACAGGCCGGAGTTCGCGCCCATCGTAGCCGGAAGCGCGGAGAGCAGGACATAGATCGGACCGGCAGGGTTGAAGAGTCCTGCAAAGGCTGCCAGAGCGGCTTCAGCAAAATACGGTGTCCACGTCAGCTTCTTCAACCGTTGACGGTCCTGAGCGAACGGGCGAAGCTCACGCGCGACCAGCACCATCGAAACGGCATAGCCGATCACACCTGCAACCACAAGGCCCAAACGGAATAGCCAGTACGGGTGCAACCCCCGAATGATCTGGTTCCAGTCGCCAAAGCCTGCGAATCCGGAGAACAAGAAATAGCCTGTCCCGGAGAACAGGTTGCCCGCAAACATCAGCACCAGCAGGTAGCGCACCGTCGCAGACCCGCGACGAACAAGCCGCAGTGCAATCCACAGGAGCGCGGCCGCGGCCAGGTTCACGAGTGTTCCCGCAGCCTCGATCCACCGCGACTCGATATCTGCGTCCATAGCAACGGAACTGACCGTAATGGTGTGCGCTCCACTGAGCCAGGCAGCAACGCCATGGCCCAGCCCTTCATGCAGCACACTCTGGACCATGCAGGCCAATGCACCAAGCGCGCATAGTGTCAGGGTGCTGTCTTTAACAGCTCTTTGCATCATGCGACGTTGTATCACACGTCATGCGGGTGGGCTTCGCAGCTCAGGCGTGCTTTGCCAGAACGCTGTCCATCATCTTTTTCAAATAAGGCCGGGCCTTATCCAGCGCGCCCTCCGCGGTCAAACCGTAGCGTGCGCGAAGAGCTTCCACCTTGCCATGCTCAATAAAGGTGTCGGGCCAGCCGATACGAACCACCGGAACGGTGAGTTCAAGATCGCTCAACGTCTCCATTACGGCTGAACCGAAACCACCGGCAAGCACATGGTCTTCAAGCGTGATCAGCAGGCCCGAGCGAGCGCCGAAGTCGGCGATGCACTGCCGGTCGACAGGCTTGGCGAATCGCGGGTTGATCACGGCCGCCGAGAAGCCTTCGCTCTCAAGCATCTCTTTCAATCGAACCGCTTCGGGCAGCATGGCGCCCAGGCCGAGAATGGCGACGTCAGCCCGTCCCGGGTCGCTCACAATCTCGGCCTTCCCAATCTCAAGCGCAACTGGATCTGCCTTAGGAGTCGCACCAGGCCCGGTCCCGCGAGGATAGCGAATCGCCGACGGGCCTTCGTGGAGCATCGCCGTGTACATCATGTCCTGCAGCTCGTCCTCATCCTTCGGAACCATGTGGACGATGTTCGGAATGCTGCGCAGGTAGCTGATGTCGAAGAGGCCGTGATGCGTCGGGCCGTCGTCGCCGCTCAGGCCGCCGCGGTCCATGCAGAAGACGACCGGCAGATTCTGGAGCGCAACGTCATGAACGATCGGGTCGAAGGCCCGCTGTAGAAACGTGGAATAGATGGCGCAGAAGGGCTTGTAACCCTTGGTGGCCATGCCTGCGGCGAAGATGACCGCGTGCTCTTCCGCGATTCCGACGTCGAAGTACCGCGTGGGGTGGTGCGGCCGGAAGAGATCGAGCGCTGTGCCGTTAGGCATGGCCGCTGTGATGGCGACGACCTTGCCGTTCCTGTCTGCCAGCTTCGTCAGGCTCTCGGCAAATATCTCCGAGTACGTCTTCTGGCCCGCCGACTTCGTCTCGCCGGACTCGGGATCGTAGGGCCCCAGGCCGTGGAACTTCTTCTGCTTCTCCATCGCCGGCTGGAAGCCCTTGCCCTTCTGCGTGATCGCGTGAAGCACGACAGGCTTGTTCTGCTGCTTGAGAAACTTGAAGGTCTCGATCAGCAGCGGCATATTGTGGCCGTCGATGGGCCCGTAGTAGCTGAGGCCGAACTCCTCGAAGAGCATGCCAGGGCCGATCAGGCCTTTCGCCGCCTCCTCCGCCTTACGGGCGACGTGGCGGGCGGCCTTGCCTCCAAAGCGTTCAATCAGGCCGGCCGCTTTGTCGTGCCAGATGCTGAAGGTCTCGTTCGCGGTGATCTTGTGGAAGTACTCCGCGATGGCGCCAACGTTCTTGTCGATCGACCAGTCATTGTCGTTGAGCACAACGATCATCCGGCGCGTCTGCGCGGCGATATTGTTCAGCGCTTCAAACGAGATTCCATTCGTAAACGCGGCATCCCCCGCCAGCGCAACGATATGTTCTTTGCCGCCAGCCAGATCACGCGCGACTGCCATGCCCAACGCGGCGCTCAGCGCCGTACCGGCATGGCCCGCGCCGTAGCTGTCGTGCTCGCTCTCCGTGCGCAGCATGAAGCCGTTCAGCCCCTCGGGTTGGCGAATCGTGTGGAAACGCTCTTCGCGGCCGGTCAACAGCTTGTGTACGTAGGCCTGGTGGCTCACATCGAAGACGAAGCTGTCCGCAGGGGTATCGAAGACATAGTGCAGCGCGATGGTGAGTTCGACGACGCCGAGGTTGGGGCCGATATGACCGCCGGTCTTCGCCACGCCGGTGATGAGGCGCTCGCGTATCTCTTCGGCGAGCCTCTCCAGCTCAACCATCGACAGCCTTTTAACGTCTACCGGCGATTTGATTCTTTCTAAAATCCCGTCCATCGGTCCCTGCTTCCGCCACGTCTCTTCGGCAGAGAAAACGTTGCGCCTGCCTCGTCGAGATTCTTCATGATCTCTCCCGCAGCAATCTTTCAAGTATAGCAATCGACGGCGCATTCACCCATCTGCTATCAGACCGGACGATCCCCTGCGTTGTGAGCAGAACAGGTACAAAGTCATGCAGGGACAGGTTTTCGAGCTTCGCGAAATCAAACCTGCGAGTACGGCAGCGGAACCAGAATCAGGTTGTCGACGTTGCTTACAATCGCCTCAAAGCTGTAGCGCGGGTCGGCGGAGAGCTTCTTCCAGTCAGGATCGGCCCGGAACTTGTCCCATCCCGCGTTCAGCGCCTCCATGTCGGCAAAGCTGAGCATGTACGTCAGCTTAGGCAGGTTCGGCCCAACCAGGCCATCGCCATAAAACACCGATGTGCAGCCCGACCGCCTGAAGATCTCGAACTCGCCGTGATGAAACATCTCGACCTTGCGGACGTGGTCGCCCGGCGTGGGGCTTTCGTAGGTGCGCAGTTGAAAGATCCGCTTCCCTTTCTGCGCCGTTGACGACGGCACAGTCAGTTTCGGCCAGCCTTCGAAGGCCTTCAGCAGCGTACTCTCAATGCGCTCGAACCCTGGCTCCTTCGCGGGTGCGCTCCAGAAAGGTTCGGCCAGCTTCATAAACTCGCTGTCGTTCGCCAGCAGGAGATCGACATTTGCGACCGTCTCAAGCGACGAGCCCGGTATCAGGACGTAGTAAGTCGGCGTCTGCGGACCGAAGTCCACACGAAAGACGCCAACCGGTGAAAGCCCCAGACGATTCAACGCAGGAATCATCGCCGCAGAAAAGAACTGGTCGGCGAGTTTGCCCTGTGGCCCGCTGCGAAGGCTGTACTTGCGAAGCTGGTAGTACTCGCGAGCACCGGAGACTGCCGTCTGTGCATGAGTTGGCGTCGCAAGCGGTGCAGCCGAAGCTGCCAGCGCAGCCTTGAGAAAGTTTCTGCGTTTCATGGGAGTCTCCTGAGTCGTCTCAATGATTCGCAGCAAGTCTAGCAAATCATGACGATTAGGATGGCTTTAGGCCATATCGAGATGCTGCCATCGTACTTCGGGTACCGAAGAACCTGTGCTCGTATCTTCCCTGAACAACACTCCCTCCATCACCCTGTCATCCTGAGCGAAGCGCAGCGGTGAGCCTGCCCTGAGCGGAGTCGAATGGGAAGGACCTGCGTTTCTGCACTTCCCAGAGCACGATCGACCGAGCATGGGAAAAATGCAGGTCATTCGACTGCGGGCTCGCAAAAGCGACCCCTTCGCTCAGGATGACAAATGATTGGAATGACAGGGTTTCAAAAGCAAAAATTTACTTTGCCCACATACCAAATTAAGCTACTCGGACATCCCCTCAAGAACAGTCTCGCTGACAGGCTCCGTGCCGAACTCGCCCTCCCACCGCGCGACCACTACCGACGCCAGACAGTTGCCCACGACATTCACCGTCGTGCGCGCCATATCGGCCAGGGCATCCACCCCCAGCAGGACGAAGATCGGCTCCGAGGGAAGACCGAAGGTCGATGCCGTCGCCAGCAATACCACCAGCGTCGCGCGTGGAACTCCGGCGACGCCCTTGCTGGTCAGCATCAACGTCCCCATCATCATCAGTTGCTGTCCGATGGAGAGGTGAATTCCCGCCGCCTGCGCGACAAAGAGACTGGCCGCCGCAAGGTAGAGCGTCGAGCCGTCGAGGTTGAAGCTGTAACCCGCCGGGATGACGAAGGCCACGATACGCCGCGGTACGCCGAGTGCCTCCATCGCCTCCATGGCTCTCGGCAGAGCAGCCTCGCTGGTCGCCGTGGCAAAGGCGATGGTCGCCGGTTCCGCAACCGCAGCCAGAAAGCGCCGTACCGGCACACCAGCGACGATCGCCACCGGCAGCAGCACCAGAAGCCCAAACGCGGTCAACGCGCCATAGACGGTCAGCAGCAGCTTGCCGAGGTTCGCCAGCACCCCCAACCCCATGTGGCCGACGGTAAACGCCATCGCAGCGCCGACGCCGATGGGGGCGAAGTACATGACAACATTCGTGAACCTGAACATCACCTCGCTCAAGCTCTCGCAGAGATGAAGCACAGGAGCACGCTTCGCTTCGCTCAGGCCCGCCAGCGCAATTCCAAATAGAACAGCGAACACCGCCACCTGAAGGATCTGGTCATCCGCTACCGATTTCGCGATGTTCTCGGGAAAGACGTGAATCAGGAACTCCTGCCAGTGCGCTGCGGGAGGACCCGCCTGCGGGACGCCGGCAGCCGGAGTCGCCAGAGGCACCGACAAGCCGACTCCAGCGCGGCTGATATTGATTGCCAGCAGACCGACAACCAGCGCCAGCGTGGTAATTGCCTCAAAGTAAACAAGGCTCTTAATGCCCATCCGTCCCACGCTCTTCAGATCGCCATGTCCGGCGATGCCGGTAACCAGCGTAGCCAGAATGAGAGGAGCGACAATCGCCTTGATCAATCGAAGAAAGATGTCGCTCAGAAAACGGAGCGACACCGCGACGCGCGGCGCATCGAACCCAAGTTCTGCCCCCGCGATCATGGCGACGAAGATCCACGGCGTCAGGGTGCGGCGACCGGCTGCAAAGACGCCCAGCAGCAGAATCCCGAACCAGCGGAGCATCGCCGCCAGATAAGGCTCGATGCCATGGATCGAGGAGAGCACCGCACCGCCAGCCAGCAGCAGCACTGCCGCCAGAACCAGTGGACGTTCTCGTTTGCCGGTATTCACTCCGCGAAGCATACCAGCACTCAGGACAAAAAGTAGCGCAGTGCGGTCGCGGAAAACGCCTCAAACCACACCCGTGTTTCGCCCACAATTTCCTATGGTGCATTTTGCGGTATAAAGGGCTTTCACCCTGTTACGAATCGGTGACATTTCGTAAGGATCGGGCTCCGTCTAACGTACAGAGAGCGGCCATCCGCTCGAAATGAAGGAACGGCCCGGCATCAGACTCCCCCTGTGTCGATGGAAGCCATCTTGTTCGAGGTCTGTCATGCCTAAACGAAACCAAACAGGCTATGTGCATTTTCTGGTCGTCGTAACGTCGCTGACGACGGGCGTCTGTGCGCTCTATGCCCAGACACCTGCGCCACCACCACTCGACGGACTCAGCCAGAAACCGGCGATCGTCAGCCCCATCACTCAGCCCAATCTCTCACCCGGCGTCATCATGCTGATGGAGCTCGAAGGAAGATTTGCACAGGCTGTTGCCGAAGGTGGAGGCAAAGCCTTTGCAAGCTGGTTCGCCGACGATGCCCTCACGCTCAACAATGGCCAGCCGGCAGTCATGGGCCGCGTCGCCATTGCCGCCAAAGCGCAGTGGGACCCCAAGGTGTACCAGTTGACCTGGGTGCCTGAGGGAGCGCAGATGGGGCCGTCCAACGATATGGGGTTCACCTGGGGTCACTACGAAGGCAGATCGAAGGACCAAAATGGGAATCCCGTGGTGGTCTCCGGGCGCTACATCACGGTGTGGAAAAAAATGCCTGACGGTGCGTGGAAAGTGGCTTTAGACGCGAGCGCGAATGAACCTCTGGAAAAAGGCGAATGCTGTGTCGTTCCAAAACCTTAGCTGGTTCGCTACACCAAAAGTTGGAGTGCGGCACACCATAACGGTCTCCTACCATCGATGTGGAAGATGAACGCTCTTTTAGTCAAAGACGAAGCGCTTCGGAACCAGGCCCTCGAGCAGTATGAGGTGCTCAATCCGGCGAGCGATCCAGTGTTGGATGAGATCGTTCGACTCGCTGCGCAACTGTGCGACGTTCCTGTTGCGGTGGTGTGCCTGGTCGGGCAGGACCGTCTGTGGCTGAAGGCGCGCATCGGCGTCGAAGTTGCGGAAGTCGCAGTCGGAAGCCTGCCCTGCGAGATGACCATTCAGGGCGATACCATCTATGAGATCCCGGATGCGCGGCTGAACCAGGAGTTCGCCCCCGACGGCATCATTCTGGAGCGCCGCACCTATCGCTTTTACGCAGGCGCTCCGCTGGCGACCCCTGCGGGCGTCACCATTGGCACCTTGGCCGTACTCGACCATGGTCCGCGACGGCTCACCGCCGCCCAACTGGACGCTCTCGGAATCCTCGGCCGCCAGGTCATCACCCGCCTGGAGTTGAACGGCCGCATGCGGCAGATGGACCGTGCTGCACGTTCGCAACGCAGAATCGAATCGGCTCTTACTGTCGAAAGGAACTTCGTCTCGGCAGTTCTCGACACCGTTGGCGCTCTGGTCGCAGTCTTCGATACAGCCGGTCGCATCGTGCGGTTCAACCGCGCCTGCGAGATGGCCTCAGGCTATGATTTCGCGACGCTGGTCGGACGCTACACATGGGACCGTCTCATCCCCCGGCACGAGATTCCAGAGGCCATCGAGACCTTCGAGCGCCTGCGTTCGGGATCGTTCCCCGCCGCATTTGAAAATCAGTGGCTGAACCGCGATGGCAGCCTGCGAAGGATCGCCTGGTCCGCCACCGCGCTCAAAGATGCTCAGGATCAGGTGGCCTTCATCATCGCCACAGGCATCGACGTCACCACGCAGCGCGCGGCAGAAGCCACGCTGCGTGAGAGCGAAGCGCGATACAGGCAGTTGGTCGAAGGCTCGCTGGGCATGGTCTTCACCCACGACATGAAGGGCCGTCTGCTCTCGTTGAACGCGCACGGCGCAGAAGCAGTTGGCCGCACGGTGGAGGAGATGGTGGGCAGCCCTCTTGCCCGATTTGTCCCCGCCGACCGCCGTTCCGCCATCGACGACTACCTGAAGGCAATCGCCGACAGTGGCGAGGCGCAGGGAATGCTCTACCTGGAGGACACCGGCGGCGAGACGCGCGTCATCGCCTACCGGAACAAGCTGATCGAATCTACAGGCAGAACGCCTTATGTGCTGGGATTCGGTGTCGACATTACAGAGCAGGTCCGCGCCGAAGGAAGATTGCGCAACCTCACCCGCCAGTCGGATTCCATCCTGGAATCCGTCGGCGATGGGATCTACTGTATCGATCTCGACGGGCAGGTCACGGTCGTCAACGCCGCAGCCGCACAAATGCTTGGATATCGCCAGGAAGAGATACTTGGCCGCGTGATGCACGATCTGATCCATCACACACGGCCCGACGGCACCCCTTATCTCAGCGACGAGTCGCCTATCCGCAAGAGCCTTTCAAACTTCGGCACGGCGCGGGTGACCGATGAGGTCTTCTGGCGCAAAGACGGCACCAGCTTTCCCGTCGAGTACGTCGCACGTCCTCTGATCGACACCAACACAAGCGAAAGCGGCGAAGCTCGCGCCATTGGGGTGGTTGTGGCATTTACAGATACAACGGAACGCAGGGCCCTGGACCGCATGAAGGACGAATTCATCTCGACGGTCTCTCACGAACTACGCACGCCTCTGACCTCGCTGCGCGGAGCGCTTGGCCTGCTTGCAGGAGGCGCACTCGATGCACGCCCCGAAAAATCGCGCCAGATGCTCGAGATCGCCATCAACAATACCGACCGGCTCGTCCGCCTGGTCAACGACATCCTCGACCTTGAGCGAATCTCAAGCGGTAAGAGCGAACTGCACTCAACCATGGTCAGCGCCGAAGATCTGCTGCGCAAGGCGGTCGGCATACAACAGGCCAGCGTGCCCCGCCCCAATACGCGCATCTTTTACGCCGCCAATGGAGTCAGCGTCTGGGCCGATCCCGATCGAATCATTCAGACGTTGAACAACCTGCTCTCGAATGCGATCAAGTTTTCAGCGCCCGGCGGAGAAGTCCACCTCACCGCCCGCAACCTCGATGATCATGAGGCGTTGATTGAGGTCACCGACAAGGGTCAGGGCATCGCCGAGGACAAGCTCGAGCATATCTTCGACCGCTTCCAGCAGGGCGACGCCTCAGACACGCGCACCCTCGGCGGCACCGGACTGGGACTGGCCATCTGCCGCAGCATCGTCAGCCAGCACGGCGGGCGCATCTGGGCCACCAGCACCCCTGGCAAGGGCACAACGTTCCACTTCACCCTGCCGACTAAACCCCGCACCAACCTGCGCTAAAAACAAGCGCGGCACGAGATTCTCGTGCCGCGCTCTCTTACCTGCGTTATCTCCTACTCGTCGTTTTCGCGGAGTTTGGCGATCACGCCAAAGTCTTCGAGCGTCGTCGTGTCGCCCTTGACCTCGCCCGTCGTCGCAAGCTCGCGCAGAAGACGACGCATGATCTTGCCGCTGCGCGTCTTGGGAAGTTGCTCGGTGAAACGCACATCGTCCGGCCGCGCCAGCGCGCCGATCTCCTTGGCGACCCACTGGCGAATCTCCTGCTTGAGCTCCTCGGAGACCTTATGACCATGCTCCAGCGTGACGAAGGCGCAGATTGCCTGGCCCTTGAGCTCGTCCGGACGACCCACGACCGCGGCCTCAGCGACCTTGGGATGCGCCACCAGCGCCGACTCGACCTCCATCGTGCCCAGGCGATGGCCGCTGACGTTCAGCACATCGTCCACGCGCCCCATCAGCCAGAAGTAGCCGTCCGCATCGCGTCGCGCTCCGTCGCCGGTAAAGTAGCTTCCTGGAATCTCGCTGAAGTACGCCGCCTGATAACGCTCAGGATTGCCGTAAACGGTGCGCGCAAGCGACGGCCACGGCGTCCGGAAGACGAGAAGTCCGCCCTGGCCGTCGGGGACCGGCTTGCCTTCTTTTGTAACCACTTCAGGCACAATTCCGAAGAACGGGCGCGTGGCCGAACCGGGCTTTGCCGAGACGGCGCCGGGCACCGGGGCGATCATGATCGATCCCGTCTCCGTCTGCCAGTAGGTGTCGACGATGGGGCAGCGCTCCTTGCCGATCTCGCGGTGGAACCACATCCACGCCTCGGGGTTGATCGGCTCGCCGACCGTGCCCAGCAGCCGCAGCGAGCTGAGCGAGTACTTGCGCACCCACTCCACGCCCCACTTGGTAAACGCGCGGATCGCCGTCGGCGCCGTGTAGAAGATCGTCACCTTGTGCGCGTCGATGATCTTCCAGAAGCGGTCGTTCTCCGGCCAGTTGGGCGCGCCCTCGTACATCATCACGGTCGCGCCGTTCTGTAGCGGGCCGTAGACCACATAGCTGTGGCCGGTCACCCAGCCGATGTCGGCCGTACACCAGTACACATCGTTCTCCTGCAGGTCGAAGACGTACTTCGAGGTCAGGTACGTCTGCACCGCATAGCCGCCGGTCGTATGCACCAGCCCCTTGGGCTTGCCCGTCGTGCCCGAGGTGTAGAGCAGGTAGAGCGGGTCTTCCGCGTCCATCGGCTCGGCCGCGCACTCCTTCGCGGCAGCCAGCATCGACTCGTCCCACCACACGTCGCGCCCTTCCTGCATGTTGACCTTTGTCCCGCTGCGGCGATAGACGACAACCTTCTTGACGGAGGGGCACTGCGTCAGCGCCTCGTCGACGATCTTCTTGAGCTGAACCTCGGAGCCGCGGCGGTAGGACGTGTCCTGCGTAATGACCGCAACGCAGGAGGAATCGTTGACACGGTCGACGATCGCGTGCGCCGCGAACCCTCCGAAGATCACCGAGTGCACCGCACCGATACGCGCGCAGGCCAGCAGGGCGATGGCCAGCTCCGGGCACATTCCCATGTAGATGGCGACGCGGTCGCCCTTCTGGATTCCCAGGTTCTTCAGCACATTGGCGAAGCGCTGCACCTCGGCGTGCAGATCGCCATAGGTCAGCCTGCGGACCTCGCCCGGCTCGCCCTCCCACAGCAGCGCCACCTTGTCGCGGCGCGCGCCAAGCGCATGGCGGTCGACGCAGTTGTGCGCAAGGTTCAGCTTGCCGCCGACGAACCACTTCGCCCCAAGCGCGGAGCCATCGGGGCCGGGTTCGAGCACCTTCGTCCAGCGCGAAAACCAATCGAGCTCCAAAGCGGCCTCGGCCCAGAACTCCTCAGGCTTCTCCACGCTGCGGCGGTACATCTGCTCATACTGGTCGAGGCTCGAGATATGCGCCTTCGAGCGAAACTCCTTTGAAGGCTCAAAGACCCTGTTCTCTCGCAGATTCGAATCCAGATTGGCTTTTTCTTCAGTACTCACCGTCACGTACGACCCTCCGTTTATTTTTCCAACATAAACGTTACGCTACGGCTCGCACGACGGGCAAACGTCCTAGACGATGAAACGAAATAATGGACATTTTATTGCAGCAGATCGATAGCGGCATCGGTCATCGCGGTAACGCCCGTCTTCAATGCCGGTTCCGGCAGAGGTGCAAAGTGGTCCGAGTGCAGCGAAGGCAGTTGCATCCCCTTGCTCCGATATTCGGCAACCTGCTGCGGGTCGTCCGCCCCAAGCCAGAAGATGACGTATGGGACCTTTCCCCCATCGCCGAAGAAGCCGAAGTCCTCGCTCCCCATGATCGGCTTGACCTCGATGACGCGTTCCTTGCCCAGCTTCGCAACAAACAACTTCTGCAACCGGCTGGACAACGCAGGGTCGTTGATCGTCGCCGGGGTCGACTCGTGCTCCAGCACGGTCACAATCGGCATCCTGTCCTCGGGAACTCCGGCTGCGATGGCGACGCCCTTCGCCGTGCGCTTCACTCCCTCGATGATGGTCTGCCGCACCTCTTCGCTATAGGCGCGGGTCGACAGCTCCATCTTCACCTCGTCGGGAATGATATTGCGCTTGGTGCCGCCATGGATCTGCCCGACGGTGATGACCGCAGGCTGCTGTGGAGGCACCGAGCGGCTGACGACCGTCTGGACCTGCGTAATGAACTCGCCGGCCATCATGATCGGGTCCTTCCCCGCCTCGGGCGCCGAGCCGTGGCTGCCGATGCCGCGCATGACAACGTCGATCGAGGTGGAGCTCGCCAGCGCCGGCCCCGGAACCACGGCGACCTGGCCCGCGGAAAAGGCCGCGTCGTGCAGCGCAATTGCCATATCGGGTTTGCCAAAGCGCTCGTAGAGGTGGTCGTCCATCATGGCCTTCGCGCCGTCGATCGTCTCCTCGCTCGGCTGGCCCACCAACATCAGCGTGCCGTGCCACTGGCCCTTGAGCGCGGCCATGGCGCGGGCCACACCCACCATCGCCGTCACGTGAATGTCGTGGCCGCAGGCGTGCATCACCCCCACCTCCTGGCCTGCGGGATTGGTAGAGCGCACCTTGCTGGCATACGGAAGCCCCGTGGCCTCCGTGACCGGCAGCGCATCCATATCCGCACGAATCAGCAGCATCGGCCCCGCGCCATTCTTCAGGATGCCGACCACGCCATAAGCCTGGGAGCCATCGTAGTAGCGGCCCACCCGCTCCGTCACGGTGTACCCGGCCTTGCGCAGCTCCGCGGCCAGAAACATCGAGGTCTTCTCCTCGTGGTGCGAGAGCTCGGGTGCGGCATGGAGCGTCTTGTAGGTCGTCACCAGACCAGGCAGATGCTGGTCAACGAACGACGTCACATTCTGCGCCATAGCCGACGCCGAAAGCACGCACCATCCCAGCAGCACACGTTGCAGTCCCATTCAGGTCACCTGTCCTTTGCCCACTATGATGGCACAAAAGCCCTCTTTGACCGGCCGAAGAGAAACATCGCTCGTCATTCTGACCCTCGAGCGAAGCGGAGGGGAAGAATCCCTGTAGTTCGCGCGGCAGCTTGCACCGGGGAGCCACTACAATCGCACCAGCATGAACTCCACCACTCTCTTCTGGTCCGCCGGCTTCGGCTTCTTCTTTGGCTTTGCTTTTGGAGTGGGCTGTGCGCTCGCGGTGATGTACTCGATCTACATGGGCGGTTACCGGGCTGCGGTCCGCGAATCGCAGATGGACGAGCCTCCAGAGCGCTATCGCGCCGCGCTCCAGAAGCTGAGTGGAAAGCCACCGCAAACCTGAAGCCTCAGCTCCGCGCGGCCAGCAGCGCCTTCAGCTCCTTCACCTCTGCCGTAAGGGCTTGAATGTCCCGCAAAATCTCCCTGCGCTGACGCCCTCCCAGCAGCGGATCTGCCTGCTCCACGTAGAAGTTTCCGCTCGGCTCCAGAACGCATCGCTTCACCTCTGCGTAATCGCCGAGACCCTGCTTGTGCAGCACCGTCTTCAGCTCAATCTCGGTCAGCGCCTCCTTCTTCATCGCCTCCCAGTCCACCTCTCCGTTGCGGATCAGCACTGTCTCACTGCCCTCAAGCGCCTTGTTGATCCTGGGAAGCCGGTACAGCAGACGCGTCAGCAGGTAGTTGATCGTCAGCAATGAAAGCACGCCGATGATTCCGCCGGAAACCGTGTTGTCGTCACCGATGATCGAGTTCTGCACCGTGTTCGAAAGACACAGCAGAACAACCAGGTCGAAAGGATTCAGTTGCGCCAGCTCCCGCTTGCCGAAGATACGCAGAAAGACGATGAGGCAGAGATAAACGATCACGGGCCGCAGGACCTTCTCCAGCAGCGGAAGGTGCAGATGAAACATGCTCTCGATCAAAGAAATGCTCCTTTCGCGAATCCGTGGCCGGCTGCGACCCGTGTGTCTCTTTGCTTATGCGTACCGCTTCTGGTGCCACTGCCATGCGCTGGAGATGATCGCGTCCAGATCGCCAAACTTCGGCTGCCAGCCCAACTCTGCCTTGATCTTCTCCGAGCTTGCGACCAGCACTGCGGGATCGCCGGGCCTGCGGTCAAGCTCCTCGACCATAATCGGCTTGCCAGTCACGCGCTGCACCGAGTCGATCACCTCGCGCACGGTGAACCCGTGTCCATTGCCGACGTTGTAGATCAGACGCTCGCGGTCCTTCAGCGCCGCGAGCGCGAGGAAGTGCGCCTCGGCAAGGTCGCGGACATGGATGTAATCGCGGACGCATGTCCCGTCCTTCGTCGGGTAGTCCGTACCAAAGATCTTGATATTCGCGCGACGCCCCATCGCAACATCCAGAATAAGCGGTATCAGGTGCGACTCGGGTTCGTGCGCCTCGCCGTAGCCTTCAATCGCCCCCGCAACGTTGAAGTAACGAAGACTGGCATACCGGAAGCTATGAATGCGGTTCATCCAGGTCAGCATCTGCTCCACCAGCAGCTTGCTCTCGCCATAAGCATTCGTGGGTAAAAGCCGCGCGTCCTCTGTAATCGGCGTACTCAGCGGCTCGCCATAACACGCCGCCGTCGAGCTGAAGACCAGCTTGTCGTGCCCGGTCGCCAGCATCGCCTCCAACAGGGTTAGCGTCGACATCGTGTTATTGCGAAAGTACAGCTCCGGGACCTTCATGCTCTCGCCCGCTTCAATCAACGCGGCAAAGTGCATCACGCCATCAAACTGCCCCTCGCGAAGGGTCGCTTCGACCAGGGAGCGGTCCGCCAGATCACCCTCAACCAGCGAGGCCGCTGCGGCCAGGGCTTCGGGCTTACTGTGGCAAAAATTATCGAAGACCGTTACCTTATGGCCTGCATCCAGCAGGAGCCGGGTTACGGTACCTCCGATATAACCCGCGCCGCCTGTCACTAAGATGTTCATTCCAAGCTCCTTGTCAGTTCCAATGCGTACCACGAAAGTACCAGTGTCAAGCAGGTGCCGTTGCGGCACTATACTTGCAGTAGTGGATTGGCAGAGCCCCGGCTGAGAGACTGGAATGGACTCCCAATTGCATGGCCCTGCTGCAACCTTTTGCGCAACTCTTCCCGTCTGTCTTGAGTAAGCTGAGCGGCGATCGTCTGAAAAGCCGTCGTCGATATTGTTGCACCGAGTTGGCTGGCCCTGGCCATCCGCTCGAAAGGAACTCCCTTTGAGGGGTCCACGTTTCCCGGAAACCGGTTCAGAATTTGTTACTGGACTGGTCTTAATCTTCCGCCTCCCCTGAGAGGCGGCGACTAAGGACTTTTTTATGGCTAAGCCACTTCGCACCGACGACCCCACCCCCCCGAATATGCAGTTCGCCCACTTCGGCGTACTCAATGACGGGAATCAGAGCAAGGGTTCGCTCTTCACCTCCGTTACGCTCAATATCATCATCGCAATTATTGTCTGCATCGTTGGCGCAGCCGCTAAAAAAACGATGGACAAGCGCAACAAGCTGACCGAGATCAGCATCGCGCCCCTTCCCAAGGAAGTTGAGCCGATCAAGCCGAAGATCATTCCCAAGCCGTTGCCGCCAGTCCCGGTCGTGAAGGTTGAGCCCCCCAAGATCAAGATGCCGGACATCAAGGTTCCGGAGCCGCCAAAGCTGCCTGAGATCAAGATGGCGCAGCCGGCCCCTGTTGTTCTGCCGGCTCCCCCGAAGCAGGTCATCGCTCCTCCCGCGCCGAAGGTCGTCTCACTCGCTCATGCGGAGGCTGCGTCCGTCGTCAACAACTCGCAGCATCCCGCGCCCGTCGCACTCGGACAGACCAACAACCCCATTGCCCCGTCGAACCGTCCCACCACAGCGGCTGTCAACCTGGGCCAGCGCGGCATGGCGGGAATGCCCGCCTCGAACTCCGGCTCGGGCCCGGCAGCTACCTCCGTTCATCTCGGCTCCGGCTCGCCCAACAGCCAGAACATGGCTGGCAACGGCGCTCACGCAGTGCAAGGCGTCAAGCTTGGCGTAACTGGCGGAACCGGCCCGATGAATGCCCCCGGCCGCGTGGCTGGGCCAGTCAACCTGGGCCAGACGCAACAGGTCGCGATGCCCAGGCCCTCAGCGCCGTCTGCGACGGTTGCGAAGGCCCCCAAGGTGCTCTTCAAGCCCCGCCCGGAGTACACGGCTGAGGCCATTAAAATGCACATCGAAGGCACCGTCTCGGTCAGGCTTCGCGTCTCTGCCACTGGGGCAGTGCACGTACTTGGAGTGACCAGCGACCTGGGTCACGGTCTTGGCGATTCGGCTATCCGGGCTGTTGAGGCCACACGGTTTTCCCCCGCAACCGATGCTGCGGGAAACCCGATCGACTGGGAAGGCGTCGTCAATGTGGCCTTCCAGCTTGCCGGATAAGTTACCTGTTTTCAGCTTTCGCATTGTGCTTCAATGTATGTGTCAATAGCATTGAGACTTAACTCAAGGATGACCAAAACGTCACCGCAGGAGCTTTGAACCATGAAATTCCACCTCCCCGCCGCCGGTATCACACTGGCACTCCTAGCAACCGGTTTTACGGCCCAGGCTGCGCATGGCCTTCCGCTGCTCGGAAAGAAGAAGACGGATCAGGACATCCTTCCGGCTCGCAAACTCACCGCGAGCCAGAACCAGCTCATCGACAAGGCCATTGTGCGTGAAAAAGAGGTGGTTAAAACCGTCAAGGAACGTGCGCCGCTGGTTGAAACCTACATCCAGAACATGCGACCGGACGATGTGCTTGGCCAGGTTCCCGAATCCGACCAGCATTATCTGAGCCGCGTCGAGTTCGGCAAGGTCATTGGCAGCGACAACTACCAGGTCAACAAGGCGACCTCTGAGGGAACGACCAACGGCGGCAAGCTTGGGTTCTTCAAAAATTCCCTGTCGGCGATCACTGGCCTAGGAAGCAGCCTCCACCTCAACTTCAACGAGGCCGGGTTTATCCAGATGCTGCTGATGGATTCAAACGACTTCGACCGTCAGCACTATGCCTTCGGCTACGTCCGCAATGAGTTTCTGGGCACCACCCCCACTGCCGTCTTCGACGTCACGCCGAGCAGTGGCAAGCGCGCCTATGGCCGCTTCTTCGGCCGTATCTGGGTTGAAACCCGTAGCGGCAATGTTGTCCGCTTCAACGGCAATTTTGCCGGCACCGAGAAGGACAGCAAGGAGTTCTACCACTTCGATAGCTGGCGCACCAATGTGCAGCCTGACCTCTGGCTCCCGACCTCGTTCTACGTCGAAGAGAGCGACTCCAAGAGCGTCACTCGGACCCTTAAATTCAAGGCCATCAACCATATCTGGGGATATGTGCTGAAGGTTCCGCAGAAGGAATCCGAAAACACCTCCATGGATGTGGTCGGCGCAACCGACGTCAGCAACGAGGCGCAGGACGTCAGCCCGCTCGGTGCGCAACGCGCATGGGTGCAGCAGGCCGAGGACAACGTCGTGGAGCGGCTCTTCCAGGCCGGTCTGATCGACGCCCCCAGCGAGTTCGATAAGACGCTCGAGGCGCTTGCCGGAAACATCCTTGCCTACAACAACATCACGCTCTCCCGCCCGATCCGCTGCCGTACGCTGCTGACCGAGCCGCTGGAGTCAATCGCCATCGGCAACACCATCATTATCTCCAAGAGCCTCCTCGATACCACCGCCATCGTCAGCCAGGACGGCGCGCAGCAGATGGGCAACCTGAACGCGCTCCTCGCCTTCCAGATCGCTCACATCATCCTTGGACACCGGCTCGATACGAAGTACGCCTTCAATGACCGGCTGCTCTTCCCTACCACCTCGGTCTTCAATCGCATTCCGATGCACCACACCGATGCGGACAATACGGCTGCCGCAAAGAAAGCCATCGAGCTGCTCAGCGCCAAGGAGCTTGAGGGAGGTCAGCAATACTTTGGCCTCTATCTGCAACAGCTCCAGCAGCGCGTCAAGGCTCTCAAGGCCCTCAACGAGCCGATGATCGGCGATGGACTGGTTAAGAGCGATACCGACCAGACCTTCTGGCTCGCAGCCATGATGGCCAAATCGCCGAAGCTGGACATGAAGGACCTGAAGCAGCAGGCGGCCATGCCGCTGGCCAGCTTCCTCCGCCGCGATCCCTGGACCGACCAGGTAATTACGCTGCATTCGGCCTACGAGCCGCTGCTCTCCCCGGCAGACAAGATGCCCTTCGAGGTGGAGCCTGTCTATATCAAGCTGGCCTACTACAAGCCGCCAGCAGATGCTGCCGCACCAGCTACGGGTGCGGCACCGGCACCGGCCGACGTGCAGCCGGCGGCAAATACCGCAGCGCCAGCAGCTCAAGCCGCACCGGCCAATCCGCCGCAAAACTAACAACCGCTATCGCGCGTGAAGCAGACCTTCGGGTGGGCCTCACGCGCGATAACCGTGCAGAGAGCGTCATGCCACTTCTCTACACCAAACCCTGAAAACGATATCCTTCGGAGTTGCTGTCAGTTGAAGCGTCACATCCAAGCCGGCCTGCTCACCACGATGCTGGGAACAGCACACTGGTTCCATGCCCAGGCTGTGCCGACCGCGATCCGGGCCGGAGGGATCGCGCAGATAGGCGCCGGATGGAGCATCGCCTCTCCGGACTATGGCCCTTCTAAAATTCAGGGAGTTTCCATCTATGGGACCTTCGATTTCACCAGGCATTGGGGAGTTGAAGGAGATGTCCACAGAATCAGCCTGAAGACGCCTTCCACCATCGGTGAGGATTCGTACCTGGTGGGACCGCGATACGTCTTTCACCACGGCCGTATCCATCCTTACGCTAAAGCTCTGGCCGGCTTTGGGCGATTTCATTACCTGTATAACTCTGCCCCTTCCGCCACCTACACTTATAAGATCTATTCGTTTGGCGGAGGAGTCGATGTCCGGGCCCGGTCACATCTGAATATCCGCGCCGTTGATCTTGAGTACCAGAAGTGGCCTGGATTCCCTACGAACGGGATTACTCCTCTCGCGCTTACCTTTGGAGCAGCCTATGCCTTTTGATAGCAGCTGGAGGATCGCCACAGGGACAAAACATTTGTCTTTTCAGCAGTTTGTTACATTTTCAAGAGCTACGGGCCTGCCTCAGGAGTCTGGGGCCAGTATCAGGGGGAAATAGTGTTCAAGAGAATTCTTATCGCCGTCAGCCTGCTGGGAACACCGGCCATGTTGCTCGCCCAGGCTTCGCCAACGGCATCTCGTTCCGGCGATCTGCAGATCGGTGGGGGCATCTCCAATGCCAATACCGACTACCTCCCATATCGCGTCAACGGCGGGACCGCCTACGTGGACTTCGACTTCTACAAGCACTTTGGCGTGGAGGCCGAGTTCCGTTTTCTCAAGGACGGCAAGAGCAATATCTACGAAAAAACCTACGAGGTCGGTGGAAGATATTCGCGCGTCTATCGCAACCGTTACGTGCCGTATCTCAAGCTGATGTATGGCCGGGGCGTCTTCAACTACGCCTCGAACGGCCAGACGTACGCCAATCTTGCCTACAACATGCTCGCCGGGGGAGCTGGGCTGGATTACAGGGCACTGCCCTTTCTCAATGTGCGGGCTGAGTATGAATATCAGCGGTGGATGAGCTTCCCCCCGAACGGACTTACTCCCTCCGTCATCACGATCGGTGCTGCATACCACTTCGGTGCCGGCAAGCTCTCGCACTAAAAGCGCTATCAACATACAAAATACAAAGCCCCGGCCGAGCCGGGGCTTTTTGTGTATGCAGGATTTTTTGGTTAGAAGTGGTAGGCAACGCCAACAGCGGGAAGAGAGATGACCTCCCAGCGGTTGGTCTTGAAGTTCGTCAGGCCAAAGTCCGGGGTCTTGACGAAGAAGCCGCGATACTGCACGCGAACATCCCAGCTTGGGCTAAGCTCATAGGCCACGCCACCACCAAACAAGGCGCCGATGTTCGTATTCTGCCTGGTATCGAAGGTTGTCGAACCGTAGTCGCGGATCGGCGTAAAGATCAGGCCGCCTACGCCAGCTTCCAGAAACGGGTTGAAGTTTCTGTAGCTGCGGAAGTTGAAGACATAGGCGCCGGTGATCTCCTGCTGGCGCGTGTGAACGCGCACGTTCGGCAGAAAGCTCGTGCTGTAGCGGGTGGAGTACTGCGCGAAGGAGTAGTTCAACTCCAGTGCGCTGCGCGGGGTCAGCATATAGCGGTAGCTGCCCAGAAATCCGATGGTGCTCGATGCATTCGCCTGCACCGCGTTTCCATTCACCTGCGGCGCAAATACTCCGATTGCGCTTATGCTGGCATCCTGCCGGCTCTCCTGCGCAAACCCGGCAGACGCCAGCAGTATCAGCGCACCAAACAACATCGTCTTCTTCATTCTTCGCTAGATCCCTTCGAAATCGTCCTGACCGGCCAGAGGCAGACTCGCAACCTTTGGAGCCATCGTTGCCGTGCCTTCATTGTAACCGCAGCAGCCGCCGCACGTGGGCTTCCGGTCACAAAGAAAGGCCGGGAGGACGCAACCGCCCCCGGCCCCTTTGCGAAATGGCACCGAATCAGTTGCTGCCGGCGCTTACTGTGGAGGTGGCGGTGGGGCCTCCCCTCCCTGGCCGCGACCCCGCATTCTCTGCTGCTGCTCTGCCAGCAGAGCATCGTACTTCGTCTTCTGGTCGTCGGTCAGAATGCCGCGAATCTTGTCCTGCGACGCCTTGCGGATCGTCATCATCTTCGAGCGCCGATCATCCTGCGACAGCGACGTGTCGTTTCGGACTGCCATCATCTGTTTGCTAGTGTCTTCGTCGATCGCCTTGACCTGGGTCTGTTGATCCGCTGTAAGATTCAGCCGCTTGGTCAGCATCTCAAGCTGGCGGCCTTCCATTCTTCCCCCGCCGCGAGGCCCCATCTGGCCCTGGGGAGGACTGGCCGGCGCAGCATCCTGTGCCAGCACCGGAACCGCGCACAGCGCTCCGCTACAGAGCGCGATCATTGCGGCACGTCTTGCTTTTACGCGAAATAGTGTTCTCGTCATTGCTCACCTCATTTCGTAGCCCGCTATCGCCGGCCGCGAATTCTGCACGTACAGACGAGAGGGGCGCGGAAAATGTTCTGCGGTGAAAAGATAATTTCTACGGAGATCAGCGCTCTGCCTGAAAGCTGTAGGGGTCTCCCTGAGAGGCCGCATAGGCTTCCACCACCTTGAGAAAGGCCAGTGCGGCGTGCGATAGATTGGCCTGTCGGCGGTATACCAGCCGTAACTTGCGTTCTGTCTGTAACTCCGGCACTTCGATCCGTACCAGGGCACCGCTGCTCAGCTCCGGCTCGACCGTCAGCCGGGGCACCAGCGCTACACCGTTCCCCATCTCGACAAACCGCTTAATCGCCTCCAGCGATGGCAGTTCCACCCCCATCTGCAGCGGAGTCTTATGCCGCTTGAAGGTCTGGATCACCTTCTGCCGTTGCGGCGACGGTATATTGTGGGCGATGAAGTTCTGCGACCCAAGCTGCCGTATCGAGACCTTGTCGGCCGAGGCCAGGGGATGCCGCGGATTCACCACAAAAGCAAGCTCATCCCGGTAGACCACGATCGACTTCAACTGCGTATCGTCCGGCCGAAACGAGAGTACACCGAACTCGACCGAATGGATCAGGATCTCGTCGGAGATGCGACTGGCAAGCGACCGCTGTACTGCCAGTTTGATCAAGGGGTTCTGGCGACGGAACTCGTCGAGCAGAGGAAGCAGATAGAGGCATGTGTACTCGTTTGCGGCGAGGTTCAGCCTGCCCCGGTGGAGAGAGCGAAGCTCACTGAGCGCCGTCGACGCTTCCCCCCTTAGATTCAGCAACTTAGCTGCATATTCGCGCAACACCTCTCCGGCATCGGTCAGGGTGCCGTCGCGCGAAGAGCGGTCGAAGAGCACCTCGCCCAGCTCGCTTTCGAGCTTGGCGATTGCCTGACTCACCGCTGGCTGAGTACGATGGAGCCTTGAGGCGGCCCGTGAAAAACTTCTCTCCTCCGCTACGGCCAGAAACGTCTCCATCTGGACCAGATCCACTTTTGCACCTCACTTCAGGGCCGAAAGGTCAGGCAGCGCGAATAGACTGATTAGAAGTTTTGATATGCGCTCAAACCATCATAAGCCTGCGTTATGATAACGCAAGGCGTGAAAGTGACCACTGCTATGCGTGATCCAAACCAGATCGTCTTCTTCGATACCACCCTGCGCGACGGCGAGCAGTCGCCCGGCTGCACCATGCACCTGGATGAAAAGCTCCGCATGGCGCACCAACTCCGCGATCTCGGCGTGGACATCCTCGAGGCCGGCTTTGCCATCGCTTCGGAGGGAGACTTTCATGCCGTGCAGACGATCGCCCGCGAGGTGGCCGGGACGCGCATCGCATCCCTTGCCCGCTGTAAACGCGAGGACATCGACGCCGCAGGCCGTGCAATCCAGCCGGCGAAGTCCAACCGCATCCACCTCTTCCTCGCATCGTCCGATCTGCACCTGGAATACAAGCTGCGCATCAGCCGCGAGCAGGCGCTCGACCAGACCGCCGAAGCGGTCAAGCAGGCGCTCACCTACACCGACGACGTCGAGTTCTCGACCGAGGACGGCACACGCACCGACCCAGAGTTCCTGGTCAAGATGATCACCGTCGCGGTACAGGCCGGCGCGACGACCATCAACATTCCCGACACCGTCGGCTACACCACTCCTGCCGAGTACGAGGCGCTCTTCCGCATGGTGCGCGAGCGCGTTCCCGGCTCGGAAAACGTCATCTACTCCACACACTGCCACGACGACCTCGGCATGGCGGTCGCCAACACACTCGCCGGAATTCAGGGGGGAGCACGCCAGGTGGAGTGCACCATCAATGGCATCGGCGAGCGCGCGGGCAACGCGGCGCTCGAAGAGATCGCCGCCGCGCTGATGGTTCGCCGCGACAAGTTTCCCTACAAGCACCACATCAAGCTTGAGAAGCTCTTCCCAACCAGCCATATGCTGGCCGAGTGCATCAGCTTCGGGGCCGCGCCGAACAAGGCTGTGGTCGGCGCCAACGCCTTTGCGCACGAGTCTGGCATTCACCAGCACGGCATGCTCGCGAACCCCTTGACTTACGAGATCATGACGCCTGCCTCGGTTGGCGCAGGCAATACGAATCTTGTGCTGGGCAAACACTCCGGTCGCCGCGCACTCGCGGACCGTCTTGAAAAGCTCGGACACACGCTGACACGCGACCAGCTCGATGAGGTCTATCACCGCTTCACCGAGCTGGCCGACCGCAAGAAGTCCATTTATGACCAGGACATTCTGGGGCTTCTGAAGCCGGAAAAAGCTCCTACAGCGGTAACAATTTAGTCGAAAGGCCAACCAAGGCAGCCGGGCAACAGACCCGCCAACCTCTTTTGAAGGATGAGCACCATGCGCCTCAAGATTGCAGTTCTCGCCGGAGACGGCATCGGCCCCGAAGTCACTCGCGAAGCCACAAATATCCTGCGCGCGGTCGCCGAGCTTGGCGGGCACGACTTCGCCTTCATCGAGGGCCTGATCGGCGGCGTCGCCATCACCGCCTCCGGCTCGCCGCTGCCCACAGCGACACTCGACGTTGCACTCGAATCCGATGCTGTCCTTCTGGGAGCAGTGGGCGACAACAAATTCAATGCGCTCACACCGGACAAGCGTCCCGAGGCCGGCCTGTTGCAGATTCGCCAGGCGCTGGGCGGTTTCGCCAATCTTCGCCCATCGGTTGCGTACTCCGCCCTCTCGGCAAGCTCTCCGCTGCGCCCGGAGGTCACGAAGGATGTCGACATCCTCTTCGTGCGCGAGCTTCTCGGCGGCCTCTACTTTGGCTCGCCGCGCTGGTGGAACAAGGAGACCAACGAAGCAATCAACACGATGCGCTACACCCGCGACGAGGTCGTTCGCGTCGCCCGCGTCGCCTTCGAGCTTGCCTCGAAGCGCCGCAAGAAGGTCACCTCCGTCGACAAGGCCAACGTGCTTGAGGTCTCGCAGCTCTGGCGCGTCACCGTCGCCGAGGTCGCGAAGGACTACCCCGAGGTCACGCTCGAGCACCAGCTCGTCGACTCCATGGCGATGCACATCATGAACATCCCCCGGAACTTCGACGTCGTGCTCACCGAGAACCTCTTCGGCGACATCCTCTCCGACGAGGCGGGCGTCATCACCGGATCGCTCGGCATGTTGCCCTCGGCCACCATCGGCGGCGCGGTCAATCTCTACGAGCCCGTGCATGGCTCTGCACCTGATATAGCGGGAACCGGTAAAGCGAATCCGCTCGGCGCAATTCTGACCGCCGCGATGGTGCTGCGTCACTCCGCCGGCCTCGAACAGGATGCTCGCGCGGTCGAGCAGGCAGTGAACAAGGTTTTGGACGCAGGCTATCGCACCGCAGACATCGCACGCGGCGGCGAGAACGTCCAGCTTGTCACCACGCAGGAGATGGGCAAACGTGTGCATCAGGCTCTGACCGAATCCATCGACCGCCGCCAGGCGATGCACGCTGTGTAAGAGCAAAGGACGAAGGCACGTGGACTGGAAGTTGAAACTGGCTCTGATGAACCTGGCCACAGCCGCAGCATTGTTCTACCGCTGGCGGCACGGCGCTCCGATGCTCTCGCTCGCGATCACCGGCATCATCGCTTTCGCCATCGTCAACATCCTGGTTCCGCTGACAAGCAAGAGGACTTCGTAAGAACGATGAACCGCATCCTCCAACTCGCCGCCGCTTCCCTGCTGATGGTTCCAGTATCCGGGGTACACGCGCAGATGCAGTGGCACCGTGAGAAGCCCCAGGTCGAAGACCTGTCGTGGATGTGGCAGTACACGCAGCCCGCGCCAAATGGACGAGAGGCAGATCTGATCGGCGATTCGCGATTCTCTCTTCTGCTGGAGCAGAAGCTTCGTGCACCACAGACGTTTTGGGATGGAGGGCGGCAGCCTCTGGCTGAAGTCGCTAAAAAATACTTTGGGGTCGTCTTCGGCCGGGTTGTCACAGACAAGAACCGCTACCTGACAATCTACGGCTGCGTGCCGCATCTCTGTTCGAATCAGGGCATGTTGTGGGTGGATGTGTATGGTCCACATCCACTGCTGGTCTTTGCTGCAACTGATTGGACAACGCAGGGAAAAGAGAGCCAAGACCCCAACGCCAACTTCAACCTGTGGGTCTTTTCGAGTGCACCGATTGATGTCGCAAGAATCCCGAAGTCCCTGGTGCAAAGCATCGCAAACTGGAACACCAGTCAACCGCAACATATCGAATCGGCCGTTCTGATAGATCCCGATGGAACTCCGCACGTTGTTCCGCCTGCATCGTTAGGAGCTACACCTGCAAGCAGAACCAGCGCATCACCTGAGAAAGCACACTCATGAGCAAAACACCGAAGACGCTATTTGAAAAAGTCTGGGAGCAGCATGTTGTCGTCGAACCCCAGGGTGAGCCGACCATCCTCTACATCGACCTGCACCTCATCCACGAGGTCACGTCGCCGCAGGCCTTCGAAGGTCTGCGCATGGCGGGACGCAAGCTGCGCCGCCCCGATCGGCACATCGCCACAGTCGACCACAACGTTCCGACGACGAGTGCCTACGACCGCCTCCACATCGTCGACCAGATCTCCGCGACGCAGGTCAACACGCTGCGCAAGAACTGCGCCGACTTCGGCGTCGAGTTCTTCGACGTGCAGGACGCCTCGCAGGGCATCGTGCACATGATCGGGCCCGAGCTTGGCGCAACTAAGCCCGGCATGACCATCGTCTGTGGCGACTCGCACACCTCCACGCACGGAGCATTCGGCGCGCTGGCTTTCGGCATCGGCACCAGCGAGGTCGAGCACGTGATGGCCACGCAGACGCTGCCGCAAGCCAAACCGAAAACATTCCGCATCACCGTCGACGGTGAGCTTCCCTTCGGCGTCACCGCCAAGGACATCATCCTCGACATCATCGGCCGCATCGGCACCGATGGGGCCACCGGCTATGCGGTCGAATACGCTGGCTCAGCCATCCGCGCGCTCTCGATGGAAGGCCGCATGACCATCTGCAACATGAGCATCGAGGCGGGTGCGCGCGCAGGCATGATCGCTCCCGACGAGACCACCTACGCCTACCTCAAGGGCCGCCGCTTCTCGCCCACAGGCGCAGCGTGGGACGAGGCTGTTGCGCACTGGAAGACTCTGCCCACCGACGAAGGCGCTGTCTTCGACCGCGAGCTGCACATTGATGCCGCTACCTTGGCTCCCGCCGTCACCTGGGGAACATCGCCGGGCATGCATGCGACGATCGACGGCAAGGTTCCGTCGCTCGACGACGCAAAGTCCGAGGCAGACCGCAAGAGCTTCGCCCGCGCCTATGAGTACATGGACCTGAAACCCGGCACACCGATGGAGGAGATCAGGATCGACACCGTCTTCCTCGGCTCCTGCACCAACGGCCGCATCGAAGATCTCCGCGCCGCCGCGGCAGTCGTCAAAGGCCACCACATCGCCACCAAGATTCGCGCGATGGTCGTGCCGGGATCTCAGGCGGTCAAGCACCAGGCCGAAGAAGAGGGGCTTGACACGATCTTCAAGAGCGCAGGCTTCGAGTGGCGTGAGCCCGGCTGCTCGATGTGCCTCGGCATGAACCCCGACATCCTGCAACCCGGCGAACGCTGCGCCTCCACCTCGAACCGCAACTTCGAAGGCCGCCAGGGACGCGGGGGACGCACTCACCTCGTCTCGCCCGAGATGGCCGCAGCCGCAGCGATCACCGGACACTTCACCGACATTCGTAAATGGAAGCAGACGGAAGGAGCCAAGCGCTAAATGGAACCGATCAACATCCTCACCTCGACCGCCGTCCCGCTGCCGCTGCCCAACATCGACACGGACCAGATCATCCCGAAGCAGTTCCTCAAGCGCATCGAGCGCACCGGCTACGGCGAGTTCCTCTTCTTTGATTGGCGCTACGACCTCGACACGCCCGACCACGTCGAGGAGCGCAAGGACTTCGTGCTCAACAAGCCCGAGTACAAGGGCGCCGAGATCCTGATCGCCGAACGCAACTTCGGCTGCGGCAGCTCGCGCGAGCACGCCGCCTGGGCGATCCTGCAGTACGGCTTCCGCGCCGTCATCGCGCCCACCTTCGCCGACATCTTCTTCTCGAACGCAGGCAAGAACGGCATCATCCTCTGCCGTCTCACCGAAGACGAGGTGAAAACACTGCTCGAGCGCACGACCGCAAACCCCGACCACAAGATCACCATCAACCTCGAAAAGCAGACCGTCACCGACGAACAGGGTTTCAACGCCCATTTCGAGATCGACCCTTTCCGAAAATACTGCCTGCTGAATGGACTCGACGACATCGGCCTGACGCTGCGGCATGAAAAAGAACTCGACGGCTTCGAGAAGACGCACGATATGGACTTCTGGTCCGCACCGAAAGCTGTCGCCTCTTAGTTGTCATTCCGCGGCAGGGCGGAGGAATCTGCTTTTGTTTTTGTTAAGGGCACGGCTTCAGCCATGCCGTAGAAGCTAACTCTTACAAGGGGCTTCAGCCCCTGAGGGAATTTCGAAGTGAGCAACCAACTCGATCCAGCGAAGAAGAACTCCATCGCCAGAGAAGGTACACCCCTCGTGACTACACGGTCTTTGATGCGAAATCTGCGTATCGCTCTTACGGCTATTAGTTTGCTCGGCTTCGCATCGCTGGTACCAGCCCAGACTGCCGCCCCTCTCCCGGCTCAACTTAGCAAGGCCAAGACCATCTTTCTTGCAAATGCAGGCTCTAATGCGGTGCCCTTTCTCAAGGGCTATCCTGACCAGTCTTATAACGCTCTTTATCAAGCGCTTGTATCTTCGAACCGCTTTCAGATCGTGACTACCCCCGCAGACGCCGATCTTTTATGCGAATTTTCGATGAACGGAATCGTTGGCCCTGCATCAGGGGGAGATTCCTGGGGGATAGCATTCTTCCAACTCGTAATTCGCGATCCGAAGACACAAGCTCTGCTTTGGACCATTTCAGAGAATGTGGGTCCTACCATTCGAGAGAAAAATTTCAAGAAAAACGTTACTGAGGCCGCGACGAAACTCGCCGGAGACTTGAAGGAATTAGCCTCGCGCAACCCGGCTGTCGTCACAATTCCCCAAGAACAGGAGCCACCGCAGAAAACGCGGTTCTCGCAGAAAGAAAAATAAGCATACGCAGTGAATCCATTGAAAACAAACTGAGCATCCTGAAATAGAGGTAGGCAAGTGACCAACGAACTCGATCCGGCAAAGAAGAACTCCGTCGCCCTCACCGAAGGCCCCAACCGCGCGGCGGCCCGCTCGTACCTGCGCAGCGTCGGTTTCAGCAAGGAAGACCTGCACAAGCCCATCATCGGCATCGCCAACACCTGGACCGAGATCGGCCCCTGCAACTTCCACCTGCGACAGGTCGCCGAGGCCGTCAAACAGGGCATCCGCGAGGCCGGCGGCACGCCGATGGAGTTCAACACCGTCACCATCTCCGACGGCATCACGATGGGCACCGACGGCATGAAGGCCAGCTTGATCTCGCGCGAGGTCATCGCCGACTCGATCGAACTCGTCGCTCGCGGCAATAGCTTCGACGGCCTCGTCTGCATCGCCGGATGCGACAAGAACATGCCCGCCGCCATCATGGCGCTCGGCCGCCTCAACATCCCCGGCCTCATGCTCTACGGCGGCTCCATCGCTCCCGGCAAGCTGCCGCAGGCCGATGGCTCGACCAAGGAGATCACCATCCTCCAGGTCTTCGAAGGCATGGGCGCGCACGCGGCTGGAAAGATCAACGACGACCAGCTCGAAGCTCTCGAAGCCTCAGCCTGTCCCGGCCCCGGAGCCTGCGGCGGCCAGTTCACCGCCAACACCATGGCGATGGCCGGCGAGTTCCTCGGCATCTCCCCCATCGAGATCACCGGCGTCCCCGCCATGTCGCCCGAAAAGGCGAAGGCCTCGCGCGAAGCCGGGCGCCTCGTCATGGAGCTCGCCCGCACCGGCCTCACACCGCGCAAGATCGTCACGCGCAAGACCATCGAGGACGCCTACGCCGCGGCCTGCGCCTCCGGCGGCTCAACGAACGCGGTGCTGCACCTGCTCGCCATCGCGCGCGAGTTCGACATCCCTTTCACCATCGACGACTTCAACGCCATCAGCGACCGCACGCCGCACATCTGCGACCTCTCCCCCGGCGGCAAGTACGCCGCCAAGGACTACCAGGACGCAGGCGGATCGCGCCTTCTCGCCAAGCGCCTGCTCGACGCCGGCCTGATCGACGGCACCCAGATCACCGTCACCGGCCTTTCGCTGGCCGACGAAGCAAAGAAAGCTGTAGAAACGCCCGGCCAGCCCGTCATCTATCCCGTCGACAAGCCGCTCAAGGCCACCGGCGGACTCGTCATCCTCAAAGGCAACCTCTCGCCCGAGGGCTCGGTCGTCAAGGTCGCCGGCCACGAGCGCCTCTTTCATCAGGGCATCGCTCGAGTCTTCGAGTCCGAGGACGACTGCCACGCCGCCGTCGAGGCCGGAAAGATCAAGCCCAACGACGTCTGCGTCATCCGCTACGAAGGCCCGCGCGGAGGCCCCGGAATGCGCGAGATGCTCGCCGTCACCGCCGCCATCAAAGGCATCCCCGAACTCTCGGAGACCGTCGCGCTCCTCACCGACGGCCGCTTCTCCGGAGCCACCCGCGGCCTGATGGTCGGCCACGTAGCCCCCGAAGCCTTCATGGGAGGCCCCATCGCAGCCGTCCGCGAAGGCGACACCATCACCTTCGACATCAAGAACCGCGAGCTGCGGCTTGAAGTTCCGGCGGAAGAGATCGCACGCCGTCTGAAAGAAGTAAAGCAGCCCGAACCCCGCTTCAAGCGCGGTGTCTTCGCCAAGTACGCGAACACCGTAAGCAGTGCCAGCGAAGGAGCTGTGACGACGTAGTCGTTTTGCTTAAGGGCACGGCTTCAGCCGTGCCGCAACATCAACCAGAAGTAATGGGGCTTTAGCCCCTGAGGTTTCATCAATGTCTCTTGATTTCGCGCAGATCAGATCAGGCGAGTCGTACTCAAGGCAAACCCTCGCTCAACTATGGGGATATTCATCCTTTCACGCGCTAGCAAGAGGAGTTGTAACGCCGCGCAAGGACAACAAAATTGTTCTCTTTGTTACCGAGAACAAGCAAGATTCGGCTGAACAGTACAAGGATAAGTTGCATAACGGCCACCTCGAATGGGAAGGCCCGACTGATCATTTCGCTGAAGAACGAATGCTGAAGGCATCAACTTCTGGAGAAGAAATTCATTTGTTTCACAGAGACAAGCATCATTCTGATTTTGATTATGTTGGGCAAATAGAAGTCAAGCATTCGACACTAAATATTGGAAGACCAAGCAAGTTTACATTTCGTGTTAAGACGCTTAGATAGTGGCAGCCTAAATTCAACTGATTACCCACTACATTGGAGAAATCATGACAACGCCTAAGACAAATCAGCACCCCACCCTAACCGGAGCCGAGATTCTCTGGGCCACGCTCGTAGGCGAAGGTGTCACCACGGTCTTCGGCTACCCCGGCGGAGCGATCCTCCCCGCCTACGACGCTCTGCGCAAGTTCCCCATCCACCACGTGCTCACGCGGCACGAACAGGGCGCAGCCCACATGGCTGATGGCTACGCACGCGCCTCCGGCAGGGTCGGCGTCGCCATCGCCACCTCGGGCCCCGGCGCGACCAACCTCGTCACCGGAATCGCCACCGCCATGCTCGACTCCATCCCGATCGTCTGCATCACCGGCCAGGTCTCATCCAAGGTCCTCGGCTCCGACGCCTTCCAGGAGATCGACATCACCGGCATCACGCTGCCGATCACCAAGCACAACTTCGTCGCCACGCGCCCCGAGCACATTGCTCCGATGATCCGCGAGGCCTTTCAGATCGCGCAGTCCGGCCGCCCCGGCCCCGTGCTCGTCGACATCACCAAGGACGCCCAGCAGGGCACCGCCATCTTCAACTTCGACGAGGCCGCGCCCGCGCCCGCGCGCCCGCACCCCATGCTGCGCGCCGAGTCCGCCGAGATGCACCGCGCCATCGAGCTGATGCGTGCCTCGAAGAAGCCGGTGATCCTCGCCGGCCACGGCATCACGCTGTCTGGAGCTGAGCGCGAGGTATTGAACTTCGCCGAGCGCTACCACGTCCCCGTCGCCACCACGCTGCTCGGCCTCGGGGCCTTCCCCGCCTCGCACCCGCTCGCCCTCGGCATGATGGGTATGCACGGCGAATCGTGGGTCAACAACGCCATTCAGCAGGCCGACCTGTTGCTCGCCTTCGGCATGCGCTTCGACGACCGCGTCACCGGCAACCTCTCCAGCTACGCGCCCAACGCGAAGAAGATCCACATCGAGATCGACCCCTCGGAGATCAACAAGAACGTCAAGGTCGACGTCGCGCTCATCGGCGACCTCAAGGAGGTGCTGAACACGATGGAGCCGCTGATCGCCGACCCCAGCTACGAGAAGGCCAGCGACCGCCACACCACCGCCGACTGGCTGCGCGAGATCCGCGCCATGAAGGGCGACGCCGCCGTGCGCGACATCATCAACCTTCCCGACAACGGCCACCTCTACGCCGCGCACGTCATCAACGACATCTGGCAGGAGGCCAAGGCCGCAGGCCGTCTCGATAAGACCATCATCGCCACCGACGTGGGCCAGCACCAGATGTGGGAGGCGCAGTACTACAAGCACGAAGACCCGCGCACGCTCGTCACCTCAGGCGGCCTCGGCACCATGGGCTACGCTCTACCCGCCGCCATCGGAGCCAAGATGGCCTGCCCCGACTGCGACGTCTGGTGCATCGCCGGCGACGGAGGCTTCCAGATGACCGCCGCCGAGCTCTCCACCATCCAGCAGGAGGGCCTGCACATCAACGTTGCCGTCATCAACAACGGCTTCCTCGGCATGGTCCGGCAGTGGCAGGAGGCCTTCTACGACAAGAACTACGCCTGCTCGCCCATCCTCTCGCCCGACTTCGTCAAACTAGCCGAAGCCCACGGCATCCCCGGCGCGCACATCACCCAGCGCAAGGATGTAACCCCCACAGTCACAAAAGCACGCACAGCTCCAACCGCCTTCCTCATCAACTTCTCAGTAGAGAAAGAGGACGGTGTCTACCCAATGATCGCCCCCGGCGCAGCGCTGCATGAGATGGTCCGTCGCCCTAACCCACTGATCGAAACTGCGGAGGATGAATAGCGTGTTTCGCGCCTCCACTATGCGTGGATCGATTGGGCTTTCAGCCCTCAGAGATCACGACTCCCATGACCTTCACAAAAACACAAATCGGCTCTGCATTGGCAATTGGAGTCGCTACAGTTGCGATCGTTGGTGGGATCAGCACTATTTCGCGATTTGAAGATATAGATGTCCTGCTCGCACCTGGATTGCTCTTCGCGGCTGTATTTTTCCAGCAGGGTATCCATTCCGATCACGCGAATTTGTACCTTATCGTTGCAGTAGTCTTCGACGTAATGTTTTTTGGATTGCTCGCACTGCTAATCATCAGAATCAGATCCAAGAATGGACTACGCATTCGCTGACTTGCTAAGAAAGGCCCTACATGCTCCACACCTTCGTAGCCCTCGTAGACGACAAGCCCGGAGTGCTCACCCGGGTCGCCTCCCTCTTCCGCCGTCTCAACGTCAACATCGTCTCCCTCACCGTAGGCGAGAGCGAGCGCGAGGGCGTCTCCCGCATGACCATTGTCTGCGACGCGCCCGAGCACGCCGCCGATCGCGTCCGCGCCTCGCTCTACAAATTGGAGATCGTGCGCGACGTCGACGAGCTCGGCCGCAGTGAGGCTGTTATCCGCGAGCTCTGCCTCATCAAGGTCGCCGCCGGCCCCAACACACCGCACGGCCAGCACTCGCGCTCGCAGATCTTCGAGCTCGCCAACGTCTTCCGCGCGCGCGTTGTTGATCTCGCCCCCGAGTCCATCATGCTCGAGATGACCGGAGCCGCCTCGAAGATCGAAGGCTTGCTACAGGTCCTCCGCGAGTCGAAATTCGAGGTCCTCGAAGTCTCGCGCACCGGACGCATGGCCATGCGCCGCGGCCGCCACACCAGCCGCGTCCTCAAAGCCCTCGGCAGCCCCAACGGCGAGCTGCCTGCCGCCTACCCCAACCGCCCGGAGGCCGACGACCTGCCCAACCAGTTCGCCGAAGATGAAACCTAACGCATTTCGCGGCCTTGTTTGCCGTCGCCGTTTACACCGCTGCCTATGCTGATCTTTTGCATTTGTTTTGCTGTTGCTTGTTTTGCGTCGTCATCCTGAACAAAGTGAAGGACCCCCGCATTTGCGCTGCACGAATTTTCAAGGAAGAGCATGACCGGTTACGCTTACGTCTACATCCTTTCCAACAGCTTCCGAAAGCTCTACATCGGTGTGACGGCGGATATAGAGTCGCGTGTCTCGCAGCATAAGCGTAAGACCAATCCAAACTGCCACACGGCCCACTACGGCATCGACGAACTCGTCTACTATGAACGATTCACCAGCATGGCCGCTGCAATCAAGCGCGAGAAAGTTCTCAAGGGCTGGCTGCGCGTCCGAAAGTTGGAATTAATCATCACCTCGAATCCTCTCTGGGAGGACCTGAGTGCGGATTGGGGCAAACCAATCGTTCCATTTGATCTCAGAGGAGAAAAGGATTTGAACTCATCGCCACCACAATGCGGGGGTCCTTCACTTCGTTCAGGATGACGACGAAAAGTGCACTGCCCCACAGATTCGCACGCAGCCTATAAACTTTTAATACACACCGAAGGAAAGAAGAAAATCATGGCAAAGACATACCACGACCAAGACGCAGACCTCTCCCTCATTCAGGCGAAGAAAGTCGCCATCATCGGCTACGGCTCGCAGGGCCACGCCCACTCGCTCAACCTCAAGGACTCCGGCGTTGAAGTCCGTGTCGGCCTCCGTCCCGACTCCCCCAACGCCGAGCGCGCGCGCAAGGCTGGCCTCGTCGTCGACACTGTCGCCAACGTCAGCAAGTGGGCCGACGTCATCATGAACCTCACGCCCGACCAGACTGCCGCCAAGGTGCACAAGGCCGAGATCGAGCCCAACCTCGCGCCCGGCAAGACGCTGATGTTCGCGCACGGCTTCAACATCCGCTTCGGCACCATCAATCCTCCCGCCGGTGTTGACGTTTCGCTCGTCGCGCCGAAGGCCCCCGGCCACCGCGTCCGCGAGGTCTTCACTGAAGGCGGCGGAGTCCCCGGCCTGGTCGCCGTCGAGCAGGACGCCAGCGGCAACGCGCTCAAGCTCGCGCTCAGCTACGCCAAGGGCATCGGCTGCACCCGCGCCGGTGTGCTTGCAACCACCTTCACCGAAGAGACCGAGACCGACCTCTTCGGCGAGCAGGCCGTCCTCTGCGGAGGCACCGCCGCACTCGTCAAGGCTGGCTTTGAGACCCTGACCGAGGCAGGCTACCAGCCCGAGCTCGCCTACTTCGAGGTGCTGCACGAGCTGAAGCTGATCGTCGATCTCATGTATCGCGGCGGCCTCGCCTACATGCGTCACTCCATCTCCGACACCGCAGAGTGGGGCGACTACGTTGCCGGCCCGCGCATCGTTACCGCCGAGACCAAGAAAGCGATGAAGAAGCTGCTCGAGGAGATCCAGGACGGATCGTTCGCCAAGAAGTTCATCGAGGAGAACGAGACCGGCCGCCACGAGTTCGCGCGCATCCGTCAGCAGGAAGCCGCACACGGCATCGAGAAGGTCGGCGCCGAGCTGCGCAAGAACATGCCCTTCCTCGATCCCGTCAAGGTGGTCGACGGCGCAGTCGTCAAGGCCTAGCAGAAAAACAGGGTCGCCTCTCCGCACGCTGCGTGTACCGGGTGAGCGGAGAGGCCTTTCCTTTTCTGTTGTATTCTTTCGTTCATGGACAGAAGACAGTTTCTCCAGGCTCTCGGCGCCGCCTCCGCAACAGGACTGCTCGGCGCAGCGACACCAGCGGCGCATCCCAACATTGTCTTCATCTACGCCGACGACCTCGGCTACGGCGACGTAAGCTGCTACGGCGCCACCCGCGTCAGCACACCGAACATCGACGCTCTCGCCGCCCGCGGGCTTCGCTTTACCGACGCGCATGCGACCTCCGCCACCTGCACGCCCTCGCGCTACTCCGTCATGACGGGCCAGTACGCCTGGCGCAAGCCCGGCACTGGCATCCTGCCCGGCGATGCGGCGCTCATCATCGACAAGAACCAGCTCACGCTCCCCTCGCTTTTGAAGCGCAGCGGCTACGCCACCGGCGTCGTCGGCAAATGGCACCTCGGCCTCGGCTCCGGCGAGATCGACTGGAACGCCGAGATCAAACCCGGCCCGCTCGAGGTCGGCTTCGACTACTCCTTCATCATTCCCGCGACCCCCGACCGCGTGCCCTGCGTCTTCGTCGAGAACCATCGCGTCGTCAACGCCGACCCGTCCGACCCCATCCACATCAGCTACAAAGAGCCGTTCCCCAACGAACCCACCGGCCGCAAAAACCCCGAGCTGCTCAAGATGAAGCCCAGCAATGGACACGACATGGCCATCGTCGACGGCGTCAGCCGCATCGGCTACATGGAAGGCGGCAAGTCCGCCCTGTGGGTCGACGAGGACATCGCCGATACGCTCTCGACAAAGGCCGTCAACTTCATCGAGCAGAACAAGGCCCGGCCATTTTTTCTCTACTACCCGGTCCACGACATCCACGTCCCCCGGCTACCCAATCAGCGCTTCGTTGGAAAGACCAGCATGGGCCCGCGCGGCGACGCCATCGCCGAGCTTGACTGGTGCGTCGGCCGCGTCGTCGACACGCTTAAGAAGAACGGCCTCGACAAGAACACGCTGATCATCTTGTCCAGCGACAACGGCCCCGTCGTCGACGACGGCTACCAGGACGAGGCCGTCGCAAAGCTCGGCTCGCACAAGCCCGCGGGAATCTACCGCGGCGGCAAATACAGCAACTTCGACGGCGGCACGCGCGTTCCCTTCATCGCCACCTGGCCGGGCCATATCAAGCCCGGTACGACATCGAACGCACTGGTCGACCAGATCGACCTGCTGTCGTCTCTGGCCACACTCACAGGACAGACCGTCTCCGCCAGCGACGCCCCCGACAGCTTCGACATTCTGCCCGCGCTGCTCGGCCGCTCGCGCACTGGACGGACCTCGCTCATCGAAGAGGCGGGCGTTCTCTCGCTGATCGAAGCGGAATGGAAGCTGATTCGCCCCAGCAACAAGCCGCGTTTCGATAAGTACACGAACACCGAGCTGGGCAACGCTCCACAGCCGCAGCTCTACCACCGAACCACTGACCCATCGGAGAAGAAGGACGTCGCCGCACTGTATCCCGAGAGAGTGAAACAAATGCTTGCATCTCTCGACCGCATCCAGTCCGCAGGCCGCAGCAGACCATAGCGTTATGTCCCTGTTGTTGTGGTTGTGTCTCTAGCTGTGGTTATGTCTCTATTGCTGTGATTGATAAAGCGACGTCATTCTGAGCGCCGCGAAGAATCTCTGTATTTGTCCTATGACAGCCCTTCGTTTTCGGGGAACATGACACCATACGAAAACAGTCTTAGCGCAGGGCAATTCTTTTCCATCCATCATCCATCGCGTTGCATCGTATAGATGTTCCCCTCTCTTTCGTCACAAAACGCGGGATTTCCCCAGCCGCGTTGCTCCCTTCCTTCCGGCAAACCTGTCAGAATAGAGACACCATTGCCTGGTCGTTTCGATGTTCCTGCCCCAAGATGGCAGAAGGAGATTCGCTCGATGGCCGCCCCCAGCAGTTTTGAAGCTGTCCTTCCCCAGCAGCTCGGTCCCGCAATCTTTATCGCTCCCCCCACCGAGCCCACGCCGCTGCCGGAGATCGTCGCCGCGCTGCGCACCATCCCCGCGCTCGACGGTCTATCGGAAGAGGAGTACACCTGGCTCGCCCAGCACGGCACAGAGCTCGTCGGCGAAGACGGCGCCATGGTCTTCACCGAAGGCAGCCCCGCCGACAGTATGGTCTTCATCCTCAAAGGCGAGGTCCACGTGCGCCGCCACAACCACGGCCCCATGATGATGTTCATCGGGCGCGCCGGAGCGATGACCGGAAAGCTGCCTTTTTCGCGTATGAAAAACTACGGCGGCGACGGCTACCTCGTCGGCGACGGGTGGGCGCTCACCATCCACGAGAGACACTATCCCGCAATGCTCGCGGCGATCCCCTCCATGACAGAGCGCTGCGTCTGGACCATGATGGACCGCGTCCGCGAGGTCACGCGCATGGAGCAGCAGACGGAAAAGCTGGCCGCGCTGGGCAAGCTCGCCGCCAACCTAGCGCACGAGCTCAACAATCCGGCCTCGGCCGCGCAGCGCTCCGCGTCGAGTCTCTTCTCCGAGCTGCGTCAGTACGGCGACCAGAAGTACCGCATGGGCAATCTCTGTCTGCCCGACTCCATCACCTCCAAGTACCGCAACTGGATCGTCAACGTACGCGCCACCATGGCCGAGCGCAGCACCGAAACTACCACTGCAGACGCCCTCGCCGAGAGCGACCGCGAGTTCGAGCTCGTCCGCTGGCTTGAGGCGCACAACATCTCCAACCCGTGGGCCATCGCGCCGGCGCTTGCCGAAACCGGCTTGCCCACGGCGCACCTCGACGAGCTCGCCGGCATCATGACCTCCGAGGCGCTCCCCGTCGCGGTGGCCACTGTCGCCAGTTCGCTGCGCGCCGAGCGCATGGCCGAGACCGTCGTCAACTCGACCGTGCGCATCTTCGACCTCATCCGCGCCATCAAGGACTACTCCTACATGGACCAGGCGCCCATCCAGGACGTCGACCTCGCACAGTCGCTCGAGAACACGCTCGTCATGTTCAAGTCGCGCCTGCACGACATCAAAGTCGAGACCGAGTTCGACCCCGTCCTGCCGCCCGTAGGCGCCTATGGCCGCGAGCTCAACCAGGTCTGGACCGCGCTGATCGAAAACGCCCTCGACGCCATGAAGGACAAGGGAACTCTGCGGCTGACCACGCGGCTCCAGGGACGCATGGCCTTCGTCGAAGTATGGGACACGGGCCAGGGCATCGAGCCCGACCTGAAGAACCGCATCTTCGAGCCCTTCTACACTACCAAGGCCCCAGGCCGCGGACTCGGGCTCGGACTCGACACGGCGCAGCGTATCGTGCAACGCCACTCCGGCTACATCCAGGTCGAATCCAGGCCCGGCTCAACCTGCTTCCAGGTGCGCCTCCCGCTTGAACAGGCCGGGGCCTACTGAGCAATAGATGAAAGCCTCAATGGATGTGTCATCCTGAGGGGGTGAGTATTATTTTGTAGAAGACTCATTTAATTATGGATAAATAGCCATATTTTAGCTGTGTAGGAACTGTGCAGGCGTTTTGTGGGGCCCTTTCAACCATAAGGCGCAACAACGCCTGTCCAGCGGTCTGAGGATGTGGCTTTTCATGGGCAACGTAACTTGGAGGGAGCCATGAGAAGTTACAGACATCTGACCTATGAAGAGAGATGCCAGATCTGCGTTCTGTTGAAGAGAGGGGTTTCACAGACGGAGATAGCCCGCGAGCTTGGGGTTCATCGCTCGACCATCAGCCGCGAGTTGCAACGCAATTCGATGAAGACGGGCTACTACTACCATTGGGCGCAAGCCCAGGCGGAAGAACGACAAAAGAAGCGGGACAGCCGACCACGCAAATGACGAAGCCGTTGATAGCCTTCGTGGAAGATCGTATTCGGGAAGATTGGAGTCCCCAACAGATCAGTGGCTGGCTCAAGCACCGCCAGGAAAAACTGCCTGCGGTAAGCCATGAACGCATCTACCAATATGTATGGCTGGACAAGTTCCGCAAAGGAACGCTGCATTCGCATTTACGACATCGTGGACGGCGGTACTGGCGACGCGGTAGCTGCCGTCAGTCGCGTGGACGGATACCAGACAGGGTGGACATCGACCAGCGCCCGGCTGTGGTGGAGCATAAATCGCGTGTGGGCGACTGGGAACTCGATACGATTGTCGGGCCAAACAAGCAAACAGGTGCGCTGGTGAGCATGGTGGATCGTTGCTCGAAGCTGCTTCGTCTGGCGTTGGTTGACTCATGCAAGGCGGAAGGCGTGGCAGGAGCCATCGAATCAAAACTTGGCGAGTATCGAGGAAAGGTTTTGACGCTGACGATGGACAACGGCAAGGAGTTCACGCGGCATAAATCGTTCGGAGAGGCATTAGACGCAGAAACGTATTTTGCAAAGCCGTATCATTCGTGGGAGCGCGGCCTCAACGAACACACCAATGGGCTGGTCCGGCAATACTTTCCGAAGCAGACTGACTTTGCGAGGGTGTCCAGGCAGGATGTCGAGCGGGCCGAAGAGCGGCTTAACAACCGCCCGCGTCGTGTGCTAGGTTATCGAACACCCTTGGAAGTCTCTCATGGGTCGCCGGAAACCCTTGTTGCGCTTGCTAGTTGAATTGGCATCTGAAGCCGGAACGCGTTTTGCTGGCAAAAATTTCCTGCAATAAGAGGCCTCCAACTTTTGCCAAAGGGTGGAGGCCTCTTAATTGTAAGAGTGCGGTTTAAAAGTTGAACTTGGCGGCGAACTCCATGGTGCGCTGCTGATAGGTTGGCGTAGACGATGTTGAGGTGATCGTTCCCACATTCGAATTGGAGATATTTGTATTGGGCACTTCGAAGTTGGGGTGGTTGAAAACGTTGAAGGTATCAGCACGCAGCTGAACGTTATAGCGTTCCTTCCACTTAATCGTCTTCTGGAGACTCATATCCCAGTTCTGGAATCCAGGACCACGCAGCATGTTGTAAGCAGAGTTGCCGTAGGAGGCATAGGTTTTGACTCCTGCTGCTTGCCCCGCGTTATACACGGCCTGGCAACTAATCGTCGCACTACCGGTTATCACCGAGTTGTAGCAGGTTGGAGCGGTGAAGGCCGCAGGATTGAACCATTGAGTCTTCGTTTTGTTCGACGGATAAAGAGCGGCTCCGGGAACTCGATTGGCACGGCCACTGACCTGGCCCACGGGACTCCCAGGGGCCGTATAAGTTACAGAGAATGGCTGTCCGTTCTGTGCGCTCACAATCCCCGACAACTTCCAGTTGCCAAATACCTTATCGGCGAAGTTACTCATTCCCCCGCCAATCCACTTGCCACGGCCCATGGGAAGCTCATAGCCATAGTTCATCTGAAGGACCTGAGTGGCGATACCTCCAATGGGTCCATAAGAGTCCTGCGGACTGCTGCCGGAGGGATTCTGAAGCGATTCCGTTCCAAGGATGCGGCTCCACTGATACTCCGCACCGAAGACAAGGCCAGCTCTCAGAGTCCGATGGACTCCTACTTGCAATGCATTCATCGTGGAATGATAGAGGGGAACACCCGAGTATGTGATAGCGGCAAGAGGCTGGATCAGATTCGTGCTCTGCACCGTTGCCCCCACAATCGGCGGGTCTGCCAGGTTGATTTTAAGGCTGCCGTTTGCTTTCAGGTCATGCTGACCGACATACCCCACGCGCAGCGCTGTGCCAGCGGCAAACTGGTGTTCGATCGCCAGATTGTACTGTTCGGTATAGGGGTTGACGAGCGGATGCTGTGCAGTAACGGACGGATTGTTGCTGTAAGTTCCCGCCGATCCGAAAGGATTGTTCATCGAGAACGCCGAACTGTAATTCGGGGAGTTGGTATATGTCTGAGTGGCAATAAAAGGAAGATTGCCAAACATATTGCCGACGGAGAGCGCGCCCAGCATGCTGTAGTAGATTCCCGATGCGCCGCGCAGAACGGTGTTGGGTGTTACCTGATATGCAAAGCCTAAGCGAGGAGCAAAGTTTTTATTCACCCGCCCCAGGTAGCTGAACGAATTACTGGGAAGTCCCACCTCGGAAGATAACGCAATGAGATTGAACTGTTTGAGATAGTTGACGTAGTAAGGAATCGCAGTTGAAGGATATGAATTCCCAAAGACTACAACCTTCTTGAGTGAAGGCACAAAGAGTGCCGCCTGATCTTCATAACCAGGGCCAAACCACTGCAGGTCATAGCGCAGCCCAACATTGATGGTCAGCCTTGGCGTGAGCTTCCAGTCATCCTGCACATAAGCTCCCCATTGCTGGGTCATGTTTCGGGTGACGACGGTTCCTGAAGAACCTTGAGAAGTTGTAGAAGGCAATCCGAGTAGAAAATCAGCAAATGCCCAAGGCGCGCCACTGGAGGACGACTGACCTCCTTGGCTATATTGACCGTTGAAATTGTATTGCCCACGGGCCGGAGTCGACGCCGAAGCGTTCCAGTCCGTGTCGTAAAGGTAGTTGAATCCCGCCTTAACGGTATGGTGCGTGAAGACCTTGGTCAGCGAGGTTGCGTACTGCGCTCCTTGGATGAGGTCTTTTGAACCTGACTCGCCGACCGACGTAATGTTGGTAATGCCGATCTGCGGAGCACCTTCGATAATCTGAGAACTAAGGCCCGGAACGATCGATTCCCATTTGGTTTGATAGTTCTGCGGCGTACGAAAGATGGGAAGATGCTGATAGGACGCAGAGGTATCAAGGAGCATTGTTGGGGAAAACGTATGCGTCCAACCCACAATAAAGAGGTGATTGCGCTCGCCATCGCCAGAATAGCCACCCTGGAGGCTCGTTGCGCCAACCGTAGGACTGGGACCGTAGTGGGCAAGCATGACGGTTCCTCTTATCTGATCCTTATCACTGAACCGATGATCCACTCGGAGAGAGAATCTATTGGCAACACTGGTATATGGCACCAACTCGTAGGTATTTGTTCCAGTCCCTCCTTGCGTCGGCAAGGGATACAAAAGACTCAGTAACCGTGAAGTGACGGGGTTGATGCGCGACGCTGGGATAGTGTGGTTAGGAAACGGCAAGCCTGTTGCAGGATCGATAACTTGCTGCGCAAACTCCGTGAAGACGCCCGAGCGCATCAATTGGGTAGGCTGCTGGCTGCTCTTACTGGCTGACTGGGTCAAACGGAAGGCCTCATCGGAGACAAAGAAGAAGGAGCGATCCCGTCCGTTGTAGAGATGCGGTATGACGATAGGGCCCGAGAAATTACCGCCGAATTCATTACGCTGATAAGGCGCACGAGGGCTGCTGCCGTTGAAGTAAGGCTTCGCCGCAGTTCCCTTTGAACGATTGAACCAGAGTAGTCCACCATGGTACTTGTTCGTGCCACTGGCGGTGACGACGATCAACTGTGAAGGCTGACCAAATTCCGCAGGCGCTCCATTCGTCAGAACCTTGAACTGGGAGATCGCATCCAGCGAAGGAACTTCCGGTTCGGCACGCTGAATAATAATGTCGGTGTTGATAATACCGTCCAGAGTCGAACCCAGGCTGCCTGTTGAGCGCCCAGAACCCGAACCAACGGAGTAGGTCAGCCCGCGTTTTGCCAACTGATCCTGCGCACCCACACCCTGCACACCGGGAGCAAGCGCAATCAGCCCCATCAAACTGAGACGACCATTCAACGGTGTGTTTTGAATCGCATTGCTGTCGACGACAAGACCGATAGACGAGTCTTCTGTCTGGATGACCGGCAGGCTATCCGTCACGTCGACACTCACCGCCTGTTCGCCGATCGACAGTTGCGTGTTAATTGTTGCTGTTTGATCGATGACCAGCCTGATTCCGGTTTGAGTGATCGTTTTGAAGCCGGCTTTTTCAACGGCCACTGAATATAGTCCAGGCTTCAATTGGGGAACCACGTAGGTTCCATTAGCAGATGTCTGAACAATCCTAGTCTGGTTGGTATCGACCTCACGAACCGTGACATTGGCGGCTTCCACAAAGGCTCCGCTGACATCGGTCACAACTCCGATGATGGAGCCCGTGGTTCCCTGAGCCAGCAGTGTCAATGGCATTTCCGCAAACATCAACAGCAGTAAAAAACAATATGGGCTGAGCTTGATCCCCGACAGCAGCCCGCTGATTGACCTATACACGCGTAATTTCATCGCATCTCCCTTTCACCGCGACATGTTCGAACATCGTGCAACAGCATGTCCGTCTCATCGGCGGACAGTATTTATAAGATTTATTCAACGCAATCGGTTGCATACCATTATCTGCAATCGGTTGCATTTCCAAGCAAATACTAGCTTTTGTTTCTCTTAGGCCTATGAACTGATTCGCACTTAATCTAGTAGCAGTTATCTACAGCAAACCAACAAACTTAGCTCTACGTCACAGCAAGAGGAGATACACCCCTCTCTTTCCAGTGCCCTCGAGTGAAATCAGGAAATTTAACCGGCGCGTTGCCTCGCGCCAAAGAAAGTGCGCTGAGGGGCCCCGGAGCTGACCATGCTGCGGCATCGTATACATCCATGTCGGGAGCGACCCCGCTGCGGAAGCACTGCAAAAGGCGGCTGATCATGATGAAGTCCATGCCGCCATGCCCGTCGGCAGAATCAGTCGCACTATTCGCCTGCGTCCACAAAGGATGTTCGTACTGCTTGAATTTGTCCAGCGTCGTCCAGTCTTCTCCCCCTGCCTGGCCATCCAGGTAGATTCTTGGCGGATAGTCTTCGAAGACTCCTTTCGTTCCGGCAATCTGGTTAATCCGGTCGTAGGGGTGTGGACTCGCTACGTTGTGCTTGAGAGTAATCGTTAGGCCCTTACCAGTCTTGATTAGCGAGACATTCATGTCTCCTGTTACATAGTGCTCCTTTTGACGAGGATCACCTTCAGGCACATGCTGCTCGCGAAAGAGTTCCAGACCTCTGTGAGGAGAACTCATGGAGACCATGGAATCAAAACGGTCTCCACGCTGGATGCCCATGTAGTTTGCGACAGGGCCCAAACCGTGCGTTGGGTAGAGGTTGCCATCGCGCTGAGTGTGAACTGTTCTCCTCCAAAGACCTTCGCTCCGATTCCAGAACAACTCATCGCGAAGGTCATGGATGTAGGCCGCTTCTCCATATTGGAGTTCTCCCAGCAAACCGGCGTGAATCATGCGCAGGACGAGTGTCTCGTTATATCCATAGCAGCAGTTTTCAAGCATGATGCAGTGCCGCTGTGTCTTCTCTGATGTATTAACCAATCTCCAGCAGTCTTCGAGCGTCGTCGCCGCAGGAACCTCGACTCCGGCATGCTTTCCATGCTTCATAGCAGCTACCGCCATCTCGACATGCCAGTTCCAGGGAGTGGCAATCACAATCCAATCAAGGTCATCGCGAGCAACGAGATTCTCAAAGTCCCGCTCGCCTTGGGTGTAGACCGCAGGGGCTAGCTGCCCCGACTTCTCCACCATCTGGCGAGCGTTCTCCGCACGAACCTTATCGATATCGCAGATCGCCCTTATCTGAGCGTTGGCTTTGATAAAGTTCCGCAACAAGGACGTACCACGCTTTCCTGTTCCGATGATGCCGATTCGGGGATTCATCTTCTCAAACGGCATCCCCATTACAGAGCGATAGGCTGTTTTCTTCTGTTCGAGCGAAAACGCAGGCAGGCTCGCGCCCAAGGCGCTAAGCGTCCCAAGACGAAGAAACTCGCGGCGGGGTAAATTGGACGCCGACTCTCTGATTCGATCCTTCATGAAAAACTCCCTCGAATGAAGCTGATGGAATTCGGTCCATCACAAAGCAATGGACAACGCGACGATGACTTTGCGCATTTGTCTACTTTTTATATCATCTATGTCGACAATTGAATTACTTTTAATTATGTTTTTACGATTTTTGTTTCTATACCCATCGTTTCGAGGTGCAAAGCATGCATGACAGTTCTCTACCGGCGCTGAAAACATCGTGCGCCAACCCCGTCGCAGTCGCTCCGCCCGGCAAAAACGGAATGGCGGCGTTCGCGGGACGCAATATTGCAGTGGATGCCTACCGCGGCTTTGTTATGTTGCTGCTACTGGCAGAGGTTCTACACCTCAAGGCTGTTCACGATGCCGTACCGCAGAGTCTTTCCTGGCGAATCCTCGCGTACAACCAGACTCATGTGCCATGGGCCGGACTCAGCCTTCACGACATGATCCAACCATCATTTACGTTCCTGGTTGGCGTGGCGCTTCCCTATTCCATTCAAAGTCGCATCAAAAAGGGGCAGGCCTTTGGTTCTATGTTGCGACACACCCTGCGACGCTCTTTAGTACTGGTTGTGCTCGGGATCCTTTTACGTTCCACGCATAGCACCCAGACCAATTTCACCTTTGAAGACACTCTGACGCAGATCGGCCTCGGGTACACCTTCGCGTTTCTGATCAGTTTTCTGAAGCCATCCCGGCAATGGATCTGTTTCGGAGCGCTCCTATCTTTCTACTGGTTGCTATGGGCCTTGTATCCTGCACCGCCCACCGCGCTTGACCTCACATCTCTTGGTGTTCCACCAGACTGGCACTATAACTATTCCGGTTTGGCAGCGCATTGGAACAAAAACACGAATCTTGGCACAGCTTTCGATGTCTGGTTTCTGAACCTGTTTCCTCGCGCTTCTCCGTTCCGGTACAACCGTGGAGGCTATGCCACACTCAGCTTTATTCCCACGCTCGGAACCATGCTCCTGGGGCTGTTTGCCGGTCAAATATTACGAAAGGACGCACCGCGAGTTCCGATCCAGAAATTCCTGCTTTTTGCGGCAGGACTGACGATTGGCGGCCTCCTTCTCCACTTCACTGGTATCTGCCCCATAGTGAAGCGAATATGGACCCCGAGTTGGGTTCTACTCAGCGGTGGTATCTGCTTTCTGTTTATCGTTTCATTTTCATGGCTGATCGACCTGAGAGGGAATAGGCGAATGGCATTTCCACTGGTCGTCATTGGAACCAACTCAATCGCGGCATATCTGATGGCAAGCCTGTGTGATGACTTTCTGACAAGAAATATCTACATTAATTTCGGCAGTGCTGTGTTTACTATCTTCGGCCATGCGTACGAAACTCTATTGTCCGGGACCGTCGTCCTAGCCATTTACTGGCTCGTGCTGTACTGGATGTGGCGCAATAAAATCTTCCTCCGAATCTGATGATTCGTGGGAGGCGAGCACGATCTGAGTGTTCTGCCTGCCGAAATGCCTCAGAAGCTGATTTGTCTACTTCACTTCTGTCCGGAGAAAAATGTCAACCGGCGTTTGCGGGATATCGGGGATGGAATTCTGTTGTTGGGACGAGCAAGCTCTTTCTTGGTCCACTGTTGACGAGCGTGTATCCAGAAGCCAGCACATAAGCCATAAGAGATAAGTCATACGAGGTCTAGCTCAAACTCCTTTCCCTGGCAAAGAATCAGAAAGTGCAATTTGCAATGCAATCGCTTGCATGGAATAATGCCTCCATGCTTTCTCCGAGAGTCTGCTCATGGGGCTTCTAGCCTGGCTGGTACTTGGAGCCTACTTCCTTCTAATGATGGTTGTGGGCTACTGGGCTCGCAAGCGCGTGAAGAACGCCAGCGACTTCTTCACCGCAGGCGGTGCTATGCCATGGTGGCTCTCAGGCATCTCGCATCACATGTCCGGTTATAGTTCTGCGGTCTTCGTCGGCTATGCCGCGCTGGCTTACACTTCGGGCATCACGGTGTACTTCTGGTGGGCAGGCTCGATCGGCCTGGCCCTGCTGTGCGGCATGCCAATCTTTCCCGGTCGCTGGGTGCGCATGCGCCAGAAGTTCCATGTCATCTCACCGCTGGAGTATCTGAAGATCCGCTACGACCTGCCCACGCAGCAACTTCTGGGATGGAGCGGGGCCTTCCTCAAGATCTTTGATGTCGCTGCAAAGTGGAGCGCCTCAGCGATCCTGCTGCACGCCTTCGCCGACGTGCCCCTAGTCTGGGGAGTGCTGCTGACCGGTGGCGTAACAGCCTTCTACTCTGTGATGGGCGGGCTCTGGGCGGACGCTCTCACCGATCTTAGCCAGTTTGTGATTCAACTCATCGCCGGCTTCTCCATGCTTATTGCCGTACTCGCGCGGCTCGGCGGCGTCAGCGCACTGTGGACGATGTGGCGCCAGCTGCCACCCGATCACCTGAAGCCTTTTCACGGCGACTATACTGTGCTGTTCGCCTGCACCTACTTCTTCGTCAATCTACTGTCGTACAACGGCGGTGGCTGGAGTCTCGCGCAACGATTTCTTGCCTCCGCAACCCCTGAGCAGGCACGACGCTCCTCACTGTTATCCGCCTTGCTCTACCTAGTGTGGCCGCTCATTTTGTTTATTCCGATGTGGGCAGCGCCAATCATCTTTCCGCATCTCAGTGACCCATCCGAGTCCTATGCCATGCTGACGAAGACTCTGCTGCCCTCGGGGCTGATCGGTCTTGTGTTGGCGGGTCTGTTCGCGCATACCATGGCAATGACCTCCTCGGACGCCAATGCAATCTCGGCCGTCATCGTTCGCGATATTCTACCTGCCTTGCGACGCGGCAAGCCTCTATCGGACACGCGGCAGCTGCTGATGGGCCGCATCGCCACTTTTGCCTTCCTCATCATCAGCATGATTCTGGCGCTCTTCGCCTCGAACTTCGGCGGTGTCATCGGAATGGTGATCCTATGGTACGGCGCGCTACTGGGGCCGATCGCTCTGCCTATGCTGCTTGGCTTATTGATTCCCTTTCGCCGAAGTGGGCCTTCCGCGGCCATGGGCTCCTGTCTCGCCGGAGCGCTTACATTCGGAGCACTGAAGCTCCCCTTTGTGCAGCCCTGGCTCTTGCAGAACGCACGCTACCTCAATGTCATCACCGTTGGCCTTCCTCTACTCGCAGCCTTCGTCGCTTATACTTCCATCGGCCTTCTCGCACCCTGGCATAACCCGGCCTCCATGGATCTTCTCAACGCCCTCGACTCCGATATACCAGCGAACGCACCATAACTTTTATCTTCCGAAAGCACATGAATAACACCGTACCGTTGAGTCTTCATATCGCCGATAGCCGCAGGCAGCTGGGACAACAGGCCGCCACAGATATTGCCAAAGCCATTCGCGCAAAGCTTGCGACTAAGCAGCATCTGCATATCATCTTCGCTGCGGCTCCAAGCCAGAGTGAGATGCTCACTGCACTCCAACAGGAGCCCGGCATCGACTGGAGCCGCGTCACCGCCTTCCACATGGACGAGTACGTCGGCCTTGCCGACGACGCTCCGCAGCGCTTCGGAAACTGGCTGCGCAGGGAGTTCTTCGATTGCGTTCCTTTGGCTGCCTATCACCTGATCGACCCGGGCTGGGATCCTGAGAGCGCTTGCAAGCACTATACCGATCTCCTCGCAAGCAAGGATATCGACTTCGTCCTGCTGGGTATTGGAGCTAACGCGCACCTCGCCTTCAACGATCCTCCTGCAGACCTTCAGGATCCACTGACTGTCAAGGTCGTTTCGCTCGATGAGGTCTGCCGCCAGCAGCAGGTAGACGACGATTGCTTCGCCACATTCGCCGACGTGCCGCTTCAGGCCATCACACTTACCATTCCTACGTTGTTGCGTGGTGAGGAGTTATTCTGCTGCGTTCCCGGCACAAACAAGGCAGCCGCAGTTCGAGCCATGATGACCGCGCCCATCAGCGGCGAGGTTCCGGCAACTGCACTCCGAATGCATCCACGCTGCACCGTCTATCTGAACCAGGAATCCAGTGCGCTACTCTGATGCGATAAGGGTTCTAAGAGAGTGAACACAAGCGAGATCATCGGCAGCGATCCTGCCACAGGCGAATGCAGGCGCATCTTCGTTGAGGATGGAAGGATCGCTGCAATCGAGCGCTGCTCAGTGGCAAGTGAACTCTGGATCGCACCAGGGCTGATCGACCTGCAGGTCAACGGGTATGGCGATCGCGACTTCAACAGCGATAATGTCACGGCAGAAATCGTCATCGAAGCCGCCGATCTTCTGCTCACCACCGGTGTCACCAGCTTTGCCCCAACGCTTATCACCGCCTCGGAGCAATCGATCACACGAGGCCTCTGTGCAATTGCGGAGGCCACTCGCATAAGTGACCGTGCTGCAGCCTGTATCCCCTTTATCCACGTCGAAGGGCCGCATATCTCTCCTCTGGATGGTTTTCGCGGTGCGCATCCACTTGAGCATGTACGGCCACCTTCACTCGAAGAATTCGATCGCTGGCAGCAAGCCTGCGATGGACGCATCGGCATGGTTACTCTCTCCCCTCACTTTGAGGGAACGGAACAGTACATCAAAGGTTTAGTTCAACGTGGTGTCCACGCCTCACTTGGCCATACGCACGCGACGAACGAGCAGATTCAGTGCGCAGTGGAGGCCGGTGCACGCCTCTCCACTCACCTGGGAAACGGAATCGCCCCTCAGCTTCCGCGCCATCCCAACCCTATATGGAGCCAACTCGCAGAGGATCGCCTGACAGCATCGTTCATCGCCGACGGCCACCACCTTCCACCCGAGACGCTGCGTTCGATGCTGCGTGCCAAGGGGCAGGGACGCGCCTTCCTCGTCTCGGACACCGTGGCCCTCGCAGGCATGCCCGCAGGCATCTACACCGCGCCGGTAGGAGACCGCGTAGAGATGCATGCTGACGGACGGCTCTCCATGTACAACTCCACGACACTGGCTGGCGCAACAGTCCCGCTGGTGCAATGCCTCGGCCGCGCCGTACGGATGACAGGCCTTTCGCTCGCCAAGATCATCGAGATGGCCACAACAGTTCCCGGCAGCTTCACCGCTGATCGCGGCAGACTCGAGATCGGAGCGCGCGCTGACGTCATTCGCTTCGCGTGGACCGACGAGGTCGCCATACGAGACGTGTGGCTCAAGGGCGAGCACATAATCAGCGCCCACCCTCAAGCCAACACCCCACAGTAACTCTCACACCGTCGAATACTTCTTGCAGAGACGTTCAATTTCTGCGATCTGCGCAGGAACTCCAGCCATGCTCTTCTCTTCGCCCTCATAAGACATGAAGCCCTTGTAGCCTGCATCGGCAAAGATCTTCCAGACGCGGTCAAGGTCGATCGGCGAATTATCGTCAAAGCCCGCACGAACATGTGCGTGCGTAGCGTACGGCATGCACGCCGCAATCTGCGAATAGCTGTCCTTCCCCGGCTCCGGCGCGAAATGCGAGATGTCGATATTGATGCCGGCATAAGGCGAATTGACGCGATGCATAATCTCCAGGCACACCTCAGCGCTCTGTGAGACGCCAACATGGTCTTCAAGACCCAACGTAATACCCTTCTTGCCCGAGTAGTCGCTGGCTGCCTTCATTACTTCCACAACCCAGTCGACGCACTGTGCCATGGTGCTCCCCGCCGGCTGCTTGCCCGCAAAGACTCTGAGATGTGGCGCACGGATGCGTGCAGTCACATCGACCCACTTCTTGATCTCCTGTAGAACCTGTTCGCGCTTGGCACGATCAGCCTGTACCATGCTCGATCCGCAGGCCACGCCGGAGAATGCCACGCCATTCTTGTAGCCAAGATAACGGAGATTCTCAATATAGCCGGGATCAGTGCTCTTCATGTAATAGACGGTCATGTCCACACCATCCAGACGCAGCTCAACTGCCTTTTCGATGAAGGACTCCAGTGTCAGCGAGCCATCCGCAAATAGATGACGGAAGGTATAGGCGCAACAACCGGAGAAGATACGCGGCATCTTCTTAGCAGGCGCCGTTACCTGCCCGCTTGCAGTCTGACCCGAAGCGGCAGCAGTAGCTGCAACCCCGCTTCCCGCACCTGCAAGCAGCGTAGCTCCTGCGGCCTTTAAAAACTGACGACGTCGCACACGATTATTCATTCTTTTCTCCTCCATGAGGTCGGTCTGGAATACAAACAGTCACGCGGCAGAACCAGGGCAAGGAACAGTGTGGAGCCCAACAATATCAGTTCACATTGCCCGTTGCAACCGATTGCATGATATGCTTCTCTCCATTCGCAATTCAACTATCGTCAGGAGAACATCTCCAACATGGCCATCGTGGATCGACGCCTCTTTCTCCAGCTTGCCGGTACCGCCCTCGCGAGGACTGCCCTTCCATCCGCGGCGCTTCCAACCAGCTCCGGCATACCGCGCCTTGGCCTGGTAGTAAAAGTCGGCAAGGGGGGTACGCCGGAAGAGACAATCAAGCGCGTCCACGACCTGGGCATCCCAACCTGCCAGATCTTCTTCGACGAATTGAGCATGGCCCAGGTGAAGCCTCTGCTCGCAGCGCTGAAAAAGTATGATGTGCAGGTCTCGGCCTTGAGCGAGCACAACCCCGGCCGGCGCGTCTTCGACTTCGACCACGGCCCTGCAACCATCGGCATCGTGCCGCCTGCCTATCGCCGTCAGCGCATCGAGCAGCTCAAGCTCGCCGCCGACTTCGCCAACGCCTGCGGCGTCGATGCCATCCACACGCATCTCGGCTTCATCCCCGAGGATCCCAACGATCCGCTCTATGCCACAGCCGTCACCTCAATCCGCGAGATCACCGAGCACTGCAAGCCCAAAGGCATCATGCTGCTCGCCGAGACCGGCGAAGAGACCCCCATCACACTGCTGCGCACCATCCTCGACGTCGGCACTGGCAACTTCTTCGTCAACCTCGATACGGCGAACCTCATCCTCTACGGCAAGGGCAATCCCGTCGACGCCATGGACGTCTTCGGCAAATACGTTCGCGGCACGCATATGAAGGACGGGCTCTTCCCCACCAATCCGCACCAGCTGGGTGAGGAAGTACCAATCGGCAAAGGCCGCGTCGACTTCGCCGAGCTGTTCCGCAGGTTCAAGGCCGTCAACTACACCCGCACCATCACCATCGAACGCGAAATCTCCGGCCCACAGCAGATCGCCGACATCCTCGCCTCAAAGACCTACCTGCAGCAGCTGATCGACAAGAACTACGGTAAGGCGTGACAAGGCTCATAACAGTTTCAGAAGCCGGAACAACCCGCGCGCTATGCTTCGTATCTCGTTTTCAATCGAACATGGACGCGCATAGACTGTAACTTATGTCCACGAACAAATCTCTTGCCGCTCCGACCATCAGCGATGTGGCGAAGGCGGCGGGAGTTTCTACAGCAACTGTCTCGCGCGCCTTCAGCCGCCCGGAGATGCTGCGGGCAGAGACCGTTACACTGGTTCGTCGTCTCGCCGAGCAGCTTGGCTATCAGCCCAACCCCGCCGCACGTGCGCTCAGCACGGGTCGCCAGGGCAACGTCGCTATTGTGGTTCCGGATATCGCAAACCCATTCTTCCCTCCGCTGTTGCGCGCCGCACAGGCAACAGCCGACGCCGCAGGCTACAGCGTCTTCCTCGGCGACTCCGACGAGGACCCCGCGCGCGAACTGCGTCTCGTCAACAAGCTCATGATGCAGGTCGAAGGGTTCATCCTCGCCTCATCGCGTATGCAGAACAAAAAGATCCTGGAGTTGGCACAGCGCCAGACCGTCGTCCTTATTAATCGCGATACGTCAGGACTCCCACGCGTACTGATCGACCCCGTCGTTGGCATCGGAGCTGCCGTCTCTCACCTTGCGCACCTCGGCCACAAGAACATCGTGTACATCGGTGGCCCGGAGGCCTCATGGTCCAATCAGCAGCGGCAGCAGGTGGTGGAAAAGGCCTCGGCCAAGCACAAGCTTCGCCTCAAATGCCTTCCTGCCGGACACCCCAGCTTCGATGCAGGCAGAGAGATCACCAGCCAGATCCTCGCCCTGAAAAACACTACAGCCGTGATCGCCTTCGATGACTTCGTGGCCCACGGCCTTCTCGCCGGACTCGCGCAAAAAGGCATCGTCGTTCCCCGCGACTTCAGCGTCATCGGCTGCGACGACGTCTTGGGCGCTTCCACGTATCCCGCGCTCACAAGCGTCTCCGCGCGGTGCGACGAAGCCGGAAGAATGGCCGCCGATCTGTTGCTAAGCACCCTGCAGACAGGAAGACGCGGCGAGGTTCGCTGCGTCCTCGACACCTGGCTGGTCACACGCGGCACCACCGGCCCCGCGCGCTCCTGATTGCATCGATTTAGCACCAAAAACCCCTCGTACATTGACATTGCAAGCGGTTGCATCGTACAGTTCAATACACTAGGCGCCACGCCCGCTCGTCCACTACGTCGAAGCGCCTGTTCGTCTCCCGGAGGATTCGGTGATCTCAAGAAGGACTTTTTTGAATGGAATGCTCCTAACCGCGGCAAACTCCCCGCTGCTCTCTACCGCAAAGAGCTACGCCCGCATCCTCGGAGCGAACGACCGCATCAACTTTGCCATCATCGGCACCAACTCACGGGCCCTGGCGCACCTGGCTGGATTGAACGCAAACACCGCAAGCTCGCATATCACGCACCTCTGCGACGTCGACAGCCGCAACCTCGCCCGCTTTACCGCAAAGGCCACGAAGACTCTCGGCTACACTCCCGCCACATCGAAAGACTTCCGCGAAGTTTTGGCCGCCAAAGATGTGGACGTGGTCACCATCGCCACGCCAGACCATTGGCATGCTCCCATGGCGATCCGTGCCCTCAAAGCCGGCAAACACGTCTACGTCGAGAAGCCCTCCAGCCACAATCCGCGCGAAGGCGAGCTGCTGATCGCAGCGCAAAGAAAGTACGGCAAGCTCGTGCAGGTCGGCAATCAGCATCGCTCCTCCGCGCATGAGAGCAGGATGATCGAGAAGATTCACAACGGCTTTATCGGCCGCGCCTATCTCGCCAAGGCCTGGTACGCGAATACGCGCCCCACCATGGGCATCGGCAAAGTAGTTCCTGTTCCCGCGGAACTGGACTGGGAGCTATGGCAGGGCCCCGCGCCGCGCTCTGCCTACAAGGACAACATCCATCCCTACAACTGGCACTGGCTCCGTCGCTACGGCACCGGCGAGGCACTCAACAACGGCACGCATGAGACCGACGTCTGCCGCTGGGCTCTTGGCGTCGGCATGCCGGAGCGCGTCGTCGCCATGGGTGGCCGCTATCAGTTCCACGACGATTGGGAGTTCTACGACACACTCAACGTCAGCTTCCGCTTTGCCGACAAGATGATCTGCTGGGACGGCAGAAGCGACCAGGGCATGAAGGTCTACGGCCGCGATCGCGGCGCTCTCATCCAGGGTACCGAGGGCTCCGTCCTGCTGGCCCACGACGGCTACGAGGTCTACGACTGGAAAGGCAATAAGACCGACGAGTATCACGTCGACAAGTCAGCCGCCAGCAGCAGCGACCTGCTCAGTCAGGACGAGATGACCAACGTCCACTTCGCCAACCTGATCGCCGCCGTCCGCACAGGCGAGAAGCTGCACTCTCCGATACAGGAGATCAACATCTCCATCACCGCACTCCAGTTGGCCAACATCTCCTACTTTGTCGGCCGCGAGCTGGCCATCGACACAGCCACAGGCCACGTCAACGGTGACGCCGAAGCCATGAAGCTCTGGAGCCGCGACTACCAGCACGGATGGGAACCAACTGTCGGATAAGCCTCCAGCAACAGCCGTTAGCAAGGACCTGGTCTCCGGCCATTGAAGAGAGTGTGTGCCCTGAAGGAAAAGCTCACCATAGGGTTCGTTGGCCCTGGATGGATCGGTGAAGTACAGCTCCTCAAGCGAGCGGATGTTCAAATCGTCGCAGGGCTATAGCCGTAATCAGGAGCGTACCTCGCTACTGCGAGCGCTCGGTCTGCCGGAATCACTCTACCAGCTGTCTTATCAGAAACTACTCGAGCAGCCCGAGATGGAGGCCGTCTGGATCGCCTCACCTAACGATCTGCACGGCCCACGGGCGATTCGCTGCGCTCCGCGCCGACGAGCATCTCTTCTGCGAGAAGTCTCCGCAATCACATAGCACGATGATCTAGACTAACATTTCAAGAACTCTCCCACCGCGCCGCCACAACCTCCGCACCAATCCTCTCCACCGCCTCCACCAGCAGATCGAAGTCATCCCGCCGCGTGCGATGGTTCGTATTCGCCACCCGAATCGCGAACCTGCCTCCGATCATGGTCCCCGAAGGCACCGCGAGCCCGCTCTCCTGCAAGCGCATCAGAATCTCCTTGTTCTCGTCATCGCTCGCGCCGCGATACCGGAAGCACACGAGGTTCAGCGGAGCCTCCGCCACAAGCTCCAGCACCTCCGAACGCTCCACCATCTGCGCGAGATATCGCGCCTGCTCTACGTTCTGCTCGATCAGCGCCACCAGCGCATCCACACCATGCGCCTTCAGTGTCATCCACGCCTTCAGCGCCCTGAAGCCGCGCGACAACTCGATGTTGCGATCGGCAAATAACAGCCCGCCCGCAACCGGCCCGCGGTCCATCGCCGTCAGATAGCTCGCTCCCGAAGCGAACGCCGCCTTGTGCGCCTCCGCATCCCGCACCAGCACGCAGCCAATGTCGTAAGGCATGTATCCCCACTTGTGCAGATCGAAGGCCAGCGAATCCGCCCGCTCCATCCCACGCACGATCGGCCGCAGCCTCTCCGACCAGTACGCCGGCGCGCCAAAGGCCCCGTCGACGTGGAACCACATCCCTTCGGCCTCGCACACATCCGCAATCGCCATCAGGTCGTCCACCGCGCCTGTGTTCACCGTACCCGCCGTCGCCACTATGCAAAGGGGTTTCCGCCCCGCCGCGCGGTCGGCTGCAATCGCGACCTTCAGCTCGTCCACCTTCATGCGGAACCCCGCATCCACGCCAACCGCGCACAGGCTCGCGCGTCCCATCCCCATCAGCTCCATCGACTTCTTCAGCCAGCTATGCGTCTCGGTCGAGCAGTACACACGCAGCTCGGCCCCGCCACGCATCCCCTCGCCGCGCACATCAAACCCGGCCCTGGCAAACCGGCCCACATTCAGCCCGATCAGGTTCGCCATCGTACCACCGCTCATCAGCACGCCGCTCGTTCCCGCGGGCATCCCCATCAGCTCCGCCATCCACCGCACCACCTGCTCCTCCACCAGCGTGGCCGAGTCATCGAACCCTCCCACATTCGGATTCATCGCCGCGGCCAGCATCTCGGCCATCATGCCCACCCCATCGCCGCCACCCATCACCCATCCCCAGAAGCGCGGATGCGTATTGCCGATGGCATACGGCAGAACATTGCCGAGAAAGCTCTCATACGCAGCCGCCGCGCCCTCGCCGGTTCGTGGAACTGCCTCCCCCGCGATGACCGCCCTCGCCGCATCCGAAGGCCTCTGCCACACCGGCTGCTCCCTTCGCCCCGCGATATGGTCGAAGGCCCCATCCACCATCCTGTGCGCCAGAGCGCGCATCTCCGCCCACCCCTCCCCAGTCACGGGGTCCAGCGTCCGCTCCATCTGCATACCTTTTCGTTCGGCCATCAGTATCTCCCGGTATCATTCTCCCACCGTAAACACCAGAAGGAGACCTCCGCATGACCCTTCGCTCGTGGACCCTTGCCCTCGCCGCTACCCTGCCTCTCGCCGCGCTCGGCATCCTCGCTGCCCAGCAAACCGTAACTCAGCGCTTTCCCCAGTTCGAGAACGACGATGTCAAAGTGTGGAAATCGGTCATCGCGCCCGGCACCCCACTGCCTCCGCACCATCACGACCACGGCCGCGTCATCATCCCCATCGAGGGAGGAACCATCGACGTCGTCCAGCAGAACGGCCCCACCGAACACCACGTCTGGGAGGCGGGCAAAGCCTACTGGCTCCCCGTCAACGCGCCCGGCACCACGCACACCGATGTCAACGTCGGCAAAAAACCTGTCGTCGTAGTCGTCGTTGAACTGAAGAAAGACCACTAAACCTGTTTTCTATAAAGCGACGATGACGGCCGTCAGAGGACAGCTATCAAGGGCCGAAGGGCCCGTACCATACCAGCCTAGGCCGTAGGCCTAGGTACGTGCAGTTCAGTACCGCGAAGGGCTGAAGGCCCGCTCTATAGCTCCACGGCACAGCTACAGCCGTGTCGAGAAGGCACGAAAGAAAGGGCCATCGAGCAGCCCTCACGCGAAGCTCGCGCGCTTGACCTTCTGGCGAAAGTCCTCGCCCTTCATCTCCACCACCACGCACATCTCCTGCAACCTCGACCTCATGCGCTCACCAATGCGGTCGCCCAGCGTCTCCTCGCGCAGCCTGCCGGATGACTCACCACCGCCAGCCGCCAGCGGGGGAAGGTTCGCATAGTTGGTCGTAATGATCGTCGTGCGGCGGTCGTTGTAGCGCGTGTTCAGGATGTGCGCCACCGTGTCCCACACCCAGTCGGTTGGCTTGGCGGCACCCAGTTCGTCGAGCACCAGCACCTCGGCCTCAAACACCGGGCGCAGGATCTCCATCTCCGTCTCCCGCACCTGCGCGTTGTAGCTGTTCTGCACCTGCTTGAGCAGGTCGCGGTAGTCGTAGAACAAACCCACAGCGCCGCGCTCGACCACCAGCGCCTGCAGGATCCCCGTCGCCAGATGCGTCTTGCCCACGCCGATCGATCCCGTCAGCAGCAACCCCGTGCCGTCCGTCTCCAGAGGATAACTCTCGACAAACTTACGCGCTCGCATCAACGCCGCGCCCTGTGAGCGGTGCGACGACGGAAAGCCCGTCTCGTAGCTCTCCAGCGTGCAGTGCTCGTACCGCCGCGGCACGGCGGCACGCTTCAACCTCCGTGCGGCCCGCTCCTGGACGCGGCAGACGCAATCCTCGGCAACCCGCCGGCCCTCGCGCTCCACCACCCGCAGCCCAGCGCCTTCGCATATCGGACAAATATCGGCCATCGCTCGTCACTCTAGTATCGCGCATCCAGCCGATGCCCCCGCCTGTGCGAATCCAGCCCGCCAACGCGGAAAACTCTACTCTGCCCTCAGCGCCTCCATCGGGTCGATCGACGCCGCCCGCTTCGCCGGGATCAACCCCGCCACACCTGCCGCCAGCCCCAGCACTACCAGTGCGGCCACGAGCACCCCCGCGTCCACCTTCGTCACCTGATACAACTGCGACTTCACAAACCTCACGCACAGCACAGCCACCGGAATCCCCATCGCCAGCCCGATCGCCGCCTGCGCCATTGCGCCGCGCAGAATCATCGCCACCACACCAGCGCGGTCCGCACCCAGAGCCATGCGTATTCCAATCTCCTGCGTCCGCCGCACGACCGAGTAGGCGGTAACGCCATACAGCCCAATCGCCGCCAACAGTAGAGCCAACCCGCCAAACATCATCGTCAGACGAGACAGTAGCCTCTCTTCCGTAAATCGACCGGCGATCTGCTCATCGAACGTCTGAAACTTGACCACCGTCAGGTTCGGATTGATCCCCGCCAGCGCCCTTCGCGCAGTCATCTCCAGTTCGCTCATCGGCCGGTCAGTCTGCAGCACGATCGCTCCGGCATACACATTCAGGTCCTTCTCAATGGGACCAGAGCTCGCAGGCCGTTGCATCGTTGGAACAAAGACCATTAGATGATCCGTCCAGCGCACGCTCGTGTAGACCGTATCTTCAACCACGCCGACGATCTCGAAATCCCCTGCATGTGTATCGCCTGTGCCGATTCGTCTTCCAATAGGATTGCCGTCTCCAAAAAACTTCTTCGCAAACGCCTGGTTCACCACCGCCACCATCGGTGCCGTCGGAGTGTCCCCGATCCCGATGCCACGTCCCATCAGCACCTTCGTTCCTACCGAATCGAAGTACTCCGGATTGACCCTCAGGAACGAAGCTGCATGGCTCACCTTCGGCATCCCCTGCACCTGCCATCCCCAGCCGTTGTTGTTGTCCTCCATAGGCGTATAGCTGGTAATCCCAACCTTCACCACTCCGGCAATCGAGTGAAACCTCTCCTCGATCTCTCGATACAGCGCCTCCAGTTGCGTCTGCGTATAGCCGGCTGCCTGCGGATTGATGTGCACGATATACCGGTTCCGCGAGTCCAGCTTCATGTCCGTCGACTCCAGCTTCCTCAGGCTCTGCGCAAACAGCCCCGCACCCACCAGCAGCACAAACGACAACCCGGCCTGCAACACCACCAGCGCCTTCTGCAGTTTTGTAGCGCCGCTCGTCGTCGTCCTTGCACCACTCCGAAGTACATCCGCCGGCTGCGCGTGAGAGGCCATCCACGCCGGAGCGACCCCAAACAGCACACCCGTCACCACGCTCAGCCCAAACGCAAAGCCGATCACCTGCCACGAAGGACTCGCCTCGATCGGGACTCCCTGCTCTCCCGGGAACGCCAGTCCCAGCAGCATCCGCGTCCCGCCATAGGCCACCGCCAGCCCCAGCAAACCACCCAGCCCCGAGAGCAGCACACTCTCCGTCAACAGTTGCCGAACGATCCTCCCACGGCCCGCTCCCATCGCAGCGCGCAGCGACATCTCTACCTTGCGCGCCATGCCTCGCACCAGCAGCAGGTTCGCTATGTTCGCGCACGCCACCAGCAGCACCAGAGCTGCTATCCACGTCAGCAGGCGCAGATGCTCGCCATACTGCTGCTGCATCCACTGAATCCCCGCGCCGGCAGGCGTCAGCACCACATGCGCCCGCATCAGCAGCGTCTTTCCACGCTCTCCTCCAAAATCGTCCCTCGTCTTTATCAGAGACTGCCGAAATACCGCATTCAGCTTCTCCTGCGATGAAGCCATCGCCGTCCCCGGCTTCACCCGACCGACGATGTACAACCACCGCGTGTACCGGTCATGAACATAGGGAACGCCCATGATCGGTTCCATGGTCTCGATCGGCAGATAATAGTCCGGCGGTGTCGACACCAGCCGGTCGCCATAGAATCCCTTCGGCGCCACACCCACCACCGTCACCGGCTTCGTATTCACCCAGAACGTGTCGCCTACAACCCTCGGATCGCCGCCAAAGTCTCTCTGCCAGGCCTCATAGCTGATGACCGCAGTCATCGGAGCGCCCTTCACATCATCCGCATCCGTAAACAGCCGCCCCACATACGGTCTCAGCCCAAAGGTGCGGAAGTAGTTGCCCGAGACATACTCCCCCATCGCGGACTTCGCCAGCGTGTCCGGCCCGTCGCTCCTCACCGTTACCGGACGGAATGTAAACCCTGCCTGGATCGCCGCGATCTCCTCAAACTCCGGCGCACTCTTCCTGATGTCCTCATAGGCCTCCGTCGAAAACATGGAATAGCGCCCGTCCTCACGCGGCCCCGAAGAAACACAGCACTCCTCCGGGTCGTCCCCCACCCGCACCAGCGTCGACGGGTCCACCACCGGCAGGTTCCGCAGCAGAACGCTGTTCACCAGCGTAAAGATCGCCGCATTCGCCCCGATCCCCAGCGCCAGCGTCAGCAGCACCGTCACGGTAAACGCAGGGGTCTTCTTCAACTGCCGTAAAGCAAACCGCACATCCTGGACAAAGCTGGTCATGGCGATGGTCCTCCGTAAAGCTCCAATGCAGTGACGATGTAAACTGGAGCGCACGTCAGATACCAATCCTCGATACACCTAACTCCATTAGATTCAACGCGCCTCCTCTCCACTACCGAATCAGCCCTGTCCAAGAGCAACCATCGGCGTCCGAACCCGGACATATCTCCGTGAGAGGTGGTTGGACGGAGGGCGTGGCTGAAGCAAGGATGCTAAAATAATGAAAGCGCTTGCTGCTCCCCCTGGGACAGCACGGCATCGCGACAGGCTCATCGATGTGACGTGACCACGACCGTTGCAAGCGATCCGCGAAACCGAAAAGCCAACTCTACGGCCGGCGTAAAGAACGCCCGGCGAAAGGATCGTTATGCCGAAAGAGGGAATCCACCCGAAGTACGAGACCATCAACGTCAAGTGCGCCTGCGGTACGCACTTTGAGACGCGCTCCACCCACAAGGGCGACATCGTCCTCGAAATCTGCTCCGCCTGCCACCCGTTCTTCACCGGCAAGCAGAAGCTGATCGACACCGCCGGACGCGTCGAGCGTTTCCGCCGCAAGTTCGCTCAGTCGGACGCAGCCAAGGCAGCCTCCAAGTAAAGCGGAGCAAGCATCGCCCTGGGGCCTCCGCACCACGCGGGGGCCTTCGGCTTTCTACTCCCGAACACCCTATTCCCTATACCTTGTCTTTATGAAGAAGCGCTACACGCTCGAGCAGAAGAAGTGGGACTCGCCCATCGAACACGCGATGCCCGCCCACGCCCGCGTACCCGCCAGCTTCACCATCGGCAACGTCACCATCGCTCCAGCCACCGTCCTCGCACCCATGGCCGGCGTCACCGATACCGTCTTCCGCCGCTTCATCAAAAACGCCAGCCAGTTCTCACACTCAGCCTCCTTCAAGGAGTGTCATCCTGAGCGAAGCGAAGCGGAGTCGAAGGACCTGCGGTTCGCCCCTGACGCCACCAATGTCGAAGCCGAGACCACCAATCAGCAATCCGGTTGCGGCCTCATCATGACGGAGTTCACCTCGGCCGACGGGCTGAGCCGTATGCGCGAGACCAAGCGCAAGCGCTACCTGACCTACTACGACGACGAGCACCCCATCTCGGCGCAACTCTTCGGCTCCAACCCCGAGACACTCGCCGACTCGGCGCGCATCGTCCAGGACGCCGGCTTCGACATCGTCGATCTCAACCTCGGCTGCCCGGCCAAGCGCGTCGTCGCCTGCAACGGCGGCTCCGGCCTGCTCAAGGACCTGCCGCAGATCGAGCGCATCTTCAAGGCCATCCGAGCCGCGGTGACGATCCCCTTCACCGTCAAGTTCCGCATGGGCTGGAACGATAACCACATCGTCTGCGTCGAGCTCGCAAAGCTAGCTGAAGACTGCGGCCTCAATGCCTGCGCCCTCCACGCCCGCACTCGCGAAGACGGCTACACCGGCCAGGCACGCTGGGAGTACATCGCCGCCGTAAAGGACGCCGTCCGCATCCCGGTCATCGGAAATGGCGACATCCGCACACCCGAAGACGCCGCCGCCATGGTCGAGAAGACCGGCTGCGACGCCGTCATGATCGGCCGCACCGCGCCCGCGAATCCGTGGATCTTCCGTCAGATCGCGCAGTACACCGCGTCGAAGGAAGCAACCGGCGTCGGCGTCTACGATCATCCGACCAACGAAGATCGCTACCGCATGATCCGCACCTACTTCCAGATGCTGGTCGACGAGATCGCGCTCGAAGAAGCAGTCGAAGCCGCACGCGCCGAGGCCATCATCGCCCAGGGACAGATCGCCCGCGAGAAGCGCAACCGCGACGCCGTCGGCAAGATGAAGCAGTTCGCCGCCTGGTTCACCCATGGCGTCTCCGGCGGAGGCGCGCTGCGCAAACAGATCTTCGAATCCAGGAACGGCAACGCCGTCATCGCCGCCGTCGAGACGTTCTTCGAGTCACGCGACGGCATCTCTGCCGATGAAGCATTGCACGAAGACGAAACACTACTCACCGAAGCCGCCTACTGCGACTAGCCTCGAACCGCAGCTAATGCGGATCGCTACTCCGCTTGCGCCACACTACCTTCGTCGTCTTCCTCCACCGCTCATCGAGCGCGACCAGCTCCCACTCCACCTTCGGCGAAAGATAACGCAGCACGGTCTCCGTCGCGGGATGCACACGCAGCGCAGGCGCTACCAGGTAGAGCTTCGGGGCCGCCGAAGACAGCGCAACGCCGCTGAAGTAGCCAAAGCGCTGAAACTCGCCGAGTCCGAAGCTCGGCCGCGTGGCATCGTCGGCCGTCTGAAGATGATGCCAGCGCACGCGGACCCAGTAGTCCAGCCCTTGCAGCGCAAGGTGCATATCTTCATCCGCCTTCAACTCGATCACCGCAAGCCTTCCATCCTGCAGGACACCAAGCAGATCGAGCATGCCGCGATCTCCCGCCGCAAACGCTGGCACCTGCGTGTAGACATGCGTCGTGCTCAGATGCGTATCCAGAGCTTCAACATTGCGCCTCAGCACGCTCTCCAGCCAGCGCTCCGGCTGCATGCGAAAGAGAGGATCGCGCTTATCTCCCCCCGCATGACGCCGCTCAAACAGCCGCGCAACGTACTCCCGCAGCATCACCTCGTTCGCCGGCGTCAGTGGCGTCTCGCTGGCGCCCGCGCCAACCGTGATCTGCTCCTGCACGTTGAACGACGAACCTGTATAGCCTGCACGAACGCGAGCAAACTCCAGCCCGTGCAGCAGAAACGCCACCTCCGCGCCACCACGGACCACCTGCTCCACATCAACACGCAGGCTTTCAGGCACCAGCGCCATCACCTGCCGCGCCGCTTCAGCAAAGCGCTCACGCACCGCCGCATGGTTCGGCGCGTGAACAATATGCGTTGCGATATTGCCATGATCCTGAAGATCGCGCTGCGTCAGTTCCTCCGTCGACTCGTCGAGCTCCCAAAGCTCCCATTGCGCGGCGCGATCATTGAGCCACGCCATGCGCGACGCGGCAAGCGCGGCTGTTCCGCGCGGAACGATCAGCTTCAATCCCTGCCACGCCCTGCGGCCGTCTCCCATCGAGCGGCAGCGGTCCAGCCACAGAATCCCGACTGTCAGCGCACCGTCGATCGTCGCCTGCGACTCCTGCGGATTCACAGCGACCATGGCCCATGCGCGCTGGCCCTGCACAAGTTTGCCCCGTGCATATGCCGGGCCAAAGCTCCTCTCGAGGTCCATCGCCGAGCTCAGCCCGTCTAGCTTCCACTCAGGAGACGCACGCTGCAATACGCGCTCGAGTACGCGCAGATACTTCACCCTGACCGCCTCGCGCTCTGAAGGCGTGCGCCGGTCGCGGTTGGCGAGTAGCTCCAGACTCTGCGGCTTCGTCTGACCGAAGCGAAGGACCGAGAGGCGCAGAATCCCCTCGCGCAGCCGGGTCGCAACCACGCGCCTGACGAGGTTTGCCTCTTCGCTCCAGAGTTGCAGGGTGCAACGGTTGTGTTCGGTCGAAAGGCTGTACTTCGTCGCGCGCATATCGAAGACAACCCTTCCGTCTTCGAGCACAACGGACTGAGGATGCAGCGCGAGAAACTCTTCAATCGCTGCGGCGATCGCTTCAGGGGCCTGCTCTTCGGGCGACTTTTCCGTCTGCCTCGCTGCTCTGCTCGACGCTCCAGCGCCGCGTGGTAAAGGCATAGTCGAAAACTATCACAGCCTCTCCGTCGCAGCGATGACGCTACAGTGGCATCTGAAAGTGAAAGTCCGAGATGCGCAGCCCCATGCGGAAGTAGAACGCATGTGCCGCCTGGCGATGCGTCCCCGAATCCAGCGAGAACGTCTTGCAGCCCTCGCTGCGCGCCAGCTCCACCAGCCATCCAATCATGCGTTCGCCAAAGCCGCGCGACCGCATCGCCTCATCGGTCACCAGGTCGTCAACGTACATCGTCTTGCCGCTCCAGAGCACATGCATCACACGGAAACCTGCCAGCGCGACGATCGCGTCCGCGTGCTCCAGATACGCGAGCCTGTAGCCTTCGGCCTGCTGCAACATTACGTGATCGACAAATTCACCGGGCGCAAGCGCAGGACGCAACTGGCGCATCACCGGATAACACCGCGCAACATCTTCGCGGCCAGATGCAATGTATATCGAAGTGTCTCCCCGCACCGTTACCACCCCTCGTGCGCGCGCAGATGCGTAATGTGCGCAATGTGATGCCGCGAGTGCCACGCATACATCAGCGCCACGGCATCCAGCGTCTGAGGGCCGTTTTCAGGATGCTTGTACCCGCGTTGCCACTGTTCCTCCGTAAGCGATTGCAGCAACATCACCCAGCGCGCGTGCAGGCTCTCAACCAACGCCAGCGACCACTCCACAGGCGCCGCCGAATCATGCAACGTCGCCCACGCCTTTTCGTCATAGGGCTTGATCACCGGCCAGTCTTCCGTCAGCGCCAGCCTCATGCGTATAAAAGCATTTATGTGCGAGTCGGCGATGTGATGCACAAGCTGACGCACCGTCCACCCGCCTTCGCGATAAGGCGTATTCAACTGCCCGCTATCCAACCCCTCAACGGCATTGCGCAACATCTCCGGAAGCTCCGCAAGCACCGAGATCGCACCGTGCCTGTCCTCTGCCGTGATCGTTACCGGCCTTTCAAACTTCCCAATCGGATACCGCGGGTCCGACGTCATCTGGCCCATTCTCACCTCGCCCGTCATCTATATAAAGAGCACCTTAGCACAGCGGCTTGTAATCTCAGAGAGACGAACATGCGCAAATTTACCTTACCCCTTGCCCTCCTCCTCGCAACCTCTGCGCTGTCCGCACAGCAACTCGGCTTCGACCGCAACCTTTACCCCGGCAACGCCTCCCTGCCCGCACTGCGAAAACACTTTGCCTTCACCGGCTTCTGGCTAAACAATCCCCCTGGCGAAACCACCAACACCTGGCGCGGCAAGCGCGACATTCTTCTAAAAAATAACTTTGGATTTCTCGTTCTCTTCAACGGCCGCGAAGATGCGCAGATCCTCCGCTTCGAACGCCGCGGCACAACACCCGCGGCCCTCGGCAAACAAGATGCCACCTCAGCCATCGCTGCTGCACTGCGCGAACACTTCCCCGTCGGCACAATCATCTTTCTTGATCAGGAAGAGGGAGGCCGCCTCCTCGACGAGCAGTCCGCATACCTCTTTGCATGGACCGAGGCCATCGCCGCCTCCGCCTACAAACCCGGCGTCTACCTGAGTGGACAGCCCGTGGAAGACGGCATCGGTAAGACCATCACCACAGCGCAACACGTGCGCGACATGATCGCCGCCAGGCATCTCCACCCCGTGGCCCTCTTCGTCTATCAGGACACCTGCCCACCCTCAAACGGCTGTACCGTGACTCCGCCACCAATCAATAACAGTGGAACTCCAGACAGCGCCGCGTGGCAGTACGCGCAATCGCCACGCCGCCCGGAGAACACGAAGGCATGCCGCAAGACCTACGCCGCCGACAACAACTGCTATGCACCCGGCGTCCCAAAGATCTATCTCGACATGAGCATCGCCACCTCAGACGATCCATCACATGGACGATAACGCTACACTCAATTCCAAGAGGCCGCTATGAAGCCTGGTGTAGTACTCGCGCTTACCATCACGGCCGCAATCGTTGTTGTTCGAGCGCAGGAACCACTTTCCCAACCGCCCACGCTCTCCACGCAGTCCACTCTCGTCCTCGCTCCTGCCCTCGTGAGCGATAAACTCGGCAATCTTATCTACACCCTGAGCGTAGACGACTTCATACTCACCGACGATGGCGTCCCGCAGAAAATTCGCCTTGAGCAGGACACCGGCAGCGAGCCTCTCGCTCTCATCGTTATTATTGAGATCGGCGGCGCCGGAGCGCGCGAGTTCAACAAGTTTGCCTCCATCGCTCCGCCCCTGGCCCCAATGCTCGAATCGATCATCGGGAACGTTCCGCACAAAGTCGCTGTCGTCACCTTCGACAGCCAACCAGCACTCTTGCGGGACTTCACACCACAAATCGATCGCGCTGCCGATGCCATCTCCTCGCTTACACCCAACTGCACCCGCCAGCACCACCTGGAAAATTGTGCGTCGCCGCTCGCCATCCGCAACGTTCCCCTCGGCGACAACGGCGCAGCTATCCTCGACAGCATCACCTTCTCTGTAGACCTTCTGCGCAAACAGCCTCTTGAATACCGCCGAGCCATCCTGCTCATCAGCGAAACGGTGGACCGCGGCAGCCACACCAGCCTTGACGATGCCCTTCGCGCCATCGGCGACACCAACACGACCATCTACAGCATCGGCTTCTCGACTGGAAGATCAGAGGCGGCCCATTATGCTGCAAGAACGCTGCCCACCCAGCCTGGTGGCCTCGGCATGGAGAACCACCACCCCAACCCTCCCCACGGCTGTATGGGTAAAGATCCCAACCCCGACCCCGACGCCAGCCACAACAAGGCGGTCCAGGCCTATGACTGCGCTACGCAGCTTCTGCCACCGCTCGCTCTCGCCAAGATGGCTGCGATCATGGCCGCCGATGGACTCAAGCGCAACATCCCCGAGACCGTTGCCAACCTCACAGGCGGTGAGTACTTCAAACTCACCAATGCCAAGGCTCTGGAGCGCGACCTCTCCACCATCTCCAATCACATTCCGAACCGCTATATTCTCAGCTTTCAGCCGCAGTCGCCTCATCCGGGCCTGCATGCTCTTAGTATTCGATTGAAAAACTACCCAGGCCTCCACATCACCGCACGCACCAGCTACTGGGCAGATGACATCGGCCGGTCAAACCTATCTCCCTCGCAGAACACGCCTAAGAAGGCCCGGCAGGCCGGAGATATTCTTCAATCGCGGACCACCGGCAACGACACCCGAAACTCCGTTCGCCCCGGCTTCGATTCAAACTCGATCGAGCCATCGTTATGACGAACCAGCCTGCGCGCGATATCCAGCCCCAGGCCTGTTCCAAACCCCATCGGCTTCGTCGTGAAAAAAGGGTCGAAGATGTGTGACTGAATCTCCACCGGGATGCCGGAGCCATTGTCGATAAGGTGCACCACGAGCCGTCCCATCTCATGACGGGCAATCACCTTCACATGGCCGCCATCAGACACTGCGTCCAGCGCATTGTCCAGCAGGATTCCCCATATCTGATTCATCTCTCCGGCAAATCCCGATACCTGCGGCAAGTCAGGCTCGACATCGACCTCCACCTTTACCGACTTCTCGATGGCTTTCGCATTCAATACCGTCACCGCATCATGCAGGCCGATGCCCGGATCCACTCGGTCCGCCACCATCGCCTGGTCCATGTGCGTGAAGCCCTTGACGGCCATCACCAGCGTAGAGATGCGCGACGAAGAACTCTGCACCTCCGACGTCAAACTGCGTATTGCCGCCCGCGAAGCCATTGACCGGATCACGGCATTCAACGGCGGGCCAGAGACCTCTGCCGCCAGAGCATTCAAGGCATCAAACGTAACCTCCGTCTCCGCCAGCATGGGAGCGCTCGACACGCTCACGCCCCTCTTGCTCAGCCAGTCGTAGATCGCCTCTTCGCGGTCCATCTGCTCCATGGCCGAACGCGGCAACCCATTTCTCCGCGCAAAACACGCCTCGCGAAACGCATCCGTTGCCGCAAGCTGACCGTCCGGCAGTCTCGCCGCCTGCAACTCCCGCATCGCCGTCTCGCAATCCTCCAGCCGATCGGTCAGCAGACAAACGCTGCGCTCAATTGCCGAAGACGGATTGCCCAGCTCATGCGCCAGTCCCGCCGACAGCTTGCCCAGCGAAACCATCTTTTCGTTCTGCAGCTCGGTCGAGGTGAACAGCTTGGCTCTGTCCACCATGTGGTGAACAAGAATGGACGTTACTCCATTGCACTCTCGAATCATCTCCGGAATCAGGTCGCGATGCAGCTCGAACGCCTCCAGCCGCTCCTGCACGATCGAGTCTCCGGGCGCATTCACCAGCCGCGAGTACGGTAGCATCCCCGTCACATCACCCTCTCGCCACTCCACCAGCTTCACCGGCCCTGCGCCGCGGTCCACAAACAGCGACAGCCGCCCCGCAAACAGCACATACATCCCCTCGACCGGCTTTCCTTTGTGCGAGAACAGATCGCCCGGCTCGCCGGTGCGCGCAAATCCATGCTCCGCCAGCCACTCCAGCTCCTTGCGAGGAGCCGAACCAATCAGCCTGTGTTGCGACAGTCGTTCAACAAGATCTGCGGTGCTCATGTCGTGCAGTCTTTCGATTCGGGACTTAAATTTCTCCAGCCAAAGGTATCAGTTCGTCCCGCAAACAGCCATTGCCGCATCCTCCCCGGCCCCCTATCATCAAATCAAGATGACCATCCCCGCCCCGGACCACAAGCACTACTTCACCACGAAGCTCGGCGTCTCCGAGCGCCTCATCGAGCGCTGCCTTGCCGAAGCTCTCTCCGCCGGGGGCGACTACGCCGACCTCTACTTCGAGTCCGTCACCTCCACCTCGCTCGGCATCGACGAGTCCCTCGTCAAGACCGCCGCCCAGGGCGTCTCCCTTGGCTGCGGCGTCCGCGTCCTCTCCGGCGAGCGCACCGGCTACGCCTACACCGACGACCTCTCCTCCGACGCTCTCCTCAAGGCCGCCCGCACCGCCGCCCTCATCGCCTCCGGTCCAGCGAAAGAACTCATGCAGGGCTTCCGCCACACCGAGGCCGACTCCCTCTACCCCATCACCGGAGCCACAGCCGACGCCGAGATCGCCGCCAAGCTCGCCCTCATCCAGCGCGCCGACGCCGCTGCCCGCGCCTACGACTCGCGCATCACCCAGGTCCGCGCCAGCTTCTCCGACGAGCTGCGCCGCATCCTCGTCGCCGCATCCGACGGCACCTTTGCCTCCGACACCCAGCCCCTCGCCCGCCTCAACGTCTTCGTCATCGCTAAGGACGCCACCAACACAGCCAAAGGCACTAGCGGAGGCGGCGGACGTATCACCATGGACTTCTTCGAGGGCGATAAGAGTCCCGAGCACTTCGCCCGCGAGGCCGCCCGCAGCGCCATCCTCCAGCTAGGCGCAGCCGACGCTCCCGCCGGTGAGATGGAGGTCGTCCTCGGCCCCGGCTGGCCCGGCGTCCTCCTGCACGAAGCCGTAGGCCACGGCCTCGAGGCCGACTTCAACCGCAAGAAGACCTCCGCCTTCGCCGGCCTCATTGGCCAGCAGGTTGCCAGCCCCAAGGTCACCGTCGTCGACAACGGCCGCATGCCCAACCGCCGCGGCAGCATCAACGTCGACGACGAGGGCAACCCCACCCAGGAGACGGTCCTCATCGAGAACGGCATCCTCAAGGGCTACCTCTCCGACAAGCTCTCCTCGCGCCTCATGGGAACCCCCAACACCGGCTCCGGCCGCCGCGAGAGCTACCACCACATCCCCATGCCGCGCATGACCAACACCTACATGCTGAACGGCGACGACGCACCCGAGGACATCATCAAGTCCGTCAAGCGCGGCCTCTACGCCGTCAACTTCGGCGGAGGCCAGGTCGACATCACCAACGGCAAGTTCGTCTTCTCCGCCTCCGAGGCCTACCTCATCGAAGACGGCAAGGTCACCCGCCCCGTCAAAGGAGCCACGCTGGTAGGCAACGGCCCCGAAGCCCTCAAGTACGTCTCCATGGTTGGAAATGATCTAGCCCTCGACGAAGGCATAGGCACCTGCGGCAAATCCGGCCAGTCCGTCCCCGTAGGCGTCGGCATGCCGACAATCAAGCTCGACAAGATGACGGTTGGCGGAACTAACTGAATACCGCCCTCAAAGCGAAAGTGACCGCATACTGTCACTAGAGGTTCAATACCTGCCCAAGGAGTGGGGCGTGCGCGTTCGCGGGAAAGAACTATCGCAAAGCGACAAACTTGCAATCGCCCTGACGTGTCTCGCGGGTGTGTTGGCTCTAGCGTTGCTCTGGGGGGAAAAGACATCCATATGGGCTAGCGCAACTATCGGAGCTATGGCTCTACTAGTTGTTTATCCGGTTCTCCACTTTTTTATTAGATGGAAAACGCGTGTGCTGATCTTTCTCGCCTCATGGACGGTCATTGGATTGTTTGGGTGGCTCGTCTGGCCAACAAAACAAACGGACCCACCATTGAAACCTCCTGTTGCTCAGCCAAGCCCTCAGATACCTAACGTTGATCAAAAGTCCAAGGATAGTGACTGTTCAAACATTGTGGCTGGGCGGGATGCAAATGTTAATTGTCCACCGAGGCAAGAACGTGAAAAAAAACGCTAAGAGTCTTCTTGCAGCAGCAATGTTGACCACGTTAACACATGGTCAGACGCCAACTATCCGACAACGCTCGACCCGAAGCACCTGTAGCAACATCATTGCGTTGGCAGGAAACGTCAAAGTTGATTGCTCGAAACTTACTCCCGAGCAAGATCGACTACTAAGGCAAATTCCAGCCATGCTTAATAAGGTTCTGGCCAATCAGTTAGACCCTGACTCTGTGATGAAGAAACTGGATGAGATTGCGGCGATCAAAGCGGCACAAACTCAGAGCAATTCCGGCGGAATAAACATCCAACAAGGCACCACGGGTGCAAACAGTCCAATCGTCAACAGTCCCATTACCGTTGGAAATATCCCCAAAAGGATCGCGCCAGAGGATATGCCTAAGATAGTGCAATTCTTAGCCAAAGCTCCAAACAAGGCGACAATAATAATCCTTGCAGATCAATTCAGTGGGGCAAGTCAATTCCCAGACGATTTATATGACGCATTTAAGGCTGCCGGATGGCAAATGAAAGAAAATGGCGTAAACCGTTTCATGGCCTTCCCCCAGCCAGGGAGAAGATTTCAGGGCGCCGAAGTTTCTATGAAAGGAGAACCTGTTGGTCCCGCGGGCGTAACAGCCACTCCTGCTGACGCACTTTATTACGTTGGCGAGATCATAAAAATTTCCGGTTTGCAAACAAGTCTCAATCGTAATGAATCCATTGAGGACGGCGTGATTACCATCACCCTTCTAGGAGGCTTTCCCGATCAGAACTAAAGACTAGGTGGCCACATCTAACCAGACCGAAATCGGGCGCCTAACGTTGATCAAAAGTCCAACGATAGTGACTGTTCAAACATTGTGGCTGGCGGGATGCAAATGTTAACAGGAAACTCCGGGATTGCCTGTCATTGTCCGTGGGTACTGCGCTTAATCTTTGCTTCGGTTTTTTTGTCGGCCGCAGTGCGCGGAGCATCGTATGCAGGTTGGTCCGGGCCGAAATTTGCACTGAAATAATCCACCAGCGCGTCGCGATCTTTCGGATCGACCGGAGCCCCCCAATTGGTCATTTTGTCCAGCTCTTTGACCCAGGCACCTTTGGGGAGACGTTGCTGCACAATAATGCGCGCATCGTGGCAGGTGAGACAGGCGCCTTCGGCTTTCTGTTTCGCTGCGCCTGCGGGCAGCTCCGCGTTGGGCGAAGATTGCCCCATCATTAGAGGCGCACCCAATGCCGCAATCAAAACAGTCGCTTTAAGCCTGGACATAGACCTTCACCTGATCGTAAGCGTTGTAGAGATAGCCGCTTGGGTTCCAAACCGCCGCCTCGGGCTGGGTCCGCCCCTGGCTGTCGGTGGCGCGCAAGAGAATGACATAGTCACCACTCTTCGCCGGCTTCCACAGGTAGCTCCACAGCCGCCAGGCGTACTTCGCCTGATCTTTCCCAAGCTGCGCGGTGCTCCAGCTCGAACCGCCATCGGTGGAGATCTCGACCTTCGTGATGTCAGCTTCTCCTGCCCAGGCTACACCCTGAATGGTTTGCGCCCCCGGTTTCAGCTTTGCCCCGTCGCTCGGCGCCGCGATCACCGACTTCACCGTGAGCGCCGTGAGCGCGTGGGTATCTTCGGGCTTTACCGGTTCCCCGGGCTTCCCGGGAGTGTTCGGAAAACGATAGCCGGGACTCATGAAGTTTCCCTCAGCTGGCTTGTCGAGCACCGTGATCTCGGTCAGCCACTTGCACGAAGCAGCACCCACCCAGCCTGGAGTCATCGCCCGCGCTGGGAATCCATGATGCGCGGGTAGCGGCTCGCCGTTCATGTGGGTCGCCACCAGCGTGTCGCCATCCATCGCCTTCTCGATGGGGATGCTGCGAATAAAAGGAGGCACTTTGCCGGGCACCAAATCCACCCCGCGGAACTGCACGTGTTTCGCCGTGTCCTTCAGGACGGCTTTGTCCAGTAGCGACTTCAGGCTGGGCCCCGAGAACCTGGCATTCCCCACTGCTCCCTTTCCCCATTGGATCCCGGGAACTTTCGGGCTTTGCAGCGACCGCCCGTTGCCAGCGCATTCCATCGCATTGGTGATCGAGTGCACGGGAATCTTCGCCAGATCAGCCAATGTGAGGGTTAATGGCTTTTCGACCTCTCCGCTAATGGTCAGCTTCCACGCCGCTGCATCTACGTTGGCCGGCGCGAACATGTGATTGCGGACGTAGAAATGACTCACAGGCGTGATCCATTCCGTCATGAACTCGACAGGCATTTCCAAGTCGAGAAAACGGAAGGATCGGACGATCATTCCATCCTTGCCGGGCACGGAAATGGGCTCTGTATCAGCGGCCCAGGCGAGCAGCGGATCTACGGTTCCAGCGGACAGCGAGGCCGCAGACATGACTCTAAGAAAATCACGACGGGACGTCACGGTTCACCCCACAGTGGCATCAAGGTTACTAGGAATCTCCTTCTTGACTTCAAAAACGGCACTAACTATACACCTGTTTTAACACCCCATATCTGGCGGCCTCATCGCCAGATGTGGCCATCGCGCGAAGCGCGATCCGCCTCGCTTAAGGGCACGGCTTCAGCCGTGCCGCAAAACCGCCGCAAGGCGGCGTACCGCTCTGCCGAAGGCCGGAGCGAAGTCCGAAGGACGTAGCGACTGATTCATTCGCAGCTCAAGCTCTAGGCTCATACCGCATAGCCACCACCCCCGAACCAAACTCAACCCGCCCCACAAGCCTCAAGTCGACATACTTCGACAGCCCCGCGAACAACGTCGGTCCGTGACCCGCTACCCTGGGGTGCACCACGAACTCGTACTCATCGATCAACCCCATCTCCGCCAGCGCCTGCGGAAGTGTCACGCCTCCCGTGAACAGCCCCTTACCCGGCTGCTGCTTGAGCTGCCGAACGGCCTTCTCCAGATCTTTCCCGGTACCTGGGCGCACAAGCTCCGCGTTCCAATCGACCCGCTCCAGCGTGCTCGACACGACGTACTTCTTTGCCGCGTGGATCGTCCGGGCGAAGGGTTCCCCCCAATCGGCCATCCAATCCGGCCGCACACCCGTCTCCGCCGGCTGCCGCCACGCCGACTCCATCATCTCGTAAGTGACCCGGCCAAACAGGAGCGCATCGGCCTGCTCGATGTTCTCGACCGCGTGACGATGCAACTCTTCGTCCGCGATGCCAGCTCGATGATCGCAGCACCCGTCCAATGTAACGTTGATGGAATACCGAAGGGGTCGCATGCCGCAAGAATACTGCGAAAAACAGTCGGGGGGTAGGTTCGCCGGTGGTTCCCGATTTATTCTCAGACCAGACATGACATCCCAGACCGAAAAGAAGACCGACCTCCGCCAGCTAGCCTCCGACGTCCTCGCCCGCGCCCTCAAGGCCGGAGCCACCGATGCAGAAGCCGTCGTCGCCGAGGGCGATGAGTTTGAGGTTCGCGTTCGCCTCGGCCAGGTCGAGACTCTCAAAGAATCCGGCTCGCGCGCCGTTGGCCTCCGCGTCTTTCTCGGCCAGCGCACAGCAACCACCTCGTCCTCCGACTTCTCCGACGAGAGCATCGCCCGGCTGGTCGACGGCGCCATCACCCTGGCAAAGATCACCAGCGTTGACCCCTTCGCCGGTCTGCCCGAGCGCGAAGAGTTCGGCCAGCTTCAGGGCGACCTCAAGCTCTACTTCGACGACGTCAACCAGCAGCCTCCCGCCGAGCGCATCGAGATCGCCCGCCGGGCTGAGGCCGCCGCGATGGCCTTCGACACCCGCATCCAGAACTCCTCCGGCGCCGACTTCGACACCGGAACCTCCTACAAGGTCCTCACCAACTCCCGCGGCTTCACCGGCGAGTACCGCCGCAGCTACTGTGGCTTCTCCGTCTCTCCCATCGCGATCGACGAGAAGGGCGGGATGCAGCGCAACTACTGGTACTCGAGCTCGCGCACAACGTCGAAGCTCGAATCTCCGGAAGAGATCGGCCGCATCGCCGCAGAGCGCACGCTGCGACGCCTCGGCGCCCGCCGCGTTCCCACGCAGAAGGCGTCTGTGGTCTTCTCGCCGGAGATCGCGCGCGGGATCGTCGGCAACATCTTCGACGCCGCCAACGGCGACGCCATCTATCGCCACGCCACCTTCTTCGACGAGATGCTCGGCAAGCAGGTCGCGGGCGAGAACATCACCATCGTCGACGACGGCACCATGATGCTCGATGGCATCGGCGGCTTCGGCACTGCTCCCTTCGACGGCGAGGGTCTGCCTACGCGGCGCACCGTGCTGGTCGAAAAAGGCGTGCTCCAGACCTACGTCAACAACAGCTACACGGCGCGCAAGCTCAACATGCGCTCCACCGGCAGCGCCTCGCGCGGCCTCGCCGGAAACCCCGGCATCGGCGCACACAACTTCTACCTCGAGCCCGGCGAATGCAGCCCCGAGCAACTCATCGGCGACGTCAAGAGCGGTCTCTACGTCACCGAGACGATGGGCTTCGGCGTGAACCTCGTCACCGGCGACTACTCGCAGGGTGCCGCAGGCCTCTGGATCGAGAACGGCGAGATCGCCTACCCGGTCGAGGAGATCACCATCGCCGGGAACCTGAAGGACATGTATCGCAACATCGTCGCCATCGGCAACGACCTTGTCTTCCGCAGCGCAGCCGCCGCACCGACCATCCGCGTCGAGGGCATGACGGTCGCCGGCGCTTAGCCGGCTCAACGCCTGACTCTTGTTCGCGGATAAGATTGTGTCGTGGCGTCGAACTTCCAATTCGCAACGGCAGTCGACTTCTCGTCGCAACAAGCCGAGGAGATTCTCCGCACGGTTCCAGCGCTGCCCGGCGTCTTCGCTCTCTACGGCGAGCAGAAAAACTCCGAGCCTTACCTGACGCGCACTGCCAATCTTCGCCGCCGCATGAAGCGGCTGCTGGCCCCGCCTGAATCGCAATCGAAGCGCCTGAATCTGCGCGACCGCGTTGTCCGCATCGAATACACGGTTGCAGGCTCCGAGTTTGAATCGACGCTTACGCTGTATCGCGCGGCGGCCAGCATCTTCGGTTACGCAGAAGCGCGCAGAAGGCTGCGGCTGCACACGCCGACCGTCCTACGCATGACGATGGAGAACGCCTTCCCTCGCGTCTATGCAACCAACCGGCTCTCAAAGCGCGGCCTCGCACAGATGTATGGCCCTTTCGCTTCGCGCGCTGCCGCCGAACGTTACTGCGATGCTGTGCTCGATCTCTTCAAGCTCCGCCGCTGCCACGAAGACCTGCATCCTTATCCAGAGCATCCAGGCTGCGTCTATGGCGAGATGAAGAAGTGCATCGAGCCGTGCAAACAGGCCTGTACGACGGAGCAATATGCCAATGAAGCTGCCGCAGTAAAAGCCTTCTTCGACACGCGCGGCGAGAGTATGCTCTCGCCGATCGCCGCCGAACGCGAGCGGGCTTCGGAGGAGATGGAGTTTGAGCAGGCGGCGCAGTTGCACGAGCAACATCAAAAAGTAAAAGCCGCTGCACAGCTTGCCGATGAACTTGTTCGGTCAATTCCAAATCTGCGCGCCGTGATCGTGCAACGGGCTTCTGTGGAAGACGACTCACCCGATGCGGCAGTCTTCCTGCTTGCAGCGGGCTGCATCGTCGGGCCGGAGCGTCTCTCCACCCTGGGTGTTCGTGCGGTTAAGGAGCAGACCAGCGTCGGCAGCTCGCTCTTCGCCCAGCCGCTGATGCTTCAGGCGGTGCCTCTGGAGGGAGAGGCCGGCGATAAGAGCGACTCGCCGGAGGACCGCACAAGAGAAGTTCTCGGCAGGCTGGAGGCGCAGGCAAAGCCTTCCAGCGACATTGCGCTGCTCAGTGACCATCTCTCGCTGCTGCGTCGCTGGTACTATCGGCCAGAGAAGCAGCGCGTTGGCGAGATCTTTTTCCCGAATGCCGATGGGGCATGGCCCATGCGCCGTATCTTGCGCGGGGCGGCACGAGCTGTGCTTGGCGATCCGAAGCCTCTTCCCGATGTGCAACGCGAGGCAGCAAAGAAGATCGCGACGGATGTGAAGACCCGCGTTTTACACGAAGGGCGCCCCGATGTGGAACGGGTAGTGCCCATCGTTCCCCGGCAGAATAACGACGCCGATTGATCCCGCTCTCTGCCCGTCCCCGGCTGGTAGACTCGGACACAGGAGCATTCACTTGATCGAACTGGCATTTTCCATATTGGCCTCGGACTTCGCGCATCTTGCCGACGAAGTTAAGGCCGCAGAGCGCGGCGGGGGAAGCATCGTTCACGTCGATGTGATGGATGGCCACTTTGTGCCGAACATCACCTTTGGGCCACCGATGGTGCAGGCCCTGCGGCCCGTGACGAACCTGCCCCTGGACTGCCACCTGATGGTGGAGAACCCGGACGAGTTCATCCCCGCCTTTGCCGAAGCAGGCGCCGATCTCCTGAGCGTCCACCAGGAGGTCTGCCGCCACCTGCACCGGACGCTGCAACTGATCTCTGACCATGGAATGCTCCCCGGGGTGGTCCTCAACCCCGCGACGCCGGTGGACACGCTGATTGAAGTCCTTCCGATGGTTCACTATGTGCTGATCATGAGCGTCAATCCGGGCTTCGGCGGGCAGCGGTTTCTGCCTCTTGCGGTGGAAAAGATCACCTACCTCGCCGCTTTACGCAAGGAGATGGGGCTGAATTTTCGCATTGAAGTGGACGGCGGCATCGCTCACGATACGGTGGCCTCAGTCGTCGAAGCAGGAGCCGAGATGCTGGTTGCGGGATCGGCTGTCTTCAGCAAGGGCAAAACCGAGCAGAACGCCAAGAGGCTGTTGAAATTAGCCCGCGCTGCCGAACCGGACAAGGCCAGGAAAGACTAGAATAGAAGCGAGCCTGAGCGCCCCCAAGGGTGCGAGGCGGATGTGAGGTCTTAGCTGATGAATCGTCGCTCTTCTTTCTTCCCAGGCGTCTCGTTTTTCCCGAGCCTCAGGGCTGGCATGGTCGCCGGTATCGCTGTTGCCGCGCTTATCGTAACGTCGAGCGCCTTCGCGCAGGTGACGGGCTCAACCCAGACGACGACCGATGCCAACGGACAGCAGCAGCAGTCGGTAACGCTATCGGCATCGCCTTCTAAAAAGAGCAAGAAGGAAGAGAAGAAAGAGGAAAAGGTCGTTCAGTCGAAGGACACCAAGAAGCGCCTGGCAGCGGAGAAAAAGACCGATGCCGTTGCGGCTGCCGACGCCAAGCTGCCAGACCGCCAGCTTTACGACAAGGCCCTTGTAGCTACAAAGAAGGGGCACTTCGACGTTGCGCGTCTCGACCTGCAGACGCTGTTGAACACCTATCCCGATTCGCAGTACCAGATGAAGGCAAAGCTTGCTATCGCGGACAGCTGGTATCGCGAAGGCGGAACGGCTGCCCTGACGCAGGCCGAGCAGGAATACAAGGACTTCATCACCTTCTTCCCCAACGCCCCCGAGGCTGCCGAGGCCCAGATGCGCGTGGGCGACATCTACTTCAGGCAGATGGACAAGCCTGACCGCGACTACTCCAAGGCCCTGCACGCGCAGGAGGAGTATCGCCTGATGCTGCAGCAGTTCCCGGATTCGACGCTGGTGCCGCAGGCCAAGCAGCGTCTGCGTGAGGTGCAGGAGGTTCTTGCCACACGCGAGGCCGACATCGCTTCCTACTACGCGTCGCGCGAGAACTGGCCCGCGACGATCGCGCGCTACCAGACGGTTGCCGACACGTACCCGCAGTACAGCCACATGGACGATACGCTGGTAGCTCTGGGCGATGCTTATGAAGCCGAGGCGCGGATCATCCGTGCGCAAAAGCAGTTGAGCGAAGATGCAAAGGGCAGGCTGGTAAGTATCTACGAGGGACGGGCTGCGGATGCTTACCGCAAGGTAGCGCTCGAACACTCTGCCGCGCCGCACGTCGAGGATGCACGCGACCGTCTTGCGGCGATGAACCTTCCGATTCCGACACCGACGCCGGAACAGGCAGCAGCCAGCGCCGCGCTGGAAAACAGCCGCGGACAGTACAGCCTGCAAAGCCGTGCGATGTTGATGATCCTTCGCCGTCCGGACGTTGTGATGGCCGCCCACTCCGGCGAGCCTGCGATGATCGACCCCAAACCTACCCTGGCGCCGTCGGTGACCAAGCAGATCATCGAGGACTATAAGAATGCTCAGAATCCCGGGGCCGCAACCACGTCCGGCACGCAGCCCGCTGAAGGCGCGGCGCCTGCTACGGCTGCTGCTGCCCAGCCCTCTGCTCCTGCCCAGCCCGCAGCCCCTGCCGCTCCCCTGGCATTGCAGGATATTCCGAGCGCAGGAACGGGAGATGGTGCAAGCGGCGCTGTAATGACGAACGTGCCGAGCGCAACCACGACGGCGGCCCCTGCCTCCGGCGGAGCCAATGCGATGGGGGTTGAAGTCCTGACACCGGGAGCAAATAGAACTCCGGCAGCCGACCCGATGGGAGGCCTGAAACCGGTTGGACCGGTGAACAACGTGGCCGCTCCTCCGATTGAAAAGCCTGCCGCGGCTCCAGATGCGATCAACGATGTGGTTCCCGGTGCCCAGGCTCCTGGACAGCCTGCGACTGCGGCCAATGGGAAGAAGGCGCCGAAGCCAACCTATGACAAGGACGAGGAGTCCTCAAGCAAGCACAAGAAAAAGAAGGGCCTGGGAAAGATCAACCCTTTCTAAACAGATCCCCGTTAGCGGCTGAAGCCCCGGAATGCTCCGGGGCTTTCGTCTTTTCCGATATGGGTCAGGCCTCTTCAGAGCGTCGCCGGGGAATGAACAGCATCGACAGAAGAAGGAAGGCCGCGATAGCAGCGCCAGAAAAGACATACGGGCTGAACGAGGCGCGATGCGATGTGCGTGGCCGAACTCCGCCTACGGGCGACAGATGTCCGCCGATGACCCAGGCATTGCCTGAAATCGACTCGTCGGTCTCATAGACGGCGTTGCCGCCGACTACAAGAGCATTGCCGCCAATGCGGGCCTGCGAGTCGATGACGGCGTTCCCTCCGATGACCGTTGCCCGGCCATCGACGCGACCAATAACATTGAGATTCCCGAACAGAACGAGCACTCGTCCGGTGAGGTCGCCTTCCACCTGAACGGAGCAGAAGATGCAGGTTGCGTTATGGACCTGTTGTCCCTGGGCGATGAAGATGTCCTGGTTGAAGTAGGTGCGGGAGCCACCCTGCGCCTGGGCGTGAGTCGCCGGTAGAGAGGCGAGAAGGACGAGGCCGAGGAACCGGATTGCTTTTGATAGCACAGCTCTGCTCCCGAAGAGGTTCAAAGACATGCGCGGTTGCGGCCTGAGCAACCCGCGGCAATCGTCAGATACGCTAGCCGCCCCCATCAGGTTCCATTGAACGATAGACGCTCACGACAAAAGCTTTAGCGGATACGGGGTGGTTGCATTCCACCCCCCTGGGGGTAGGCGGGAAAGCGGTAGCGGCTGCGCCGGACCAGATAGACGATCAGCCAGATGATCCCCGCAAGAATCAGCAACGGCGAGAGAAGAATGATCGTTCCCAGAGGAGGAGGCAGGATGGCGCGGGAGCCATGGATGGAGGCGCCTTCCGCAAGTTTCGCATCGCCTCCGACGATGGCCACATCGCCATTGACGGCTGAGCCCTCACCGAGGTGGAGATCGCCGGCGGCAATTGCAGTGTCTCCGGCGATCGAATGGCCTGGCTCCACATCGACGGACCCCATGAAGACGGCGACATCGCCGGTCACCTCGCCACGGACGTGTACAGAGCAGAAGGCGCAGGCGATGTCACCAACGGACTCTCCTTCGGGCACTTCAATCGCGTTGCCGAAGCTCGCACGATCGTTACCATGGGAGCCTTTGGCCAAGGCCGGTAACGCAACGAGCGCGGGTAGCAGGACAAGGGAGAGGATGGGGCGCATCAGTTTTCCTGATCTTCCGGGCATTGGAACCTCGTAGTGGAATGTATGGCAGCGGCAAGACGCGACAAGCTCTTCCACCAAGGCACAGGACAAAGACTTACCGCTCAGATGCTACGCTTAAAAGACATGAGTTACGAGTTGCCAAAGGCATACGATCCGTCCGTTATTGAAGAACGCTGGGCCGAATACTGGGTCCACGAACGCCTGTTCGACGTCGCCACACCAGAGAGTACGAGCGATGCGTCGAAGAAGTTCACCATGCTGCTGCCCCCGCCCAACGTGACGGGCCGCCTGCACATGGGCCACATGCTGAACCAGACGGAGATGGACATCCTGACGCGGTGGCACAGGATGCGCGGCGAGACCGCGGTCTGGGTCCCCGGCACCGACCACGCGGGTATTGCCACGCAGATGATGGTGGAGCGTCAACTGGCCAGCGAAGGAAAGAACCGTCGCGAGCTCGGACGAGACGCCTTCATCAAACGTGTTTGGGAGTGGAAAGGCGTCTACGGCGGCGCAATTCTCGACCAGATGCGGCGGCTTGGTGCCAGCGTCGACTGGAGCCGCGAGTACTTCACGATGGACGATCGGTTGAGCGTCGCCGTGAAGGAGTGCTTCGTCCGCCTGTGGGAGCAGGGGCTGATTTATCGCGGCGCCTACATCGTGAACTGGGACCCCGCGATTCAGACCGCCGTCTCCGATCTCGAAGTGGAGCACGAAGAGCGCGTAGGCAAGATCTATCATGTGCGTTATCCGCTGGCCGACGGCACGGGTTCCATCGTTGTTGCGACAACGCGCCCGGAGACGATGCTCGGCGACGTGGCTGTCGCTGTGAATCCCGAGGACGACCGCTACAAGGCGCTCGTCGGCAAACTGGTGAAGCTGCCGCTAAGCAGCGTCAACGGCAGCCCTGAGCGTGAGATCCCGATTCTTGCAGACGACTGGGCGAAGCCTGAGTTCGGCACCGGCGCGGTCAAGGTGACTCCTGCACATGACCCGAATGACTTTGCCATCGGGCAGCGGCATGGACTGCCGAACCTGTCGATCCTGAATGAGACAGCACACGTAGCCCTGCCGGGATCGCCGTATGACGGCATGGAGCGATATGCTGCACGCGAGAAGATCGTTGAAGACCTTCGCTCACAAGGCTTGCTGGTTGATGTAAAAGACCACACGCTTTCGATCGGCCTGAGCCAGCGCACTGGAGTGGTGATCGAACCTCGGCTCTCGCAGCAGTGGTTCATTAAGATTCAGCCACTCGCCGACAAGGCCATCGAGGCCGTCGATAAAGGCTATATACGGTTCACTCCCGACCAGTACCGCAAGACCTACGAGGAGTGGATGAAGAACATCCACGACTGGTGCATCTCGCGGCAGCTATGGTGGGGCCACCGCATTCCTGCATGGCACTGCGCGAAGTGCGCGGAGATTGCTGTCGCTCGTGAAACGCCAAAAGCCTGCGGCAAATGCGGATCGAGCGATCTAACGCAGGAGACGGACGTTCTCGACACATGGTTCTCGAGCGGCCTGCTTCCCTTCACCGCGTTCGGCTGGCCGGGCGAGCCGGGATCGAATGGGTTAACGCCGGATCTGGCAGCGTTCTATCCGACTGACGTTCTGGTCACAGGCTTCGACATCCTGTTTTTCTGGGTGGCGAGGATGGTGATGCTGGGCTGCCACTTCATGCTCGACGTTCCGATGCCCGACGGTGCTGGCGGATTCCAGCCGCGCACGCTGAAAGACGCTGTGCCGTTCCGCGAGGTCTACATTCATGCCCTGGTGCGCGATGCGGACCGGCAGAAGATGTCGAAGACCAAGGGCAACGTGATCGACCCCATCGAGGTCGTCACAAAGTATGGCACCGACGCCGTGCGCTTCACGCTGGCAAGCATGGCCTCGCCTGGTACAGACATCGCCTTCAGCGAATCGCGGACCGAAGGGTATCGCGCGTTCGCGAACAAGATATGGAACGCGGCGCGGTTTCTGTTTGTGCAGATCGACCGCGCGAAGGAAGCGGGCTACAAGGTCTCCATGCTCGCCAGCGGGACTGTGCCTGAGCTTCCATCTGACACACCGCTGGAGACGCGATGGATCTTTGGCCGCCTCAGCGCCGTAACGAGCGAGGTCGATAAGGCGCTCACCGATTACCGCTTCGACGAGGCCGCCGCCGCTGTCTATCAGTTCTTCTGGGGTGAGTTCTGCGACTGGTATCTGGAGCTGGTCAAGCTGCGGCTGGAGTTTGGCGAAGGCACGGAGAAGAATGCAACGACGGCATTGACGTTGGCATCGTTGGTCGCAGCGTTTGAAGCGGCGCTGAGACTGCTGAGCCCGTTCATGCCATTTCTGACTGAAGAGCTTTGGCATGCCCTGTACGAAGGCAATCCTCCTGCAAAGTCGATTGCTCTGACACGCTACCCACAGGCAGATGATTTCGCCGCCGATCCCGCGTCTGTTGCCGCGATGGCAACGCTCCAGGAGTTGATCACAACCGTACGCGCGCTGCGCAAGGAACTTGGCGTTCCGGAGAAGGAAGCCACGCCTATCAAACTGCACGCAGAGAATCGTATCCTTGCGCTGGCCGATGCAAACCGCGACATGCTGGCAAGGATGGCCCGCGTGTCGGAGCTTGGTTTTTCCGCTGAGACGCTTTCAGGCAGCACCGCCCGAGCCACAGCGAGTTTCGACGTTGCCGTTGTCTACGAGCGGCAGATCGACGTAGCGGCCGAGCGCGAACGGCTGACGAAGGAGATGGCCAAGCTCGAAAAGGGCCTGGCTGCTGCCGAAAAGCAGCTTGGCAACGAGGCCTTTATGGCGAAGGCCCCGGCACACATCGTCGAAGGGCTGCGGAAGCAGTCTGCTGAGACAACAATGCTTTATGAGAAGGCAAGGACTGCGTTGAACGCTCTGCCCTCTGCGTGATTGCGGAGAGCAGAGCCACACGCCCCATCCGTTTTGGTGGAACGGAGTCAAACCTTCGCTTCGACTCTTTGCGGAACGGCGGCGCCTAACTGGTTCATGAGCGTCATCAGGTTCCAGTCGGCCCACATCTCGACGATCATGCAGTCGTCGATACGAAAGATGCTGGTTCCGGAAACAGTAGCGCTGCGGTTCGTCGGTTGCATGCCGAGGAAGACGCCGCGATGCGTTCCGCGAGCAGTCCAGTGAAGCACGACCTCGTTGCGTTCTGCGATCGTGTCGTCAATTGTGAAGTTCAGGTCGGGAAAGCCGTTCCGGCACATCGAGATATGACGCGCAAAATTGCCTGCGCCAGAGGTAAGCGCAGGAAAGACCGGATCGTGAATACGGCAGCCGGTTGCGACCATCTCGCGTAACGAGTCCATCTTGCCAAGGTTCCAGCACTCGTCCATGAAGCGGTGTGCAATCTCCTTGTTGTCGGCGATTGGATTGCGATCAATTGGCATATCGGAACCTCCCTATGAAGCGGGGATTATAGACCTGTCCTGGAAGAACATTGAACCGGGCAGGCTTTGCTATTGATTGTGAGCAGGATACGCGCCGGCAGGTTTAGGATTAAGTGCATGGATTGGAAGAGCAAACGGATACGGGCGATCCTCGAAGCAGCGCTGGCCGAAGACAAGGCCGCCAATGACATCACCACCTCGCTGACGATCGATCCGAAGCTGCGCGCTTCGGGGACGATCATCGCCAAACAACCATGCGTGGTCTCGGGTCTGGGATGCATCCCCGTATTTCTGGATATCTTTGCGAAGATGCACAGCCAGCCCGTGGGGAGGTTCGAGGTCATCAGTCACCCGGAGATCTTTGACGGTGTCAAAGTACGCGCTGGCCAGCCGCTCGCGGTAATCAGGCATAATGCCGCGGCGCTGCTTTCGACCGAGCGCGTGATTCTGAACCTGATGCAGCGCATGTGTGGCATTGCAACGCTGACCAATCAGTTCGTCACGGCTGTGGCAAGGACAAAGACGAAGGTTCTTGATACTCGCAAGACGATTCCTGGGCTGAGAGTGCTCGACAAATATGCCGTGTCCTGTGGCGGAGGCACGAATCATCGCCTCGATCTGCAAGACGGCATCCTGATCAAAAACAATCACATCTCGCTCGGAGGCGGGCTTCCTCTCGTGCTTGAGAAAACGCTGAAGGCCCGTAAGACTGGTCAGGTGGTGCAGGTGGAGGTCCGCAATCAGACTGAGCTTGAACAGGCGATTGCCGGAGGGGCCGAATCGATTCTGCTGGATAACATGACGCCGACGCAGGTAAAAAAAGCCGTCAAGCAGATTCGCAGCGCGCTGCCCGGCGTGCCAGTCGAGGCATCCGGCAACATGAACCTGAAGACGGTGCGCAAGTATGCGCTGACGGGTGTCGACTTCATCTCGGTTGGCGCGCTCACGCATTCGGCGATTGCCGTGGACCTCAGCATGCGCATCACGGCGGATGTCTACTGACCGCGATGCAACTCGACCTTGAATCGGTGCGCGCGAGCATAGCTGGAACACAGTTTGCCGCGCAGGTGCAGCACTACTCTTCCGTCAGCTCGACGAATACGCTTGCTCTTGAGGCTGCACAGAATGGAGCGCGAAGCGGAGTATGGGTGGCCGATGAACAGACTGCCGGGCGCGGGCGCGGTGGACATCAATGGCACTCGTCGCCGGATGACGGGCTGTATGTGAGTGCGCTGGTTGCGCCTGAACTGCCTGCAAACGATGCGCTCAGGTTATCGCTCTCGACCGCGCTGGCGGTGAGAAGCGCCATAGAAAGAACAACAAACCTCACCGTTGACATTCGTTGGCCCAACGATCTGCTGATCCACCGCAAAAAATGTGGTGGAATTCTGGTAGAGACTGCCGTCTCTCCCTCGCAACGCAACAAGCCGGCTTCACTGAAGTATGCCGTGATTGGCATAGGCATCAACCTGAACCATGAGAGTTTTCCTTTAGATCTCGCGGCACTGGCCACATCCCTGCGGATAGCCTGCGGGCACACGATATCCCGTGAACAACTGCTGGCGTCGTTGCTGTGTGATTTAGATGAAGAGGTACTGCGGCTTGCGCGCGATTCACATAGGACAAGCGATTTGCTTGAGCGTTTCACCGAGGCCTCGACCTGGGTACGCGGAAAGCGAGTAAGAGTTGATGAGATGGGGGGATATACTGGCGTAACGGCCGGTCTCGACGAACAAGGATTTCTGAAGGTAGATAGCGATGATGGCGTGAAACGTACGGTGCTTTCAGGCGGCGTGCGCGAAATTGAATAAGCAATAACGAGGCGGGAGAGCGAAGATGCTACTGGCACTCGATGTAGGCAATACCAATGCTGTGATTGGACTATTTCAGCTTGGCTGTGACGGCGGCAAAGCTGAGGTTGTCACGAACTGGCGAATCACAACCCCCAGGGAACAGACGGTTGATGAGTTCGGGATGCTGCTGCGACAGATGTTCGAGTTGCGTGGCCTGAAGACGGATGTCGTAACAGGCGTAGCAATCTCTTCTGTCGTGCCGCCACTCGATTCGATGATGAGGAAAGCATGCGAGGTTTATTTCGGCGTGAAACCTTTGTTCATCGAGCCTGGAGTAAAAACCGGAATTCCAGTCCTGACGGACAATCCTTCAGAGGTAGGCGCGGACCGCATTGTCAACTGTGCGGCAGCCTACGAGCAATATGGCGGCCCGGCCATCGTTGTCGACATGGGCACTGCTACCACGTTCGATGTGATCTCCAGAAAAGGCGAGTTCATTGGCGGCGCGATTGCCCCAGGACTCGGTATCTCTGCCAATGCGTTGTTTGCGCGAGCAGCGCGATTGCCTCGCATCGACATTAAAAAGCCCGCGAAGGTGATCGGAACAAACACAGTCGACCACATGCAGATCGGTCTTTACTACGGCTACATCGGACTCGTCGACGGCATTCTGGAGCGCATGATCGCTGAGCTTGGACCGGAGACAAAGACTGTGGCCACCGGCGGCCTCGCGAAACTCATCGCCGGCGGCTCAAAGTACATCGGTGTCGTCGACGAGATGCTGACCCTGAATGGCCTGCGCATCATCTACGAACGCAGCCTGGACAGGAACAGGAAGCGCGGAGCGTAGTTACAGCAATGCGCAACTACTTCAATTACTTCACGGAGATCGAAGAACGTTTCCAGCAGCGGCGCGGCTCGCTGCTCATGCTCTCGACGCTGGACTGGGCTTTAATCGAGACGTGGCGTGAAGGCGGCATACCGCTTGAGGCCGTGCTGCGCGGTATCGACAATGCCTTCGACAAACACGACGAAAAGCTGAGACGCGCAAGCGGAAGAACGCGCAAGATCAACGGCCTGGCATGGTGCGCGCAGAGTGTCATGGAATCTACCGAACAGGCGATGGAAGCGGCGATCGGAGCATCCTCCGTTGAGGATTCATCAGGGCCTGAGAGCGGTTTTGAAGCTGAGCGAATCGCAGCCTACCTTGAAGACAACGCGGGGATCATCGAAGCTGTGAAGCTGAGAGCGCCTGCGGATGCCGTCGCTCAGGAGATCGTCGCGAGATTGCGCGCATTGGCCACGAACGCGCGAACCGGACCCTCACCGCATCTTGAAGAGATGGACCGGACGCTAACGGTCCTCGAAGAAAAGCTCTTCGCTGGCCTGCTGACTGCAACCAGTGAAGAACAGTTGACCCAGTTGCGCGAACAGGCAGCACATGAGTTGTCACCGTATCGCGGAAAGATGCAGGCTGTGCAGATCAAACAGGTGCAGCAGCAGTTTTTGCAAAAGAGGCTGCTCGAAGCTCACGGTCTGCCGCGGCTGAGCCTTTTCTATATGAGGCTGGGATAACCCACACGCGATGCAACTGCAAATTCAAAAAATCGTGTATGGCGGCAGCGGATTCGCCCATTCGACAGAGGGCAAGGCCGTCTTTGTACCATTCACTTTGCCCGGAGAGGTTGTCGAAGCCAGTCTCGATAGCGAAAAAGGTGGATTCGCAGAAGCATCCCTCGATGCTGTTCAGGAACCATCGACAGATCGCGTTTCGCCAAAGTGTGCTCACTTTGGCGCTTGCGGCGGATGTCAGTACCAGCACGCAGAGTATCCTGCACAACTGGAGATCAAACGCGGAATACTCATGGAGACGCTTGAACGCGCTGGCCTCACATCATTGCCGCACGTTCACTTGCTGGCGAGCGAACCGTGGGAGTACAGAAACCGCATAAGGCTGCGCGTCGCGGAGATCGACGGCAGGTTGCGCGCAGGTTACCTGCGGCGCGCATCCACTGAATTTCTACCCGTACACATGTGCCCGATTGCCTCACCAATTCTATGGCGCGCCATAGAGGCGCTGCTGACACTCAAAGGAGCGGCTCTGCAATGGGTGCGGCTGGCAGAAGAGGTGGAGCTGTTCACTGATCGCGATCAAAGCAGGCTGCAGTTGACCTTGCTTCTGCGCAAAGAACCGGCAGCGGATTTCAGTGGCCTCTGTGAAGCCCTGCATTCCGCCCTTCCTGAACTGACAGGCGCTGGCGTTGCACTGATCGAGGGCAACGGCCGTAGCCGAAAGACCCAGCGCATCAAACCGCTGTCTCATTGGGGAGCAGATGGATTGAGCTATCCCGTAGGTGGAAAAAGCTATTGGGTAACCCGCGGCAGCTTCTTTCAGGTGAATCGCGCGCTGCTGGAGCCGTTTGCCGCACTGGTTACGGCAAACAGAGCGGGAAAGCTCGCGTGGGACTTATACGCAGGCGTGGGGTTGTTCTCGCAGCGACTGGCAGAAAGTTTTACAGGGGTCGTAGCCGTGGAAGCAGCGGCATCCGACCTTGTCCGCAGCTTTCGCGGCCCGGGCCGAAGGGCGGTGCAAGCAACGACCGTCGAATTCTTGAGGCAAGCCGCTCTCGAACGAGATCGGCCTGAGTTGGTTGTCGTCGATCCACCGCGCGCCGGTATCGGGCAAGAAGCTTGTAGCCTGCTCATGCGAGTGAAGCCCCATGAGATCGTCTACGTCTCCTGCGACCCTGCAACACTGGGTCGCGACCTGAAACAGATGGTAGACTCCGGCTACAAGCTGCACGAACTGCACATGGTGGACATGTTCCCCCAGACGTTTCACCAGGAAACCGTCGCCGTACTAAGACCTGAGAAACAAGCAGGGTAATTCGTTACAGGGAGCGAAGTTCTGACGGGCCACGCGGAGCGGTATTGGGCCACGACGATAGAACCACTGCGGTTTCGCAGGATGCCGCTGCTTGCGGCAGCCTGCTGGTTTGCAGCGGGCATAGCGGTGGCGCGCAACTGGATTGCGGCTCCCTTGATCGTTGTCGCCGTTGTATCGCTCACCATGATCACAACGATCGCTCTACGCCGATCGTTGCGGATTGCCACTCTTCCTCTAGCCGCCTTGTGGATAGCGGCCGGAGTATGGTGCTGGCAACTAAGGCCTGTACCTGCCACGCAACACGATCTGCTTCAATATGCCGACGGCCTGAGCCGCACTGTTCGCGGCCGCATAGTCCGCGTGCGTGAACTGCCTGCGCGAAACATGGTGGCCGACCGCGACAACGATCCTGCTTGGTGGATCGAACGCGAGCCTGATGCGTCGGACGCAGTCTCGGTAGACATTGCAGTGAATGCCATCGAAGAGGTCACGCCTGACATCTCGAAGATGGTCCCGATGACCGGCGGAGTCAGAACCACCGTTATCGCGCATGACCATCCTCTTCCTGCTTTGCATTGCGGCGATGTTGTCGAGATGCCTTTGCGGATTAAAGAGCCGCAGCGCTATCGCGATCCAGGAGCATGGCAATATGCAGACTATCTGCTGGCACAGGGCATTGGCGCTCATGCCACTGCACGCGCTGCAAAGGTTCACATTCTTGCAAGCGGCCAGGCAGACATGCGATGCAGGGTGTTCGCCGTGCAAAACTGGGCATCGAACCGGATGCTTGCTTATATGCGGTCGAAGGTCAATCGGGGACTTCCATCGCTGCTTTCACTTACAGAAGACGATGCGGGAATGTTGAACGCCATGCTCTTCGGCGATCGAACGCGCTTGAATCACTCGCTACGACTTGGCTTCGAGAGAACAGGCTCGTTTCACCTCTTCGTCGTCTCGGGAATGCACGTAGCGCTTCTCGCCGGCATCATTCTCTGGCTGCTTCGCAGGTTGCGTATTCGGGAGTGGCTCGCGACGGCCGTGACTATTCCGCTGATGACCTCCTATGCTTTGCTGACGGGCTTTGGGGCGCCGGTACAACGGGCCCTGTTTATGACGACGGTTTTTCTGATTGCCCGGCTTCTCTCTCGCGAACGTAGCGTGCTGAATGCGTTGGGCGCAGCAGCGCTTGCCGAGTTGGTCTGGTCTCCGGCAAGTCTGTTCGAAGCCAGTTTTCAGATGACGTTTCTTGCCATCTTTGCGATCGCAGGAATTGCAGTGCCTCTGGGTGAGCGCAGCTTTATGCCGTTTGCGCGAGCCACAAGACGCCTCAATGAGCTATGGCAGGACCCAGTGCTGGCGCCAGGAATTGCGCAGCTTCGTGTGATGCTGCGTCTGTGGGGCGAAGAGATGTCTGGCGTCTTCGGTCGATGGACCTATGCCCTTCCCGCGCTTGTCCTGCGCATCGTTCTGTGGATGGCAGAGCTGGCATTGATTGGCCTCGTCGCAGAGTTGGTGATGGCGCTCCCCATGGCGCTCTATTTTCATCGAGCGACGATCTTCGCTCTCCCCGCAAATATGCTGACAGTGCCGATCATCGGCTTGTTGGCTCCGCTAGCTGTTATTGCATTTGCAGCATCGCTGGTTTCGCCTTGGCTGGCGGTCATGCCCGCGGCAGCAACTGCATTGTTGCTGCACGGGATCGGCCAGGCCATCGCGCGTGTCAGCCGTGTGCAGGCAGCGGATCTTAGAGTTCCCGGGCCAACGCTCTTGATTGCGCTGCTGGCGATTGCGGTATGGGCTTTCTGTATCTGGGCCGTCCGTCGCTCCAACCGGTGGGCCTTGGTTGCGCTAATCGCATTGCCGCTGGGAACATTGGCTGTGCTGTGGCCTCAGCCCGCAGCGGTGCTCCACGGCAAGCTCGAAGTCACTGCAATCGATGTCAGCCAAGGTGACTCGTTACTGATCGTAAGCCCTGAAGGCAGTGCCATGCTGGTCGATGCGGGCGGCCCGGTTGGCGGCCTGAATGAGGCAACTGCTGCCACAGGAACCTTTGACATCGGCGAGGAAGTTGTTTCGCCATACCTCTGGTCCCGCAGGATCAGAAGGCTTGATGTAATGGTACTGAGCCACGCGCACAGCGACCACATGGGTGGGATGGCTGCCGTGATGAGGAATTTTCTTCCCCGCGAGCTATGGGTTGCCATAGATCCCGATTCCGATGCGTACCGCGCGCTCATCGCCGAAGCAGGCGAGCTTGGTGTGAAGGTGCGGCATCTAAGGACAGGCAACAACTCCGAATGGGCAGGCACACACATTCGGGTGCTCGCGCCTGATTCGAACTATGCGAATTGGGGGCAGCCCTCGAATAACGACTCGCTCGTTCTCCGCATGGAGTACGGAGATGCCTCGGTGCTTCTGGAAGGCGATGCCGAGGCTCAGAGCGAACAAACGATGGTGATGCACGGACTCGCACCTGTAACTTTGCTCAAGATCGGGCATCACGGCAGCAGATCGTCGACAACGCCTGATTTTTTTGCAGCGCTCGCTCCGAAGGACGCCATCGTCTCTGTCGGCAAGAGCAATACCTTCGGCCATCCTCGCGAAGAGATCATCCAGCGTGTCGCTTCAGACGGGACAAGACTCTTCCGCACAGATGAGTTTGGGTTGACGACTTTTTTGCTTGATCGCGATGGCACGATTCACGAGGTGCTTGGCGCTCAATAAATTTGAGCCATGTGCGAGAGAGTGCACAAGCAGATTCTCCTTGTGTCAGCGCCTCAGTACCGAATCACAGCGATAGGAGTAATGTGGAACCGTGGAGGCTGAATTATCCATGGAGCAACAGCAGAATGTCGATCAGGCCGGCAACGCGGTTGTAACGCCGACAGCAGAAGAGCAGGCAGAAGAACGAAAACTGATTCGGCGTCTACAGATGATGATGAACATGGTGATGCAGGTCATCGCACAGGACTCCACGCTCAGCATCGATGAAGCTTCTCAGATGATCGCCGATTCGCGCCGGGCGGCGCTGGCGATGTTCCCGGGCAAAGAACTGGCTTACGACCTGATCTGGCGTCCGCGCTTTCAGCGGCTGATGCGCGAGCGGTTTCGAATGATGTAGGCTAGGGAGCCTGCGGAGGCCCGATCACGGGCGTCTTTACCGGAGCAGCCATTCCCACCAGCTCGACGATCGAGTTGCTGTTGGCATACTTCGCATCGTTGGTGAAGTTCGTCACCCACACATTGCCGCTGGCATCGATCGCAATCGAGTAGGGCTGTAACATGCCGCCATCGAGCAGCCAGCCGGAAGCCGGCGAGAGGACCTTGCCGGGAGATGTTGTTGCGGAGCCTGCAAACTGCGTCAGGGCAGGGTATGCGATTCCAGCGACGTTCGTACGGCTTGCAACCCAGACCGAACCCGAGCCATCGACAGCAATGCCCTGCGGCTTCGTGAGGCCTCCGCCGGTATAACCGGGAGAAACAACTGTCCCGGCGCTGGAGATCTGGCTAACGCTATCGGCGTAAAAGTTTGAAGCCCAAATATAGCCACGCTGATCGATTGCGAGTCCTTGTGGGCCACTACAACAGGAGACACCCAGCGATTGAGTCCCATCGGCAGAGAGACGAGTCACCGTTTCGTCATTCTGGTTGCCGATCCAGGCATTGTGGTTGGAATCGATTGCGATCGAAACAATGAATGCCATTGACTGTGCACCATAGCCCGTTGCGCCTGAAAGTGGAGTGCCTGCACTGGACAGCTGCGTGACCCGAGAGTTGCGGAAGTTGAGAACCGACGCCGTACCATTTGTATCCAGCGCAACGGCAACGGGAAAGTTCAAGCCGCCGGAGATATAACCATTTGGGCCCGAGATCGCCTGCCCATTCGAGTTCAATACGGTTACAGAACCAAGCTTGCCATTGATCCCAGCAGCGCTATCGCCATTTGGGATCCAGACATTGTTCTGACTATCTATGGCCAGGCCAAACGACGATTGCAGTCCGTTACCGGTAATTCCCGAAGCAAAGACTGGCGATCCTGTTGGAGTAAACTTTGAAGCTCCTCCCCAATAGCTCGCAACCCATATGTTGCCCTGGCTGTCGACACCGATACCTGTCGGAGCATTCATCCCTCCGCCTGTGAAATTGATTGCAATGGTCCAGTCATAAGGTGCGAAAGAAAGCACAGGAGTGAATGCCGTACTGGAAACCGACAGAGAATAGAGCCCCGCAACATTGACGCCGGGATTGCGAGCCATCCAGAACGCTGCGTCCAGCGTGTTCGATGGAGCCGGCGAGCTTCCCGTCATGGCACCGAACAAAGAGTTGCAGGCGCTGGCCCCAGTTGCCGCAACACAGCCGTTGAACATATTGGCCAGCGAATTGATCTTCGGAGCAGGCGATTTACTAGTGGATGGGAACGTGGCGCCAGGAGCCTTTCCTTGCGACGCATCGACCAGATTCGCGGCAGTCGCAAACGCGTTCGCAAGACCGAGAGCGTTCGTAGAACTTGCGCCAACATTGCCGCCTGTCGAAAGAAACTGCGACAAGGCCCAGGTAAACGCGACGGTCGTGACTTCATTCACCGTGAAGGCCGTTGTTGTCGTCGTCGAGAGCTTCGTACAATCGCCCACGGCTGCGGCAAGAGCGATGGCATCGTTCGTGGCGCCCACACCCACCTTTCCTCCGCGAGCAACCAGATAGACCATCGGCGTAGCAGAAGAACAGGTGAGACCTGAAGTAATCGCAAAAGCGCCAGTTGCATCTGTTGTGACAGGTGTTGCAAGCAGAGCGCTGGCCCCCGCCCCGTTTCCAGAAGCTCCTGCGGAGTAAATCTGCACGCTCGCTCCGGCAACAGGCTGTGTCCCGGCCAGCACCTTCCCCGAAACAAGCACCGAGACCGTGGTTACAGGCGGCGGCGTTACGGGAGGATCGGAGATCACCCCTGCGCCACACCCGGTAAGAAACAGGATGCTGCTTAAGGTGAAGGGGACAAAAAGAGCCAGTGTGCGCTGTGTGGACTTCATCTGGAGAGGTATATCAATGATACAGGTTGCAACTAGCGTCTGTAAGGACCGACAAGCACATCCAGGTCAGTCTGACCCAAAAAGTTCTTTATGTCAGCACTCAACTGCTTTTGAGCGTCCTCTGGAAGCGATCTTGTGTCGAGGGTTTCTGCCTTCAGAAGAATGGGGATAGAGCGTTGCGGATCTTGCGACAGAAGGGCATGCGTATCAGGCTTGCTGTAGACCAGCCCAAAGCTGCGACGGTCGCTCGAATACTCGCCACAATGAGATCCACTGCATATTGTCGTTGCCTCAAGATACTGAATGGCCCCGTTGTTATAGAGAGATGCACTGAAGCTCACGGCCTGTTTATTTGCCATTGAGATGTTGAGCTGGTCTTTCCACAAAGGGTCTTCGCCGCGTGCAGAGTGGCAGATCAGCGTATCGTGCGAACCAATCTCTGGCGAGACGCCAACAGATATGTGCGTTCCTTCACCTGCGGCCGCATACTCTGCCCAATGAAACAGTAGCGGACCGGTCACCAGGTTCTCATTCCACGTCCGCACCAGGGTGTAGGTGCCGATGTGTTCCGGGAAGACGCCTTGCGAAGTCGCGCTCGTACGTGTCTGCGAAGGGTCTGTGGCGATATCGTGGATCACCGCGCGCGCGGTGCCGTAGCAGCCGAAGAACGCGATAACCGCCATCACCGCCAGGCGAAAGCGCAGGAAGAACGCGGAGTTTGCAGTGGCCGCAACCGCTGCGCCGGGTTGCGGGTCAGGCTGCTTGGCTTTGCTGCCCAGTTTCTGGATGACGAAAAACAGAATCTGCGTGGCAAGCAGAAACAGGCACGCCCCAATGATGTAGTCCGCCAGCTTCGCCTTGTTTTGTAGTCGTGGGAGATGAAGCCCAATGATGTAGTAGATGACAAGCAGGCAGAGCCGCGCGAAGTTGAAGACATACCCAAGCAGCACAGCGCCGGCAACCACGGCCGCATGGGACTTCCAGCGAAAACGGCAGACGTAGCCGGCAACCAGCGCAACGAAGCCCATCGTAACGGCGCCGCGAATCCCGTTGCAGCCCGGAGCGATAAACATTCCGTAGCTCGGCGTGAACATCAGGCGCATCTGATCGGGCGAAAGCGGTTGACCTAATGCCATGGCAAAGGCGCGCGCTACATGCGCGGAGACGCGCTGCAACGGCAGATCGACAAGGACGTTAAAGATATGAGGGATCGGGTTGACGAACCACATCAACGCGATGGGGAAGAGCGCCGCTCGAAAAAGACGGGTCCCTCCAAACAAGAGCACAACACCTGCGGTGTAGCCGAAGGCAACAAGCGAGTGCGGAGGAAGGTAAATGTTCCATTGCGGACTGAGCACAAGGATCAGAATCGCCCGCTCGCGGAATTGAACCGCGCCAACCGCCGCAACCAGGATTGCCAGCCCCCACCAGCTTCCTTCCATCTCCCACTCAAGCGTCCGCCACGCCCTCATGATCAGCACAAAGCTGACCACGGGGATGAGCATACCGATCGACTTGAGCGCGTCCGTGGTCCAGATGTACCACAGCAAACCTATTGTCGATCGCAGACTGCATAGACCGAGGACCGCGAGGCCCGCTGCGAGCCACGCGGTCTGAGGCGGCGAAAGCCGCCGGGCCCATGGAGATAGATGTGGGCGAAGGTCGGTCGCCGGAATGGTTGACATGCGAATCTCTTTGAACAGATGGCAAGACGGGGAGGAGAAAAACTACCCGTTCGTTTCGTTAGTGGTGCTCATGTTGCGGCGAGCCTTCATGCGTGCACGCGCCGAAGCGAGGAAGGCGCCAGCCGAACCGACAACAGCAAGAACAATCGTTGGGTTTTCCGGGGAGTTGTCGCAGGTCCCACTAGTGATCTCTCCACCCTGGGCATGGAGCGGGAGGGCTGCCGAAAGGAAGATAGTGAAGCCGAGAAGCAGGAATAGTTTCTTCATGGTGTCCTCTTTTGGGAAAGTTACGGGCACCGGAAATCAAAGTCAACGCACCATCCGTGCAGGTAGTTAACACTTTTGTGGGGTGTTTCGCCGCCTGATTGCATGCAGTTCTCTTATAAGACAGCTTCTTCCGGCACATGGAACTCAATGGGAATCAAACATTTGAAGCGTCCGGCGCGTTCGTTCGGAGAAGCCGCCAAAGGGACATCCCTACCAGCGGCATGCAACCCACCATCCAAAACGCCATTGCATAGCGAAGATGATCAAAGAGGTAACCGATTGCCGGCATCAGGACACCGGTAACCAGTGCCCAGGCCGAGATACAGATGCCCGCTAGAAACGCGGAGTTCCGTTTCGGAAGGACTGCCATGCCGTCAGAAAGGGCGAAGACCACAAAGCCGCCAGCGATGAACATCTCGAAGAAGAAGAGGGCCACGATGCCTGCAACGGGGTAGGCTGTTCTCGCGAGAGCAGGAGCAGACACAATGGGTAGGCTGGCCGCAGACAGCATCAGAAAGACGATACCCGGACGCTTGAGAGGCATACCCTGCAATGTGGCAGACCCGCGCCTGCGGTCTGCCAGACGGCCAAAGATCAGATAGCCGGCCTCCCACCCAGCCGGTGGCAGCCATAGCAGATGCCCTAGCGATGCCTGGCTGAGATGAAGAACATGTGTGAGATACAGCGGCGCCGCATACAAGCCAAACGCCAGCGGCGCGGCTCCCAGGCCGTACGCGGCTGCCGCTGCGAAGAGATCGCGGCTCCAACGCGATGAAGGCGGCCGATCTTCCAGGATTGCTCCGCCCCTGGGACTCGCCGCCGGTGTTGCGTACAATCCACTCCTCTTCAATGCGAACCACAGGCATATCCACGCAAGCCCAAACAACGAGGTGACCGCAAATGCCGCGCGCCAGCCCCAGCGCATGGCTATCGGCGTGATGATCAGCGGCGTGATCGCCGCGCCAAGCGAACTGCCGCTATAAGCAATGCCCAACCCAAAGGAACGCTTCTCCGCGGGCAGTGTCTCGGTAACCGTCTTCAGGCCCGCCGGAAAGGTCGCGCCCTCGCCAAAGCCAAGCACGCCGCGCGCAAGACACATTCCAGCGAAGCCCATCATCAGCCCATGGCTACCTGAAGCAAGCGACCACACCAGCACGGCAATCAGCGTTGTGACCCAGAGGCCCGCACGGTCCATCCAAAGCCCCCAGATGGGATTGGAGACCATATAGCAGAGGCTGAAGACCAGAATGGCGTAGCCGTACTGCGTCGCAGAAAGATGAAGATCGGCAAGGATCGTCGGGCTCAGGATCGCAAGCACGCTACGATCGACGTAGCTCAGCAGGCCCAGCAGCGTCATTGAGATTGCAGGCGCCCACAATCGCACCGCCGACGGACGTGCGGCCGTTACTTCCGTCTGCGAACTCACCGCTTTGCCTGCACCGCGAGCCACTGATGCAGGCTGGGTTCCTGAGCAGAGCGGAGATGCACGCAGTCGTTGATATTGTCGAGCGCCTTGGCCAGCGTGCGTTCTGCTGCATCTACCTTGTGCGTTGCGAAGAAGGATGCAACCTCGTCGCGCTTCTCAGCGGAGCAGAAGCTGCCCGCTGCTCCAACAATCCGCCCGCCGGAGTTTGTTGTGAACTGGGCATGCACCTTGTCCCAGTTCTTCTGGATATATGTCCACGTCTGCTCACGGGTATTGAGACCGGTCAGGAGCATCGTCATAGGTATCCAGCTATCCTGGTTGCGCACCTGGCCTGAGACTGCATAGTCGAGCGTCCTCGTCACCAAAGACGGTTCGCGGAAGAGCGCAAGAGTACGCAAGGCATCGGCCTGCGCGCCTGGATCGCTCTGGTCTTTACTCGCCGCCATGACCTTCTCATAGAACTCCGCATCGCCGTTGGCCGCGGTAATGGCAATGGCTTCATTGGCCAGGATAGGATCGAGTCCACGGTCCTTCTTTGCCCCGGGACCATAGGCGCGGTTCGCCAGTTCCTTCGCTTCGGCAAGAACATCAGGATCTTTCGCGAGTCCGAGAAGACTCATCAACTCGGCACGTAGCTGCTGACGATCGTACGATTCACTCTTCGACGGTTTACCGAGCGCAGCATAGCCCGGCGCGAACTCTCTGCGCAGCACTTCTGCGAGCCGTTCGCGGTCGCTCGATGTCGCAATGCGCGCATAGATCGACTTCACTTTGTCGAGCGCCGTTTCCATCACCATGCCGCTTGAATCGTTCTTAAGCGCAAGCACAAGGTCGAGGAACTGGCCTGCTGTTCCCTGACCCGAACGGATCAGCGCCCACCTGTCGCCGATCAGGCTGATACGCTCCGGCGCCGAAAGACCCGTTTCAACTCTTGCTGTAATCGCCGCAAGCTGGTCTGAGGTGTAGACCGTGCGGTAGTAACCTTTCGCTCCGGCGTTTGCATAGAAGAACGGCATCGACGTGCCCACCGGTAAAGGAAGCATCGTCTCGCCCGACGCAACGACCTGGCAAAGAGGTTTGCCTGCCGTCTTCACGCATACTGGAAGCGTCCACTGCTGCGCCGTGCCGCTCTTGCCTGCGTTCGACAGGAAGAACCGGCTTTGAGTCAGCGGTGTCCCGTTTGAATCATGTTGTGAAAATGTCAGCAAGGGAACGCCGGGCTGCGTGACGAAGCTCTGCATGATGCGATCGACAGGCTGATGCGAGGTTGCAGTCTGCGCATTCCAGAAATCCTCTGCCGTCGCATTGGCGTAAAGGTGGGCAGCGAGATAATTGTGCACTCCCTGGCGAAAGACCTCTTCGCCCAGGTAATTCTCCACCATACCCAGCACTGCCCCCGCCTTGCCATAAGCGATGCCGTCGAACATCTCGTTGATCTCGTCCGGTGTCTCTGCACGAGCCCGGATCGTGCGTGTCGTCGGCTGCGAATCGAGGTTCAGCGTTGCATCCAGGTCGCGCGCATCGTCTTGTGGGAAGTTCCACTCCGGCTTCCATTTCGCAACCGGCTTGGTCTCCATCCATGACGCAAACCCCTCGTTGAGCCAGAGGTTGTCCCACCACTGCATCGTCACCATGTCTCCGAACCACTGGTGCGCCATCTCATGCGCAACAACGACAGCAACCCGTTTTTTCGCGGGAATGGCCCCGGTCTTCGCATCAACCAGAAGGTCGGTTTCGCGATAGGTAATGCACCCGAAGTTCTCCATCGCGCCGGCTTCGAAATCGGGCAGCGCAACCATGTCGAGCTTTGGCATCGGATACTTAATGCCGAAGTACTTGTTGTAGTAAGGCAGGATGTATTCTGCGCTCTCCACAGCGAACCTCGTCATATCCACTTTGTCAGGCGTGGCGCACCCTCGTATCGGCACGCCATCGGCCTTGCCTGTCGTGCATTTGAAGTCACCCACAAGAAACGCTACAAGGTAGGTCGACATCTTTGGCGTTGTCGCAAAACTGATCGTATGCTTTCCCGCAACAGGACCGGGCTTGTCGGAGACGATCTCCGTATTCGAGATCGCTGTATCTCCCGCATCGACGACCAGCGTGATGTCATAGGTTGCCTTCAAGGCAGGCTCGTCGAAGCTCGGAAAGGCGCGGCGCGCATCGGTAGGCTCAAACTGAGTGACAGCGTAGTTGCGCTTCTTTGTCTTCGAAAGATAGAACCCGCGCAGCTTGTCGTTCAGAATGCCCGTATAGCTGATTGCGAGCCTGACCCTTCCCGCAGCCAATGGTTTGGCAAAGATGAACGTCGCCTGCTCCTTGTCCTTATCGAGCGAAACCTCCGCCCGCTGAGACCCCGCGTTCACCGAAAGAAATTCGATCTCGGCCGCATTCAAGGTGACCGCCCTGGCAGGCTGGTCCAGCACGACATCGATTATCTCTTCGCCCGCAAACGTCGCCTTCGCCAGATCGGGTGTAAGCGTCAGAGAGTAGTGTTCGGGATGAATGCCTTCAGGCAAGCGCTGAGCATGAAGGTTTGAGCCTTCAGTAAATATGAATGCAGTTAGAGCAAACAGGAGGCGGCAACGACGGTTCTTCAGAAACATATCCAACCTAGAATATCCAAATCCCAGTGGCCTTACATGCAAAAGACCGCATATTCGCTGGAGATTTGTGACATGCCGCGCGGCCTAGCACAGTGAAGCCGCCCGTTCCGACACGCCGCATATCTCGGCGGCGCGCGCCTCGGCGTAGGCCGCAGCGCCAAGCAGAGCGCACGAATCGTCCAGGATGATTCGGACCGGTATCGACTGAAGCAGCGGCGACATCCGGCCTTTATCGAGAAACGCCTGCATGAAGAAGCCGTTCTGCATCGTCTTCAATCGCTTCGGAGCGATGCCTCCGCCGAGGTAGATTCCCCCAACAGCCAGGGCCTTCAGGGCCAGATTGCCCGCCTCCGCGCCGTATGCCGAAGCGAAGCTCTTCATCGTCTCGAAGCAGAGAGAGCTGGAGCCATCCTCCGCGCACTCTCCAATAACGACATTCGGATCTTCCGCAGCCATGCGGTCGCACAGCCACTTCGGCTCGTTGATCTTCTCAACGTCGCGTAGAAACTCGTAAATGTTCTTGATCCCAAGACCCGAAACCACTCGCTCGAAGCTCACACGCCCCTTCAATTTGCTGCGCAGGTATTCGAGCATCGCAATCTCTCGATTGGAACGCGCCGCAAAGTCGCAGTGACCGCCCTCCGATGGGATCGGGTTATGCTTCTTGCCATCCCATATCAACAGAGCTTCACCAAGACCTGTGCCAGCCGACACGAGTCCGCGATGACCTGTCGCATTCGCATCGCCTTCGTGAAGCGTGTAGATCCTGTCCGCAGCAAGCTCCGGAATTCCGTAGCCGTTCGCCTCGAGGTCGTTGATCAGGAAGACGTGCTGGATCGACAGCGAGCGTGACAGGTCGCGCACGTCGAGCGTCCATGGCAGGTTGGTCAGCTTAAGCCGCCCATCGCGCACAGGCCCGGGGAGACCGAAGCACGCCGAAAGAATTGCATCTCGCTGCGTCGCCGGCGTGTTTGCGTCGCCGCTAAGAAATTTATTGACGATCTCATCCAGTGAATTGAACTGGTGAGCCGGAAATTTCTGGTCTCGCAGCGGATGAAGTTGACCGCCGGTGAAATCGTAGAGTGCAAGGTGGACCTTCGTTCCGCCAACATCACCAGCAAGAATCATCTATTCAGCTCCAGAGTTCCGGTCCCATTTTCTGGTTCTGGCAGCTTAGCCGCTGCGGCGGCATCGAGCAAGAGCGTCAACTTTCCGCTCGCCGGACGAATAATCTGCGACGGGTAGGTCTCCGGTTGATACGGCCCCTGAAAGACTTCGTGCAACACCTGTGCCTTCTTGTCACCCTCAATCAGGAAAGCGACCTCCCTGCCTTGGTTGATCACCGGCCAGGTCAACGTAATGCGCCACGTGTCCTTTTGCGGAACATGGTTCGCAACAACAATGTGAGTCATGTCATTCAGCGCTTCGGTATGCGGGAACAGCGAAGCGGTATGACCGTCATCGCCCATTCCCAACAGCACAAGATCGAACGTCGGGGTTTGCGCGCCCTCCAGCTTGAACCCGTTGCGGATAGCAGCTTCATACCGCGCCGCTGCGACCTCAGGCTCCAGCTCGCCTTCCATACGATGGATGCGGTCGGCGGGCAACGGCACCTTCGATAACAACGCCTCGCGCGTCATGCGGTAGTTCGACTCGGCATCCTCGGGTGGAACGCAACGCTCGTCGACCCAGTACAGGTCCAGCTTGTCCCATGGCACCTGGCTGGCGAACGGCTCTGAAGCCAGTAGCGAAAACATTGCCTTCGGTGTCGTACCGCCTGAGATTGCCACGCGGGCGATGCCGCGTGCCTTTGCTGCCGATGCAATCGACGATGTGAAAAGTTCAGCAGCCGCCCCAGCAACATCTTCCGGGTTGGCAAACACGCGATAGGTAACTGCAGTCGGACGCGGCATGATCTTCCTCTTCTAAATTTGATGCACTTCCAGGAGTTCAACGATGGAGGCCCCGGCGGTCGCCGCTGACAATAGCAGCGCCAAACCACACGAGGCCTCAAATCGAATCGAGCTAGAGCTTACGCCACTTACGTCCTTCGGACTCCAGCAGCGCGTCGGCAGCAGATGGACCCCACGTTCCGGCGGCATAGTTCGGGAAGTCCTTCACCGGCGTCTCCGCCCATGCCTTCAGAATCGGCGTCATCAACGCCCACGTCGCCTCGACGCCATCGCGATGCGCGAACAAGGTGCCATCGCCCAGCATCGCGTCGAGCAATAAACGCTCGTAGCCATTCGCTGAGGACTTGCCGAACGCATCGGCATAGCTGAAGTTCATCTGCACCGGCGCAATGTCCATGCTCGGCCCCGGCAGCTTCGCGCCAAACCGCAGCGAGATCCCTTCATCAGGCTGGATGCGCATCGAGATCAGGTTTGGCTTGATGGCGTCGCTGTCGTGACACTCGCCGCCTTTGAACAGAAGCATCGGAGGCTGCTTGAACTGGATGGTGATCTCCGTGACACGCTTCGCCAATCGCTTACCGGCGCGCAGATAGAACGGCACACCCGCCCAGCGCCAGTTTTCGATCTCCACCCGCACCGCGGCATATGTCTCAGTCTGCGAACGCGGATGTACGCGGTCTTCCTGGCGATACCCGGGAACAGCCTTGCCATCGACCATGCCCGGCCCATACTGTCCGCGAACCGTATCAGCCGGATGAATCGGCGAGATCGCCTTCCACACCTTCACCTTCTCGGCGCGAACGGCATCCGCCTGGAACGATACAGGCGGCTCCATCGCAACGAAGCTCAACAGCTCCATCACATGGTTCTGCATCACGTCACGCAGAGCGCCGGCCTGTTCATAGAACGGACCGCGGCCTTCGATACCGATCGATTCCGCCGCAGTGATCTCAACGTGGTCGATATAGTTGCGGTTCCATACGTTCTCGAAGATGCCGTTGGCAAAACGAAAAACGAGGATGTTCTGCACTGTCTCCTTGCCGAGATAGTGATCAATGCGGAAGATCTGGTCCTCATGGAAGACCTTGTTGACCTCATCGTTCAACGCACGTGCCGACTCAAGATCGTGACCAAACGGCTTTTCGATGATGGTACGGACCCAGGGAGCCGTCCCGTCTTTGCCTGCTTCAGGCTGTGCCATGCCATGCTGGCCCAGATAGTTGATGATGTCCGAGAAATACTCAGGCGCCGTCGCCAGATAGAAGAGACGGTTGCCATGCGTATTGAACTTGCCATCCAGCTCTGCGAGCTTCTTCTTCAAAGCATCGTAGCCGGTTGCATCGTCAAAGTTCATCGCGTGATACTGCACACGGTCGATAAAGGGAGCAAGCCTGGGGTCAGACTCTTCCACACCGCCGCCCGCAATAATGCCTTCCTTCATGTCCGGAGCGAAGCTCTGCTCCAGCGGACGGCGTGCCACACCGACCACGGCGAAGTCCTTGGGCAGCAGGTTCGCCTGCTCCAGGTGATAGAGCGCCGGCAGCAGCTTGCGCTTTGTCAGGTCGCCGGAAGCGCCGAAGATAACCACGATGCAGGGATCGGGCGTGCGCTCGTTCTGAGCTGCTTTCTTTTTGTCGGGAGAAACTTGAACTTGTGTCGTAGCCATTTCGATTTACCCTCTTCTCTTAACTTTTCTTGTCCGGTTTCTCAGTCCGCTTTCTTAACAGCATGGCCGCCAAAAGCACCGCGCATGATCGAGATCATGCGATCGGTAAAGTTGTTCTCTTCGCGCGAACGCAACCGCCGTATCAACGATTCCGTAATCACTGGCGCTGAAATGTTCAGGTCGATCGCCTCCGTGACGGTCCAGCGCCCTTCGCCCGAGTCCGGCACCCACGCCTCAAGACCAGCCAGCGTCGGGTTCTGGTCCAGCGCGTCGGCTGTCAGATCCAGGAGCCACGAGCGCACGACCGAACCCTTCTGCCAGATATGCGCAATCTGCGTCAGGTCGAGGTCAAGCTCCTGCTTCGCTTTCAAGATGGAAAAGCCTTCGGCATAGGCCTGCATCAGGCCGTACTCGATGCCGTTGTGCACCATCTTCACAAAGTGTCCTGAACCGGAAGGTCCAACATGCCCCCAGCCTTCCGTAGGCGATGGTGCCAGCGCCTCGAAGATCGGCTTCAGACGATCGACCGGCCCCATGTCGCCGCCAATCATCAGGCTGTAGCCCTCTTTCAATCCCCACACGCCGCCGGAGGTCCCGCAATCGACATACTCAAATCCCTTGGCCTTAACCTCGGCATGGCGACGTTGCGTGTCCTTGTAGTTGGAGTTGCCGCCGTCGATAATCGTGTCGCCCTGCGTGAGCAGAGCCTCGAGCTTCGCAATCGTCTGGTCCACTGGGTCGCCCGAAGGCACCATGATCCAGATGGCCCGCGGCGCGGAGAGGTTCTTCACCAGGTCTTCCAGCGAATCCACGCCAAGAGACCCCGTCGCCGTCAGTTTCGCCGTTGCATCCTTGTTGAAATCGAAGCCGACAACCTTGTGGCCCGCCAGCTTCAGGCGCTCCGCCATATTGAATCCCATCTTGCCAAGGCCAATCAGTCCAAGTTCCATCTCGTATTCCTTTCCTGCTGTACGGCAACGCCGTGTTAATTCGCTCTTCCGTTGCATGCCATTCGAAAACGGCATGATTCAAACTTTGAAATCAGCTACCTGAAGGGAAATCCGCGTCTAACGCCACTGATTCCCAGGTTTCGAGTTCCTTCTGCCATGCCGCCAGTTTGTCTCGCACGCGTTTGAGTGCGCTTGCCCCCAGCAACAGACGCAGAGGCGGGTTCTCTGTCTTCACAACCTGCATCATGGCTTCGACAGCCTTCAGCGGATCGCCCGGCTGCTTGCCATCCTGCTCCGCCATATAGCGGCGAGCGTTACCGGCGGTCTTGTCATAGTCATCTATCTTCGTTGCAGCCTCTACTCCCGAACGCCCGAGAAAATCCGTGCGGAACGGCCCTGGCTCCACAATCGTTAATTTGATGCCGAGCGGCGCAATCTCGTGCGCAAGCGCCTCAGAAAGACCTTCCACAGCAAACTTCGTGCCGTGATAAAGCCCCCAGCCAGGACTCGCAGTGAGCCCCCCAATCGAGGAGAGATTCAAGATATGTCCACTGCGCTGTTTCCGCATCTGAGGAAGCAACGCGCGCGTCACGCGCAGCAGGCCAAACACATTGGTCTCGTACATCGGCCCGAGCTCTGCCTCGGAGACTTCCTCGATAGCGCCGGCAACGCCATAGCCAGCATTATTGACCAGCACATCGACGCGGCCGAAGCGCTTCAGCGCCTCAGCGACAGCAGCGTCAACCTGGTCCTGCCTCGTGACATCGAGAGGCAGCGCGAGGCCCCTCCCGGGATACTTCTGTTCCAGATCGGCGACCCGCTCAACCTTGCGCGCCGTCGCTACGACCTTGTCTCCGGACTTCAACACCTCTTCGGCAAGAAGGCGTCCGAAACCAGTCGACGAACCCGTAATAAACCATGTGCGGGTAGCTGTGGTCGAGTTGGGGGTTGAAGCGGCTGACATATCTTTATATGACGCTCTTTACTTGTCTCTCGATGCAACGCTCAACAACGGTCACAGGGCAGCCCCAACGTCATCGAACGATCTTCGTTACACCCTGATCGCTCGCAATCAGCGCGAACGACGCCATATTCAGAAACAGCCCATGCTCCACCACGCCCACGATGGCGCGGATGTCGGCAGCAGTCTTCACCGGATCGGGAATCTCGCCCGCAGCACAGTCGAGGATAAAGTTGTTTTCGTCCGTAATGTACAGGGAACCATCTGCGTGGTGGCGCAGCCTTGGATTCAATCCCAGCGCTTCCAGCCTCCGGGTTACGTTTGGCAACGCCATCTGAATCACTTCAACGGGAAGCGGGAACCGGCCAAGCTGCTTCACCAGCTTGCTTGAATCGGCAATGACAATGAACTTCTTCGCCGCGCTCTCTACAATCTTCTCGCGCAGCAGCGCGCCGCCGCCGCCCTTGATCAACGCGAGTCCCGGCCCAACTTCATCTGCGCCGTCAACAGCCAGATCCAGCTCCGGCGTCTCATCGAAGTTGGTGATCGGGATCGACAGCGATTCCGCAAGCGTCTGGCTGGCGGTTGAAGTCGCGATCCCCCGCACCTTCAGCCCGCCTTTGACCCGCTCCCCCAGCTCTTTGATAAAGATCGCCGAGGTGGTGCCGCTGCCCAACCCCAGCGACATTCCATCCTCGACAAACTCCAGCGCGTGCCGGGCTGCCATCCGCTTTGCTTCGTCCTGTGTCATGCGTTTCCTGCGTTCGGGAAAGCCCTACTTCTTCACCAGCTTCTTGGCATGCTCGACAACATTTGCAACGCTGATGCCCAGCTTCTCCAGTGCAATTGGTCCCGGAGCCGAAGCGCCGAAGCGATCGATCCCGATCACCGCGCCGTTGTGGCCAATGTACTTGTACCAGCCCATCGTCGCACCGGCCTCCACTGCCAGCTTCGGTGTGTTCTCAGGCAGCAGGCTCGACTTGTAAGCTGCATCCTGCTCGTCAAATATCCTGAAGCTCGGCATGGACACAACCGTTGCGTTGATCCCTGCAGCCTTCAACTCTTCAGCCGCCTTCAGAATCAGCGAGACCTCGGAGCCGGTTGCGATCAGAATAATGTCCTTGCCCGAGTTGTCGAGTGCATAAGCACCCTTCCTCGCGCCTTCAAGCACCTTGTACTTCGCAGCATCCAGCACGGGCAGGTCCTGCCGCGAAAGCGCCATAAAGCTCGCGCTCTTGCGCTCAAGCGCAAGCTGCCAGCAGGCAGCCGTCTCGTTCGCATCGGCTGGACGGAAATCCGTAAGCTGCGGAATCAGGCGCAGCGACATCATCTGCTCCACCGGCTGGTGCGTCGGGCCATCCTCACCCAGACCGACAGAGTCGTGCGTAAACACGAACAGCGAATGCACGCTCATCAGCGCAGCGAGACGAATCGCATTGCGCGCGTAGTCCGAGAAGACGAAGAACGTCGAACCGAAGGGAATCAACCCGCCGTGCGCCGCCATTCCATTCACCATGGCGCACATGCCAAACTCGCGCACACCGAAGAAGACGTTCCGTCCCTTCGGGTCGACGTGGAAGTTCGCCGAGTCCTTGAAGATCGTCTTGGTCGAGGCCGTCAGGTCAGCCGCGCCGCCAAACAACTCCGGCACAACCGGCTCGATCGCATTCATCACCACCTGACCTGCGTTACGCGTGGCGACAGCCTTGTCGGTCGGGAACGTCGGAATCTTCTTCTCCCATCCATCCAGCAGCTTGCCCTTGACGACACGATCAAACTCAGCCGCAGGCGCAGGGTAAGCCTTCGCATACGCATCGAAGTTCTTCTGCCACTCGGCGTGGGCCTTCTTGCCATTCGCCTTTGCCTGGGCCCAGTTCTTCGCAGCCTCTTCCGGAACATAAAAGCTCTTGTCCTCAGGCCAGCCGAGGTTTTTCTTGGTCGCTTTCACTGCCTCGGCGCCCAGCGCTTCGCCGTGCACCTTGCTCGTGCCGGCCTTGGGGCTGCCGTAGCCGATCACCGTGCGCACGCGGATCAGCGAAGGCTTCGTCGTCTCCGCCTTTGCCGCCTTGATCGCAGCCTCCAGCGCGACGAGGTCGTTGCCGTCGTCCACCATCTGCACGTGCCAGTGATACCCGTGGAACCGCTCCGTCACGTCTTCGGTAAAGCTCAATTCCGTCGGGCCGTCGAGCGAGATCAGGTTGTCGTCATAAAGCACGATCAGCTTGCCGAGATTCAGGGTCCCCGCCAGCGATGCCGTCTCGTGCGAGATGCCTTCCATCAGGTCGCCGTCGCCGCAAAGCACATACGTGTAGTGGTCGATGACGGCGTGCTCGTCGCGGTTATAGACCGCGGCCATATGCTTTTCAGCGGTAGCAATACCCACCGCCATCGCGAAACCCTGTCCCAGCGGACCGGTGGTCACCTCAACACCCGGAGCCTCACCATACTCGGGATGCCCCGGCGTATGTGATCCCCACTGGCGGAAGCTCTCCAACTGAGACATCGGCAGGTCGTAGCCCGCAAGGTGAAGCACGCCATAAAGCAGCGCGGAGGCGTGTCCATTCGACAGAACGAACCGGTCGCGGTCGATCCACTTCGGGTCCGAAGGGTCATGCTTCATCAGCTTGTGATACAGCAGGTAGGCGATCGGGGCACAACCAAGCGGGGCGCCGGGGTGGCCGGACTTTGCTTTTTCCACGGCGTCCACGGCGAGAAAACGGAGAGCATTGATGGAAAGCTGGTCTAGCGCATTCTGCTGGTTGGTCTGCTGATCGCTCATTCTTCCTTTTCCTCTTCTCTTTCATCTCGGCGCACGCAGGGATAGACGGCGCTCGATTTCGCTGTTTTTCAGTTTAGGCGTTCCAATACCAGTGTACAGGCGCAGATGACCTCACGGCACCTCCACAGTTGCCTTATCGCAGTGATTGGCGATTCATCCCGCTGTAACCGCAACTTCGATATTTCTTCCCAGCCACTGGTCCTGTCCGTTTCCATCCGTCCAGCACTGGGTGAAGATGATCTTCCCGGCCCTGCCTGCTTGCGTCGGTATATCGATATACGATCCCGAATACCCGACCATATTCGATATAGCATCGTGGACCGTGGCCCAGTCGTCGAGCGTGTATACCGCCCTGAAGTGTCCCGAATCGACGATGCGCAGCGTATACCCGGCCTTGATCGCCTTCACGGGGCGGCCGGCAGAGTAGATCTCGCGATGGTTATGGAACCTTCGCTTATTTGCCGGAACCGCATATCTCTCCTCCACCACGGAGATTCTGTCGAAGACCCTGCCATCCGTCAGTGAGCGAAGCAGCTTCAGATACTCCGAGTGCGCCCACACCAGCGGCTGCGCCGAGCCCGCCGACTTGCCGAAATACATCCCCTCCTCAGGAAGGTCCGCGTAGTCCCACACCTGCTCCGGCAACATGCCGCCCTTCGAGGCAAACGCCTCCAGCGCATGCGTCAGCTTGTCGCAGTTGCTACCCAACGCCAGCTCGTAGTGCGCCCGCTCGCCGCCCAGCAGAGGCCACGCGCGACCCTGCCCCCATCCGTCATAAGGACCGCCATCCTTCTTCTGGCCATAGCCATCGTGGTTGTAGCGCCGCCAGCATGGCCCGAAAGGCGTGTCTCTCTTCAGCACACGATCGACCACCTTCAACGAGTCGACAACCAGCGGGTCATCCGGCCTCCTGATCCCATAACGCACCAGCTCCAGAAATCCGGCATCGATCACCTCACGCGCCTCGAAGACCGACCTCTCCTCCGGCCCTCGATTCGAGATGCGGAACGATCCCACAGGAACCGAAGCATCATGAAACGGCTCGCCCGGACAAGGCGGAGCAATGCGCACATAGTGGTACTTCACCTCCGGGTGCAGCACGCCGTCCTTCGTCGTCGTCCACTCATCCAGATGCGCCTCGATCCAGTCGGCATATCCTTCCAGATACTCCGCAAGCTCCAGCGCCGCATGGTCGCGCGCAATATCGGCCGCGCACACCAGCCCCGAGATCACGGCCGCCAGCGTCGAAGGCGAATAGCCCGAAGTCTCCTCCCACCGCTCCTGCTGCGTCACCGGAGCATACTTCACCAGAAACGCCGCGGCGCGCTCTACAAAGGGAAACACCCGGAACGACCCAATCGTCTTCTGCTTCCACAAACGCCACGCCAGAATGATCGGGAACGCAACTTCATCGAGCTGAATTCCCTGCCAGTACGGCGTGCCGTCGATCCAGAAGTTCTGCGCGAAGCTGCCGTCGGCGCGCTGCGTACACGCCAGATAAACCAGCGCTCGCAGCGCCGTATCCGCGCGATCGCACGCCAGCAACGCAGTCGCCGTCTGCACCATATCGCGCGTCCACACCAGGTGGTAACCGCCCAGGTCGAGATCGCCCTTCGACGCTCCCCAGGGGATCGAGGCCGAAGCGATAAACGCGCCCGAGAATGTCTTGTCTTCATGCGCAAGCAGGACATTGTGGCTGATCCTGGCCAGATATCCGTCGTCGGTAGAGGCTCCCACAATCCGCTCCGGAGATTGCACCCTTCCCCACTGCAACAGAAATCGCTTCAGATGGTCCGCAAATGGAGTTGCCAGGCTTTGCATCATCCCCGCCAGGGCCGCATGATGACCATCTCCGAAGGCAATGGCAATGGTGAACTCCGGGTTCACCGCAACGTCGATCTCACCCATCACGGCGATATTTCCATCCAGAGCCTGCCCGAACTGCCACTTCATGCGCATGTCGCCGAACAGGTCCTGATAACCGTCGCTCGATCCCACATACCCGCATGACGAGCGCGTAAATCCGCAGTCAGCCCCCAAAGCCAGCGAAGTGCTTCCCTTCCACGCCAGCAGACAACGCTTGCCGGCAACATCAATACTCCGCGCCGAGTTCCCCGCGCCGCCGCCATTCAAATGCGGCGCCAGAAGCGCGTAGCACTTCATCCGCTTCAGGACCTGCTCTTCGCCCTCGATCTTCACGTGCATCAGCACGGTTGAAAAATGCGGGTTCGAGATAAACACCTTCGTCACCCGGTAGCGGCCTCCCCGCTCGCGCGCCTTCACGCGAACCGCCAGAGCGTCGCCATCGACATACTCGAACTCGTAGTCGAGATCGCGCTTTTCCTCATGGCAGAAGGTCTCGCCGTCGGTAAACAGCAGCTCCATGTCGCGCGTCTGCGGACGGTCGATCGTTGGATAGTAAATCTCGTTGAGCGTTCCATGCGACAGCGTGTACCAGACGCGACTCGAAGCAGAGTAGGCCGTCCCCACTGCATCTTTTCTGCTCGAAGTCCATCGCGGTTCCAGGCCAGGCGCGCCAAACGCCGGGCCATCATCGTCCAGCCAACGGTAGCTAACAGATAGGTCGCTCATTCAGTCCATTAGACTCCAAAACGCTTCGCAAGACGCGGGCGAAGATCGTTCGCCTCATTCGATTGCGTTATCATGGCCGGGTCACGGATTTCTAATTCATTCGCTGCTACAACTCCGGTGCGTTGCATCGCGCCGGTCTCTTAAGGCATCTCAATATATTGAACGCCCGGTACCGAAGCCTCTTTCGGTTACCGGCCAAGCACCGACGAAACAGGAGACGACAGTGGCTTACGAACTTCCCCCTTTGCCCTACGACTACGCTGGCCTTGAGCCCCATATCGACGAAGCGACCATGAAGCTCCATCACGACAAGCACCACCAGGCCTATGTCACCAACCTCAACGGCGCAATCGACAAGCACCCGGAGCTGGGCAGCAAATCCCCCGAAGACCTCCTCAAGAATCTCGCCGCCATTCCCGAAGATGTGCGCAAGGTTGTGCAGAACAACGGCGGCGGACACGTCAACCACACCATGTTCTGGCAGATCATGAAGCCCAAGGGCGGCGGCGAACCCAACGGCGCTATCGCAGCCCAGATCAAGGCCGACTTCGGCGACTTCGAGAGCTTCAAGAAGCTCTTCAACGAGACCACCGCCAAGCAGTTCGGCTCCGGCTGGGGCTGGCTCATCTTCGAGGGCGGCAAGCTCAAGATCGTCACCACCGCCAACCAGGACAACCCGCTCTCACAAGGCCACTACCCCATCCTCGGCAACGACGTCTGGGAGCACGCCTACTACCTCAAGTACAACAACCGGCGCCCGGACTACCTCGCCGCCTGGTGGAACACCGTCAACTGGGACGAGATCAACAAGCGCTTCGAAACCGCGAAGAGCTACAAATAAACTTACGAACATTGCATCACGCGGGACTGCTTTTCGCAGTCCCGTTTTTCTTTGTGCCCCACGTCAGGTGAATGATTAGACTTCTAATTTGAGAAAGCGCCCGCTATAGATCGGCAGACGTGAAGATAAATAAACACGGCACACGAATCCTACTTGGTTGCGCAGTTGGGCTGGGCGCTATCTACATCGACAACTTCGCTCAGCAATCCAATAGAGCAGCCATGCAGATGGCTCTTTGGACCTTTTTTTTATTTGCATTTTCTTTCGTGCAACTTCGGGAGAGCCTCACGAGACCAATTCAGAGATATATTGCGTCCGCGTTGGTTCTCGTTCACCTTTTATTTCTTGTGTTGATAAGACACAAATTTCCATTTGATAGTTCTTTAGCAATGCTGATCGGGTTAATACCAGAATCAATAGTGCTGGTATTCATATATCTCAGACTTGGCCAAGCCTTAGACCCCAGTGGCCCGTTCGGATTGACTGAGGAAGAAAAACGACAGCGCCGCTTCAAGCGCTAAGTAAATAGACGAATTTCTGGCCGGGTGCCCCAATCATAGCGCGGTTTTTCGCGGCATGATTGGGGCATTCGCGCAACGCGAGAACCGCTTCTTGGTACGCCAAGCCTTCAGGCTTGGCCCTCTATGTATTCGACAGAAATGGGGGCTTCAGCCCCTGGGGTATGCCTCACTTCCCCTCACCCAGGTGCATCTTCAAAAACTGCACATAAATATCCCAGTCCCCCGGCACCATGCCATGCCCGCCGTCGTGCATGTAATACCCGATGTCATGCAGCACCGGCACCTTCGCCTCAGGCCATCCATCAACACCCAATCCCAGACCCTGCTTGCTCAGCAGCTTGTACACCGGCTCCGCAGCAACGGCGGCCAGAAACTCTCCCTTCGGGTCCGACCAGAAATCCGTTGTCCCCGTCTGCAGCAGCACCGGCCTCGGCGCAATCAGCGCGACCAGCATGTGCGAATCCATCGGAGCCTTGTCCGGAAATCCTGCCCATTTCCCATAGTTCTCTGCGAACTGATAAGGAAAACGTGTCGGAGCAGTCAGGTGGGCGACAGTCTCTCCATAGTCGCGATGGCTCAACGCCGCGCCACCTTCACCCGAGCAGCTTGCAATCACCGCGGCAAACCGCTGGTCGTGCGCTCCCGCCCACATCACCGTCTTGCCCAGTCGCGAGATGCCATGAATCGCCACTCGCTTTGCGTCTACCTGCCTATCCGTCTCAAAGTAATCCTGAACGCGGCTCATCCCCCACGCCCATGCGGCAATCGAACCCCAGTCCTCCGGCCCGCGACTGCTCTCTCCCGGTTTCAGGTAGAACCTGCGAATACTGTCCTTGAAGCCCTCCGCATAGTCCGGCTCCACATCGCCGTAATAAAAGGTTGCAATGCCGAACCCTGCATCCAGAAATGTGGCCACAGGCAGCTTGCCAAACGCTCGGCCCTGCGTCGCTGGAACTTTGACCTTCGTCTTCGCCTCCCAGATCTCTCCTACAGGCAGGCCCGGATCGTCCACCGAGTTTGAAGCCGCCGAAAAACTGATATTCAATAGCAGAGGGACCGGCTTCTTCGCACCTGCCGGCAGATACTCCACCAGATGAATCACCGGAGCCGTCTTGTCCTTCGACAGATGAATATCGACTCGTCTGCGAATCGCTTTGCCGTCGAACGCAGGAGTCCCTTTTTCAATTACCTCGAAGCTCTCGTCCTTCGGACGCCCCGGCGCTACGCCAAACTGCTGCGTCTCAAACAGGCGCACAATCTCCGGACGCCGCTTCGTCGTCCACGTCTTCGCATCCTTCACCGGCTTGCCGTCGCTCATCACCAGGGGATCGGGCAGCGTGTACGTGCCCACCTTCGCCTCGTCGTAGTTCACCGGAATCCCCGCCGTCACCCGCGGCAGACTCGCCGGGGCCTCTGGACGCGGTGTCTGCGCTCCAGCTATTCCCCCACCCAGCACTACGAGCGCACACAACCATCTCATCCTCATTGAGGCGTCCCCCGGTCCGACCAATTTTCTCTCGCACGAATACTACCTTACGGCCCGTGACCGGCAGTGGGCCAAATTCCTGTCAAGCCCCCTGCGCTGTGCAAATCTCCGTAACCAAAACATTCCATGGGCGATATAGACACGGCGCAAAGTGCCGATTAGTTTCGCTCCACCTGCTCTAATAGATATATATAGAGATCGAAAGCGGTGAAGGCCCAGCCCGACGGCTGGGCCTTCCTCTTTTAACCCAAAGGAGTCGCAATCATGAACAGCATCCCCACCGAGACCATCGCACTGCCCACCATCCACGACGCCCACTCCATCCAGCAGGCGCTCTCCCGCATCATCCAGGGCGTGGCTGCGGGAACGCTCGACAACACCCGCGCCCGCATCCTGCTCTCCGCCCTCAAGCTCGCCATGAGCAACCTTCGCAGTCTTGCTGAGGAGAGCACATCCAAGGAGAGCAAACCAAAGGTGCAGGCGCAGCATGAAGAAGCACCCGGAAGCCAATCCAAAGCACCTATCGTCACGGCCACGCAGGCGCCTGAAGACACACCACCGCCGCACTTCATCCACGGCAACCCGGCCGCGTCGTCTGCAACCATCGCCCCAGCCGCAGGCAGCAACATCAGCGCCGCCGCTCGCTACAGAGAGAAGCTGCAAGCCGCAGCGATGGCCCGATCACACGGCGCGCAGTCTCCGGCTGACCAGGCTACGGTTACTCCGGTTGTCCTTTACGCGGACGCCGGTTCGCCTGCAACACCTTCTTGCGCAGACGCAGCGACTTCGGCGTGACCTCGACCAGCTCATCGTCAGCGATGAACTCAATCGACTGCTCCAGCGTCTGCTGCTTATAAGGAACCAGGCGCAACGCATCGTCTGAACCTGATGCGCGCATGTTGGTCAGCTTCTTCTCGCGGACTGCGTTCACGTCCAGGTCGTTGTCGCGCGAGTGCTCGCCGACGATCATGCCCTCGTAGACCTCGGTGCCGTCGCCGACAAAGAGAATGCCGCGGTCCTGCAGACCGTTCAGCGCATAGGTCGTCGTCGTGCCTGCACGGTCGGAGATCAGCGCGCCCGTCGGACGCTGCGGAATCTCGCCCTGATACGGCACGTATCCGTCGGCGATCGAGTTCATGATGATTGTGCCGCGCGTCTCCGTCAGCATCTCCGAACGCAGGCCGATCAAGCCGCGCGACGGAATCATGAACTCCATCCTCACACGGCCCGAGCCGTGGTTCGTCATCTTCGTCATCTCGCCCTTGCGCGGCCCAAGCCGCTCGATGACAGTACCGACGAAGCTCTCCGGAATGTCGACCGTCAGGTGTTCGTTCGGCTCCATCAGCTTGTCGTCGATCCTGCGCGTCACAATCTCAGGACGCGAGACCATCAGCTCGAAGCCCTCGCGGCGCATCATCTCGATCAGCACCGAGAGCTGCAATTCGCCGCGGCCCAGCACCTTGAAGGTCTCCGGGCTGCCCGTGTCCTCGACGCGAATCGAGACGTTCGTCAGCAGCTCCTTCTCGAGCCGCTCCTTCAAATTGCGGCTGGTCACATACTGGCCTTCGCGCCCGGCGAACGGCGAGTTGTTGACCGAGAACTGGATCGCAATCGTCGGCTCGTCAATCTTGATCAAGGGCAGCGGAGCCGGGTTCTCGATGTTCGTGATCGACTCGCCGATGGTGATGCCCGCAACTCCGGCGATGGCAACGATGTCGCCGATCTCTGTCTGCGTAATATCAGTACGCTTCAGTCCGTCAAAGCTGAACAGCTTCGTGATCTTCACGTTCTGCAGCGATCCATCGGTCTTCGAAACGGCGACCTCCTGCCCGGTCGTCAGCGTGCCGTTGAAGACGCGCGCGATCGCAAGGCGGCCCAGGTAGTCCGAGTAGTCCAGGTTCGTCACCAGAATCTGCAGCGATGCCGCGGGATCGCCCTTCGCCGCCGGAATCGTCTTCACGATCAGATCAAAGAGCGGCTTGAGGTCTGTCCCCGGCTGCGCCAGGTCCATCGTCGCCGTGCCCTGCTTGCCGTTCGTGTAGATGATCGGGAAATCGAGCACGCTCTCGTCGGCATCGAGGTCGATGAACAGGTCATAGACCTCGTTGACCACCTCCTGCGGACGCGCGTCCGGGCGGTCGATCTTGTTGATCACCAGGATCGGCGTCAGCTTCGCCTCAAGCGCCTTCGAGAGCACATAGCGCGTCTGCGGCAGCGGCCCCTCCGAAGCGTCGACCAGCAGCACCACGCCGTCGACCATCTTCAGCGCGCGCTCCACCTCGCCGCCGAAGTCCGCGTGGCCCGGCGTGTCGACGATGTTGATCTTCGAATCCATGTAGTGAATGGCGGTGTTCTTGGCCAGGATCGTGATGCCGCGCTCTCTTTCAAGGTCGTTCGAGTCCATGACGCGATCGGCGACGGCCTCGTTGGCGCGGAAGGTGCCGGACTGGCGGAGCATGGCGTCGACGAGCGTGGTCTTGCCGTGGTCGACGTGGGCGATGATAGCGATATTGCGAATCTGCTGGCTCACTGCGTTTGGATGTCCTGTCTGCGCGCGTGTCGAATGATTTAAGGATGGAAAAAATCTGAAAATGCGCGTGTTGTTCTAGTTTACCGTACCCGCGCGTCTTCAGACGCCATGGCAGGCCGCAAATCGAAGAAGATGATGTAAATCCTTGCTGAACGCGCGCTGCATCCGCGAGATAATGAAGAAAGTTCAGCGGAAGGAACCTTTACCCATGCCCATTCCAGAGATCGCAGCCTGTACCCACCCGCTCCGGACCAGCGTAGCGGACTTCATCGCCGGACTACGCGAACTGGAGCGGGGACTGATCACCAAGAACAAGATCGCCAGCTACATGGCCGCCACCACGCTGCGGCCCGAGGCCCTCCACGACTACGTCTGGTGGCGCGACAGCTTCTACACCCGCAACCTCATCTACCGCGACGAGCTCTTCGAGGTCATGGCCATCTGCTGGTCGCCGGGGCAGAAGACCGCCATCCACACCCACAACGGCCAGCTCGGATGGATGACCATCTCGCAGGGCGAGGTCCTCACCCACGAGTACCACCACACCCGCTGCAACACCCCCGAGAACCAGAACGTCGTCAACATCGACTGCATTGGAGGCGCGACCGAACTCCAGCTCGACAAGGTGCGCACCATCACCTGCTCCGAAGGAACCGGCATCGTCACCGTCGACAAGCTCCAGACCATCCACCAGATCGAGAACGCCGGAACGACAGGCTGCGTCAGCCTGCACGTCTACTCCAAGCCCTTCGACTCCTGCATCGCCTTCGACCTGGAAAAACAGCGCTGCTACCGGCGACAACTCAGCTTCTTCAGCAAGGACGGCCACCGCGTCGAAGAGTAGCAACGCAGCGTGGGGTGCTCAGAGATTCAGCTTCTTGAAGACCCTCTCCGGGATGTGCCGGATCACAAACATGATCGGCTGCCACTGGAAAGGCACGTAGAGCGAGTCTGCACGTCCATCGACCGCCTTCACGATGCTTGCCGCAACCTTGTCGACGTCGGCAAACTTCTCCGCGCCCTTCATGCCGGCGGTCATCGCCGTCTTCGTCGGTCCCGGCTTGATCGTCAGCACGGTCACGCCTTCGCGGTCGACGCGATTGCGCAGCCCGGCAAGAAACGCCGACAGCCCCGCCTTCGACGATCCGTAGACGTAGTTCGATTTACGCCCGCGATCGCCCGCGACTGACGACAGCACAGCAATCGTTCCCGCACGGCGCTGCACAAAAAAGTTTGCCAGCCACGTCAGCAACGAGACCGGAGCCATCAGGTTGGTATGAAGGATGTGAGCGGCAGTGTTGAAATCCTGCTCCGCCTGTGTCTGGTCTCCCAGAACGCCGTGCGCGAGATAGGCAACGTCGAGGCCGGTGAGCGCATTGACCGCGTGGGCCAGCAGCGCTGGGTGCTGCTCCGTGTCGTCGAGATCGGCGACGGCCGTATCGACAAAGCTCGCGCCGCGCGTGCGAAGGTCGGTTGCCACGGCCGCAAGCTTCTCGGCATTGCGCGCTACGAGAAACAGGCTCGCTCCCTGCGAGGCCCAGATGCGGCAGGTGGCCTCGGCGATACCGGATGTAGCTCCCAGAACGAGTATCTTGCGTGACGAATGATTTGCGTTGCTGCTCATAGATTCGGTTGTTCTCCAGTGACGCGCTCCCAGAAGCTCGACGTGATGAGCGGATCGCGGAAGCGTGCCAGTTGCCGCCACTCCGGGTAGAAGGCCTGAAACTGCGCGGCGGTCATCGCGGCGTCCTTCGCCGGATAGAGGCGGCCGCCGAACTCAAGCGTCATGTCGGCGAGGCGTTCAAACAGCGGAAAGCTCTTGCCCGGCTTGATGGGAAAGTCGAGAGCGAGCGTGATGCCAGGGCGCGGAAAGCTCATCACTCCCGGCGAAGGAACATCGCCAAACGCCTTGAGCACGGCCAGGAAGCTGGCGAGGCCAGACTTCGCGACCTCCTTGAGGATCGCTACCGTTCCCTCGCGCGCGTTGTTCCAAGGAATGACGTACTGGAACTGCAACAGGCCGCTCTTGCCGTACATGCGGTTCCAGTGCAGCACCTTGTCGAGCGGATAAAAGAACGGCTCGTAGTCCTGCAATGCAACCTGGCGCTTGCCCATCTGCTTGTGGAAGAAGAGCGTGTTGAATGCGCTGACCGAAACATGATTCAACGCAAAACCGGGAGCGTTGAAGGGAAACACCAGCTTCGGCTCGGGCGATGGCTTCAGTTCATCGCGGCGGGTCGAGTGATCGCCCTGCATGAAGATGCCGCGGCAGAAGTTTTTTCCGGTCGAGGTGCAATCGACCCAACTGACCGTGTACTCGATCTCCTTGCTCGCCTCGGTGAGGTAAAGAAACTCGTCGATGCCGTGGAACTGGATTCCCTCGTAGTCGATCTTGCGCGAGACGATCGGCTTGAGCCTGAGCGTCGCCCAGCGGATGAGCCCCGTGAGGCCGAGCCCGCCGATGGTCATCGCGTAGAACTCGGGGTTCTCGTTCGGCGAGCAGCGCAGAACCGTTCCGTCGGAGCGGACAAGCTCGAACTCCGTGACGTGACGGCCGAAGGTCCCGGCGACGTGATGGTTCTTGCCATGAATGTCATTGGCGATCGCGCCGCCGAGCGTGACGTACTTCGTTCCCGGAGTGACGGGCAGGAAGAACCCGCGCGGCACGGAGAAGTCGAGGATCTGCGCCAGCGAGATGCCTGCTTCGGCAGTCAGTAAACCAGTCTCGGGATCGAAGGAGATCAGGCGGTTCATCGCCGGCGTGGGTAACAGATTTCCCTGATCGAGCAGACAAACATCGCCATAGCTGCGTCCCAGGCCAACCGGCAGGACGGCATCATGGATTCCACGGACCGCCGCGGGAAAGTCACTCTGCCAATGCAGCGGAATGATGTTGGCCTTGTACGAGGGATAGCGGCCCCACGATTCAAAAGATGCCTCGCCCGGGGCGCTCTTCCGGGCGCTTCCCTGCTTGTAGGTGAGGCGCTGCTGGGTCTCGATCTCAGGCATCTCCTAAATCATATCGGACACGTGCTGGTTGACATGATGAAAACTGATCAATGCTCCGGGCAGACGGAGTCCAGATATTTGGCACGGTCTTCGATGTGCGGGAAGGTGAGGTGACGCGCGATGGCAACCTGCTCCTGAAACGGTACCCCATCGGCGAGCGCGACGTTGGGGTTCTCCTTGTAGGCCGGATCGCTCATGGCCTCGGGGAGCGTGACGAAGGTAAAGCCACGCTGGCGCAGCAAGGCGATAAGTCGCGGCAACATCTTTGCATCGAGCGCGCCCACGTGCAGCAGCAGAACGTAGGGAATCTCGTGGCCATAAAGAGCCTGCGTCCCCTGGCGAAAGACCGTGATCGACTGATCGGCCGCGGCAAGATACCCCTGCTCCATCGCCTGCATTTCTTTCGCGTTGTGCTGCTGGGCACAGCGGACGTAGGCGTCGGTCCAGAGGTAGTCCTTGAAGTCGAGCGAGACCTGCGCGATCTTGTACCCCTTCTGGTCGAGATAGCTTCGGATCGCATCGCGCTTTTCGGGCGTCTCGCCCTCGCTGAGATAGGGGTAGCGGAACCAGCGCCAGTCCTGGCTGCCCATGAACCGCTTGAGGACCGGCTCGTCCTTCGCGATCTCCGTCTCGTACTGCGCGACTGTATCGGCCGTCAGCGAGGCATGCGAGTAGGTGTGATTGCCGAGCGGTTGCCCGGCGGCCCGCCACGCCTTCAGGAACGAGATCTCTTCCGGCGCGTCTTTAAATGAGATTGCGTTGACGAAGCCATAGATCGGGGGCATCCTCTCGCGCTTGAGCGTTGCCAGGATCGAACGCGCGATCTGCAACCGGGTGACGTGCGGCGGCAGCTCGCCATTCTCCGGCAGGTCGTCGAAGGTGAGGGCGATCTGCTGCGCGCAGAGCGGGGCCGCGCAACACAGTACTCCGATTGCCAGTAGCAGCTTCTTCCGTAACAAGGACATAAATCGAATTCCCTCCTTAGCATACGACGGCGGCAGATGGGGTAAGGGACCCCTTCCCCTCCTGAAGGCATTCTCTTTCCTTACTTAAATAAATTTATTCTCTCTCCGATAGTGGTAATTAATAAGACAAAGCAACATTTCGAAATACCCACGGAGACAGACAATGCTTCATCGTCTTGGTATGGTTCTGGCTGTTGTCACGACCGCCACCTGCTCGGTCGCAGCTCAAGTCACGCCACACAGGCCCTCGCTCGCAAACCACCCCGCACCGGCAGCCAACGATGCTGCCAACCGTCCAGCGCCTGTGGTGGAAGCCAACGCTGTCATCGTGCATGGCCCCATCGCCGTTGCCGCCTCCCAGACTTCGGCCACCATCGAGTGGACGACGAACGTCCCTGCGATCACGCGCATCGAATACGGTCCTGGCAACTTCCAGCAGACCGCAGAGGCCAATCAATTCGGCCAACTGCCGGTGACCACCCTGCACCGCATCGAGCTCACCGGACTCAAGGCCGGGCAGCGATACCAGTACCGCATTGTGGCCACCCCCGTCGTTCGATTGAAGCCTTACTGGCCGGTGGATGGAACCCCCACACAAAGCGCCGTCTACAGTCTGACCACGCTTCCCCCCAGCGGACAGGACATCTCCTTCAGCCTGATTACAGACACCCATGAGAGCCTGCCACGGATCAGCTCCCTGATGAGCAGCATCCCGTGGTCCTCAACCGACTTTCTCGTCCATCTCGGCGACGGCCTGGATTATGCAACCGACGAAGACCAGGTCTTCGATCACTGGTTGGACCCTCTCGGCAAAGCTCTGAACGGCAAGCCTCTGCTGATAGCCCGTGGCAACCATGAGTGGCGCGGGCCCTTTGCGCGAAGCATGGCGAACTACCTGACTCCAGCCGGCGAGGGCCGCTACTTCTATGCGCGCAGCACGGGTCCGGTCCATCTATTGATCATGGACTCCGGTGAGGACAAGCCGGACGCGACGCCTGTCTACGCAGGCCTGAACCGCCAGGCCCCTTATCGGGCACAGGAGCTGCAATGGTTCCGTGAACAGGTAAAGAGTGATCCCGAACTGGCTGCGGCTCCGTTCCGGGTCGTGCTCATGCACCAGCCGGACTGGGGCTGGCTCGACGGGCATAACACCGACTGGACCGCAGTCGCCAACGCGGCAAAGGTCGACCTCGTCATTGCCGGTCACTATCACCGCTTCGTTCACTTCAACGCAGGAGAGGCAGGCAACAACTACCCCGTGCTCGTTGTGGGCCAGGACCAGGTCGCCCATGTCGATGCGAGCAAAGACAAACTCCACGTCACCGTAACAGCAACCGACGGAACCGTGGTTGACACCTTCGATGTAATGCGGCGGACACACTAGCTTCGATACGCAGAGACTTTCGGGCAATAATTCGTGCAATGAAAAGAGGCACCGCTTTGGCGCGGTGCCTCTTTTCGTATTTCTTCGATTCGGGCTTAGGCGGCCTTCTTCTCGGACTTCGCGGCTGCGAGAGCGGCCTTGGCCTGCTCGGCGAGCGCGGTGAAGCCGGCTGCGTCGTTGGCGGCGATGTCGGCGAGGATCTTGCGATCGAGACCGTTGCCCGCCTTCTTGAGGCCGTCGATGAAGGTCGAGTAGCTCATGCCGTTCAGCTTGGCGGCAGCGCCGATGCGGACGATCCAGAGGGAGCGGAACTGACGCTTCTTCTGCTTGCGGCCGGTGTAGGCAAACATCAGGGAGCGCTCGACGGCCTCCTGTGCTGCCTGATAGAGCTTGGACTTTGTGAGGAAGTAGCCACTCGCGCGCTTGAGGATCTTTTTGCGGCGGTCGCTGCGTTTTGTACTCCGTTTTACACGGGGCATGGTGCGTCTCCTTTTGCGTACTTCGTTTTAGCGGCTGGAGGCAAGGTGGCCTCTTCACTCGCTTTGCAACTTCAGATCTCGGTGGAGTTCGCTTGCGATTCTCCAGGGGCCTTTACGCTTTTACCGGCCCTTTGCTGATTTCAGCGGCTCGATCTGAAAAACTCTCTCGATTCCTTCGCCCAAATCTCAGGCGTAAGGAATCATGCGGGCGACCTTGGCCGAATCCGCCTCGGAGACCAGGGTGATCGAGCGCAGGTGACGCTTGGTCTTGGTCTTCTTCGAGGTGAGGATGTGGCGCATCTTGGACTGGCCGCGCTTGAACTTGCCCGTGCCGGTCTTCTTGAAGCGCTTGGCCGCGCCTGAGTGTGTCTTCAACTTTGGCATTAGTGATCCTAGAACTTAGTGATTCTGGATTTGCTGCTTTTTCGGCAACCTATCGAGTATATCCGAAATCTACGAGAGCCTGACATCAAAGCATCCCCTCCCCCTATATTTCGGTAGGGGCTTCTTTGTTAGAAGCCATATATGTTTTGTTTTCTGTCACTTAATGTGGAGTCGAGAGAGCGCGAAGACAAAACGGCCCCGGCCTGTGAGGACCGGAGCCGCTAAAAGGTTTCCCACCTTTCCTGAAGATGGGGATTTAGAGGTGTGCCAGTGGGCGCTTGTCTGGCGTTTTTTTGGCTAATGGCTATTACTGATCTACTTACCGATAGGGGTGCCACCGCCGCCGGTATTGCCGCCGCCACCGGTCGAGGTTCCGCCGCCGGTGCCGCAGTAGCCTCCACCGTTGCCCTTGCCTCGGTCACAGTTATTGCCTCGACCGGAGTCCTGGCCGTTCTGGTCGCACTGACGTTTACTGTTGCGATCATGATCACGATTGTTGTCGTTGTCGCGGTCGCAGTGGTGGAAGTAGGAAAAGAGCCATCCATTGCCATGCTCACAAGCAAAAGCGGAGGAGGAGGCCGACAAAGTAAGACAGAGGGCAGATGCCATCAACAAGCGATTCAGTTTCATGAAATGTTTCACCTCTGGGGAATGACAATAGCAATCGTCGGGGGATTGGGCAGTACAACTTTGGGTGCAACCCCTTCGGTTACCTGTTGGACGTGAAGTTGCGTCTGTGGAACGCCTGCTTTTGGCTGATAAATTGCTTTCGCAGAACGAGATAGGCGGGTGTTGAAGTTAGCTGCGGGCCAGGTGGAATCGGGGTGGGTACGTGCCCTCGTGAAGCGCTCCAAACCCGGCTTTTCCTCCCCTGCGCGTGTTATACTTAAGTTACGGAAAATCCCGGTTGAAATTAGTCTTAAGTGCTTGATTTACGCGGGCTTCAGCGGATTGAGACTACAGTTTCCCGGAGGGTCAATCCCAGCAATTTCAGGAGTTACATGGCAACGACCGCAGTCCCGACTGGAACGGAACTTTTGGAAGAGAGCAGCGACCAGAAAACTGGTCAGGCAAAGCCGGCCTCAGGCGGCTATTCGGCGGAGAACATTACCGTTCTCGAGGGTCTTGCCGCAGTCCGAAAGCGCCCTGCGATGTATATCGGCTCGACCGGCGAGCAGGGGTTGCACCACCTGGTTTATGAGGTCGTCGACAACTCGGTGGACGAGGCGCTGGCCGGCCATGCCTCACGGATCGACGTCACCATCCACGTCGACAACTCCATCACCGTGACCGACGACGGACGCGGCATTCCCGTGGATAACAAGACCGTCAACGGCAAGACGATGCCGGGCGTACAGGTTGTCCTGACCATGCTGCACGCGGGCGGCAAGTTCGACGCGTCGAACTACAAGGTCTCGGGCGGTCTGCACGGCGTTGGTGTGAGCTGCGTGAACGCGCTCTCGGAAGAGTTTGACGTTGAGATTTGGCGCGACGGGTTTGCCTGGACGCAGGACTACTCCAAGGGCGACCCCATCAGCAAGCTGCGGCAGATGGGTCCGTCGAAGAAGCTGGGGACGAAGATTCACTTCCTTCCCGACAAGAGTATCTTCACCGTCACCGAGTACAACTACGACACGCTGGCCCAGCGCCTGCGCGAGCTGGCCTTCCTGAACAAGGGCCTTGAGATTCACCTGACGGACGAGCGCACCGCCGACGCCAAGACGGGTGAGGCGAAGCACCAGGAGTTCAAGTACGTCGGCGGCATCGCGGAGTTCATCAAGCACCTGAACAAGGGCAAGCAGGTGCTGCACGACAAGCCGATCTACATGGAGGCCGAGCGCGACAACGTCGCCATGGAGATTGCGCTCCAGTACAACGACGCGTACTCCGAAACGATCTTCACCTTCGCCAACAATATCAACACGGTCGACGGCGGAACGCACCTTCAGGGCTTCCGCGCGGCACTGACGCGCACGATCAACTGGGCAGGCCAGCAGATGGGCCTGTTCAAGGACGTGAAGGAGAACCTGTCGGGCGACGACGTTCGCGAGGGCCTTGTGGCCGTGATCAGCGTGAAGCTGTCGCAGCCGCAGTTTGAAGGACAGACGAAGGGCAAGCTGAACTCCGACATCGCAGGAACTGTCCAGGCGTTCATCAACGAGCGTCTCGGCGCCTTCCTCGAGCAGAACCCTTCGGTTGCAAAGAAGATCATCAACAAGGCGATCGACGCTGCCCGCGCACGCGAGGCCGCTCGCAAGGCACGCGATCTGACTCGCCGCAAGGGCGCGCTGGATGGCGGCGGACTGCCGGGCAAGCTGGCCGACTGCTCGGAGCGCGAGCCGGATCGCTGCGAACTGTATCTGGTCGAGGGCGAGAGCGCAGGCGGAACCGCGAAGCAGGGGCGTGACCGCAAGTTCCAGGCGATTCTGCCGCTCAAAGGTAAGATCCTCAACGTGGAGAAGGCCCGTTACGACAAGATGCTGGGCCACGAAGAAATTCGCGCCATGATTACGGCGTTGGGCACGGGCATCGGCAAGGACGACTTCGACACAACCAAGCTGCGCTACGGCAAGCTGATCCTGATGACCGATGCCGACGTCGACGGATCGCACATCCGCACGCTGCTGCTGACGTTCTTCTTCCGTCACATGACAGAGCTGATCAAGCGCGGACATGTGTACATCGCACAGCCGCCGCTGTACCGCATCAAGAAGGGCAAGTTCGAGCAGTACATCAAGGACGACCGCGAGTACGTCTCCGTCATGGTCAAGCGTGCCTCGGATGGCATGGTGATCCGCTACGGCGAGGGCGGCGCGAAGCTGGAAGGCGCGGCGCTGACGAAGTTCATGGGGCAGCTGAACGACTACCTCGGCTTCTTCGACAAGGTGGAGAAGCGGCTGCGGAACGAAGAGGTCACGCGCGAGTTCGCCGACCTGTTTGCCCACGAGGGCAAGGAGCCGGCCAAGCGTGCAGACTTCGAGTCCCCCGACAAGCTGAAAGCGATGAAGGCGAAGCTGGAAGCGGTGGCGAAGACCTACCAGTTCAAGCATGTCGGAGAAGTGGAGTTCGACGAAGAGCACAAGATGTACTCGGTGAACTTTACCGATGCGCAGGGTGCGGTGCGGACGATCGACTGGACGCTGGCCTCCGCTCCCGAGAGCAGGCAGATGCTGGGCAAGCATGCCCAGATTCGCGAGCAGCTTACGGGGCCGTTCGTGATCGAGTACGCTGCGAAGGGCTCCAAAGCGGAGGCTGCGGAAGAGGCAGAAGAAGCTGCATCAGATGAAGGCGTAGCTGAGACGGCGGCAGCTCCGGGAACGGCGCTTGAGGCAAAGGCCGGAAAGCGGCAGAGCAAGGCTTCACAGGATCCGGTAGAGAAGAAGACGGCGCGCGAGGTCTTCGAGTACGTCATCGAGCAGGGCCGCAAGGAGTACCAGGTGCAACGGTACAAGGGTCTGGGCGAGATGACGGCTCCTCAGCTTTGGGAGACGACCATGGATCCGGAGCGGAGGACGCTGTTGCAGGTGAAGCTGGAAGACATTGCTGCCTGCGAAGAGATCTTCACCACGCTGATGGGCGAGGATGTCGAAAGCCGGCGCAAGTTCATCGAAGAGAACGCTCTGGATGTGAAGAACCTCGACATCTAAGCGCAGGGCTGGCCATACTGGGATTCTTCGCTACGCTCAGAATGACGGCATCTATCTCTGAAGACTAAAGTGGTTAAAAGGAAATGGCCCGGTCGATGACCAGGCCATTTATTTGGTGAGTGAAGCAGGTTAGCGTGCGAACATCTTGCGACGCAGGGTTCCAGCAGCGCCAAGGATTCCGGTGCCGAGGAGCAGAAGCGTTCCGGGCTCAGGAGCAGGAGCTACGTTGGTAAAGAGGAACTGGTTGTCGTTGTAGTCGTAGTCGCCCCACGGAGTATCTTCCATTCCGATGTAGGTCCCCGCCGGATAAGTCTCGGTTCCGAGCAGACCGCCAGCGAAGAGGGTGGCGTAGCCATGGTTGACTCCGTCAATGTTGGTTGCTGCATCGGTAGAAAGCGTGAACCCACTGCTGAGATCCAACAACTCAAAGATCAGGATATCTCCAGCGTTGACTGGACCAAAGTCTGCGGAAGCTCCAACCGCAGTGCTGTGGTTCGGGAATAAATAAACGCTGGTATATCCGCTGGTGACATCAATCATCCGAACGACCGAATTGTCGGCGGCACTTTGTCCGAGGAAGTATCCTGTGACGCTTCCGGTGCTTTGTGCAACCAAGGTTGAAGAGGGGGCCGGGGTGCCGACGTTCGCGTACGGGATGGAGTCAGCCAGCAGCGCCGGTGCCCCTCCCGCCAAGGTCGCTAAAGCCAGGACTACAGATAGACGACGCATAGAACTCCTTTAAGTGTTTGGCCTACAAAACTTGCGGTACGCCTTCCCTATATGCACCTTGCGCTCCAAACTCCAAATAAAATTACGGTGCGTGTTTTCTTGTACTTACCTGATAACCCCGAGACGTATGTGCAAATCCATGCAGGCAGCAGGGAAATTCAGGGAAACTAATTTCCCCTGCCAGGGGAAATGAATTTCTCTTTTCGGGCTAACGGTTGATCTGCGCTCATTTAGCCACACTGGAACCTCAACCCAAAGCTGAGTTCACCCCCTCTGAAGAGAGGGCAAATGGTCACAAAACCGCTTAAGGGCGAAAGCTTGTAAGCAAACCGATGCAATAATGCCGGGATGAGCGAACAGTCTATGGTGTTGAACCGGCGGTGGTTTCTTGGCGTGTGTTCTGCTGCGGGGCTGGGTCAGACTCTACTACCAGGCGTTTTGTGGGGAATGGCGGCGCAGGCTTCGTCGAATCCAACAACCAATATAGAAGGCGCTGGGGTTGATCGCGATCATCTGGCGAAGATTACCCCGGAGATGATCGATGCCGCGGCAGCGATTGCAGCTATTAAATTGACGGCCGAGCAGAAGACCATGGTGCTGGAGGATCTCCGGCAGCAGCGCGACTCGGTGCTGGTGATCCGCAGCATGAAGATCCCGAACAGTGTGGCTCCGGCGTTCGTCTTCGACCCGGTGCCGGCGGGAATGAAGCTGGATACGGTACGCAAGCCGATGCGGATGAGCAAATCGCCAGAAGTAAACGGACTCGTAGCAGGAGGAGAGGCAGGGCTTGCTTTCGGCTCCGTGAGAGTGCTGGCTGAGCTTGTAAAGACCAGAAAAGTCGGCTCGCTGGAGTTGACGAAGATGTATCTCGCTCGTTTGAAGAGGTACGATCCCCAACTGCACTTTGCGATCACGCTGACCGAGGAGCGCGCCCTGAAACAGGCGGCTGAGGCTGACAAGGAGATAGCCGGAGGTAAATATAGAGGGCCGCTGCATGGGATTCCGTGGGGGGCGAAGGACCTGCTGGCGGTGAAGGGATACCCCACGACCTGGGGGGCGGCGGGGTTCGAGAAGCAGAGCTTCGATTACGACGCGACCGTGGTCGAGAGGCTGGATGCAGCCGGAGCCGTGCTCGTCGCCAAGCTGACGATGGGGGCGCTGGCACAAGGCGACCTCTGGTTTGGAGGCAGGACACGGAACCCGTGGAACCCAAAACAGGGGTCGAGCGGGTCTTCGGCAGGGAGCGCGAGCGCCGTAAGCGCGGGATGCGTCGGGTTTGCGATCGGGACGGAGACGCTGGGGTCTATCTCGTCGCCGAGCACGCGGTGCGGGACGACGGGGCTGCGGCCGACGTTTGGTTTTGTACCGCGCACAGGTGCGATGGCGCTGAGCTGGACGATGGACAAGATCGGGCCGATCTGCCGGAGCGTAGAAGATTGCGCTCTTGTGATGAACGCCATCTATGGCCCGGACGGCCATGACCGCAGCGTCAAGGATGCAGCCTTCAACTGGGATGCGGAGTTCGACTGGAAGAAGCTGCGCGTGGGCTACCTCAAGAGCGAGTTTGACCTGCCGGTACTTGAAGCAAATGCCACGGAAGAACATAAGAGGGACTTCGCCAGAGAGCTATACGACGCGAAGTATGGGCAGGCTGCGCTGGAAGCCCTGAAGAAGATGGGAGTAAAGCTGGTTGAAGTGAAGATGCCAAAGGGGTATCACTTCGGCGATATCACTCCCGTTCTTGGCGCGGAAGCCGCCGCCGCGTTCGACGAATTGACGTTGAGCGGGCGCGACAGCCTGCTGAATGGGCAGGAGAGCTTCGATTGGCCAAACTCATTTCGCAGGGCACGGTTCTATTCAGCCGTGGACTATATACAGGCGCAACGTGCCCGGTCACTGGCGATGGATGCGATGGCGAAGCTCTTCAGCGAGGTGGACGTCATCGTAACCCCAAGTGATGGAGCTCAGCTTTCAGCGACCAACCTGACGGGACATCCGGCAGTGATTGTGCCAAATGGGGTGCGCGGAGACGACGCTCCTCTGGGGGATCATCTGGACGATGGCGACCGGAGAAATACGAGAGGGCCTGGAACTCCGGTCTCGCTTACCTTCCTGGGCGGCCTTTACTCCGATGCGAGGCTGGCGGCGTTCGCGCGGGCGTATCAGGAGGCGACAGGGTTTCACCGGCTGCATCCGAAGCTGGGGTAAAACAGATGCTAGTATCCGGCTATGACGAATGAATCCGGCTCGCCCCTGGTCGAAGCGAAGGGCCTTATTAAGGAGTATGACGCGGGAGCGCGGGTCGTGGACAATGTCTCGTTTGCGATTGCGCGCGGAGAGACGCTGGGCCTGGTGGGGGAGTCCGGCTCGGGCAAGAGCACAGTGGGGCGCATGCTGTTGCGGTTGATTGAACCGACGTCCGGCGAGGTGCGCTATGACGGACGAAATCTTCTGACGGTGTCGGCGAGTGAACTGCGGGTATTGCGGCGCAGGATGCAGGTGGTCTTTCAGGACCCGTTTGCGGCGCTGAACCCTCGGATGCGGGTGAGAGATATTCTGACCGAGCCATTCGCAATTCATGGAGAGCGATGCCCTGCGGAACGGCTGAGCGAGATGCTGAGCGAGGTTGGGCTGGATGAGAGCGCGCTGGAGCGCTATCCCCATGAGTTCAGCGGAGGGCAGCGCCAGAGGGTCAACATCGCCCGCGCGCTGGCGCTGCGGCCGGAGTTTATCGTGCTGGACGAGCCCATCAGCGCGCTGGACGTAAGCGTGGGAGCGCAGGTGGTGAATCTGCTGCGCGAGCTTCAACTGCGCTATGGACTGACGTATCTGTTTATCTCGCACTCGATGCCGCTGGTACGGTATCTGTGCGACCGTGTGGCGGTCATGCAGAGAGGTCGACTGGTGGAGATTGGCGAGTGCCAGAGCGTGTGCGGCAAACCGCAACAGACGTACACGCAGGAGCTGATTGCGGCAACACCGGAGATCCGGACAGCGTAGATTAAAGCTTTACCCCCAGCGGCCAAAGCCGCATCCTTAAATGAACTCCTTCGGCACGGCAGAAGCCGTGCCCTTAACATGGCTGCTTCACGCTGCCCTGAACGGCCAAGCAGCATCCCTGATTCCTGCGGTCGATACAATGGAAGATGAATGGCCTTCGAATTCATCTCGCATTGGCGGTACGCCTGGCTGGTAACCGCTTCGTTGATCGCCGGCGTGATGAATGCGATGGCAGGAGGCGGATCGTTCCTGTCGTTTCCCGCGATGCTCGGCGTCGGCGTGCTTCCGATACAGGCGAACGCCACCAACACCGTCGCGCTGTGGCCGGGGCAGTTGACCTCGGTAGCAACTCTGCGAGACGACCTGCGACGCGACCTGCTTCCGGTGGTCCTTAGCGCTTCCGTTGCTGGCGGCGTGAGCGGGGCTGTTGTTCTGCTGAAGACGCGGCAACTGACCTTTCTTCATCTGGTGCCGTGGCTGCTGCTGGTGGCTTCCCTGCTCTTCGGATTGAGCGGGCCGGTGTCGCGCTGGCTGCGGCGACGCTCGGCGGAGCCACACGTTCCGCACCGCCCGGCAGTCGTGCCGCTGTTCTTTGCGCTGCTGCCGGTGTGCTTTTATATCGGATATTTTGGCGCGGGCGCGGGGTTCCTGATCATGACAGCGCTGGCGCTGTTTGGCGTGGAGGAGATGCACGCGCTGAACTCCCTGAAGGTGCTGGCGGCCTGCACATCAAATTTTTGCGCGGTACTGACGTTCGTTGCGAGCGGTGCCATTATGTGGAGGTATTGCCTGATCTCGATGGTATTTGCAGGCGCTGGCGGATACGTGGGCGCGCAGTACTCGCGACGGATGAACCCCAATGTGCTCCGCGCCATTGTGGTGATTACAGGCTGCGCAATGGCAGCGTACTTTTTCTGGAGAAATGGACTGGCCTGAGCATCGTTTCCAGTCGGAGAACGAAGAAAGAAGCTGAAACATGAGTCATGAAGGAATACGAATTGTAAGCGCGGAAGAGGCGCGTCAGGACGCGACGGCAGACAAGAAGCTGCCGGCACAAGCCGTCACTCCGGCGAAGGTGCGCGTACACAAGACCGAGGGCACGGGCATGGAGATCGATTGGAAGGACGGGCACCGGAGTACGTGGACGTTCGCCTGGCTGAGAGATGCCTGCCCCTGCGCGACGTGCCACGAAGAGCGCGAGCACAGCGGGCGCAAGCCCGGTGAAGCGAAGCCCAAATCGCAGACGCTGCTGCCGATGTACGAGCCTCCGGTGCGTCCCGCAGAGGTGACTCCCGTTGGAAAGTATGCTCTGAAGTTCAAGTGGACGGACGGGCACGAGGCAGGCATCTACTCGTGGGAGTACCTGCGGCGCGTGTGCCAGTGCGAGGCCTGCGGGACGAAGGCGTAGTGCGTGTATTCGTAGCGTAACGGGCGAAATACAGGTCCTTCCCATTCGACTTCGCTCAGGGCAGGCTCTCCGCTGCGCTCCGCTCAGGAACACCTTGTTCCGATGAGAGCGTCTTTTCGCGAAGAGCGTTCGGGTTGAGTCTCCTGCATGAAGGTACGGCTAGAGCTTCAGCGTGACGAGCTTCTGTAGCCGCGGTGTGCGTGCGACTTCGGCGAGCGTGTAGTTGTCGAGGGTGTCAAGGAATGCCGCATAGGCGCTGTCGAGCGCTCCCTTGAGCAGACAGGCTCCGGTGAGCGGGCACTGTTGCGCGCTGCAGTCGATGACGGCGTCCGAGAATTCGGTGATGCGGAGAATCTCGCCCAGACGGATGGTTTCGGCAGAACGTGCGAGACGCAGGCCGCCTCTCGCACCCTTGGTGGTGATGAGCAATCCCCGCTGACCTAGTTGATGCACCACCTTAACAAGGTGCGTGTAAGGGACATTGAAGAGCGTCGCCACTTCTCGAACCGTGACCGTGGCCTGCATAGGTTCGGCACGGCTGCCAAGATACATAAGAAGGCGCAGGGCCAGGTCCGAGAAGCGGGTGATGTTCATTGTTGGAGGTAGTGCTCCTTACGCGTGCGCGATCTCGGCCGCGAACGAGGGATCGGGCGCGAAAGCTTCACTATAACGACGCGACAGCGGAATGTTAAGCGAGTCGAGCAGACCATCCACTGCGCCCATGAAGCCGAGCGGGCCGCAGTAGTAGAACTCGGCTGCCTGCTGCGGCAGGTGCGGCGTCAGCGTCTCGGCAGAGATGCGCCCCGCAAAGTCGTAGTCGATGCCGAGTCGATCGGATCCGGACGGCCTTTCGTAGAAGGTGAGCGAATGCAGATGCGGATGCGCTTCGACGAGAGCGCGCTTCTCCTCGCGGAAGGCATGGTGGCTTCCCTCAAGCGTGGCGTGGACGAAGAGAACGGGCCGGTGCGGCGCATGTTGCGCGAGGTGCTGGAGCATGCAGATGGCCGGCGTGATGCCAACTCCGCCGCTCAACAGAACCACCGGGTGGTCGCTCTCGCGAAGCGTGAAGTCGCCGTGGGGCACGTGGGCGAGCACAGTGTCGCCAACCTCGACGTTGTCGTGCAGGTGGTTGGAGATCAAGCCATTCTCAGCCGCGGCGATGTGACCGGGGGCGAGCTCGCGCTTTACGCTGATGCGGTAGGTGCGACCGTCTGCAACCTGGGAGAGGCTGTACTGGCGGATCTGCCAGAAAGGGGCGTCGGCAACCTGCGCTCTGACGGCGAGGTATTGGCCGGGAACGAAGGCAGGCAAAGGAGCATCGTTGGGTGAGGCAAGATAGAAGGAGGTAATGGTCTCGCTCTCGCGCACCTTGCGGACGACCTTCAGCGGCTGGTATCCGGTCCAACCTCCGAGCTGCGTGCTGCCCTGCGTGTAAAGCTTCTTCTCGACACCGATCATGATGTCGGCGAGCTGCTGGTAGGCCGCTCCCCAGGCTTCGATGACCTCGGGGGTTGCCGCGTCGCCAAGCACGGTGCGGATGGCCCGCAAGAGATGGTCGCCGACGATGGGGTAGTGCTCGGCCTGCACTTCGAGCGAGGCGTGCTTGTGCGCGATACGGTTGACCATGCCGCCGAGCTGATCGAGGTGGTCGATGTGCGCGGCATAGGCAAGGATGGAAGCCGCAAGGCTGCGGGCCTGGCCGCCGTTCCGCTGGCTGGCGGGATTGAAGACATTGAGCAGCCCAGGATTTTCCTCAAAGAGCGTCTTGTAGAACGCAGTCGTGATTGCCTCACCGTACTGCTGGAGTGCGGGAATGGTGGCCTTGACGATGTCTTTGTGATGTTGCTGCATAAGTCCTCCGGTTGAATATGTATTTCAAATACATATTTCCCTAAGATGGGCGTTTAGCGCAACTATTGGACGGTATTCGAACTTCGATCCAAAGTGAGGCCGCTATCGAGAGTGTTGGAGAAATGTCGCGGGTGTGCGTCTTTAATTTATGCCGGGAGGGCTCTGACGATCTTCTTGAACGCATCCTCAACCGAAGCTGCGACGAGCAGAACCTCACGATTGCGTTGCCTGAGGAGCCCCTTGGCGACGCAGTGGTCGAGGAATTCGATCAGCTTGTCGTAGAAGCCGTCAATGTTGAGGAGCACGATGGGCTTCCGGTGCAGCTTGAGCGTCTGCCAGGCCAGGACTTCAAACATCTCCTCGAGGGTGCCATAGCCGCCGGGGAGGATAAAGAAGGCGTCAGCCTTCTCTCCCATGAGAGCTTTGCGTGTGTGCATGGTGCTGGTGACGTGAAGCTCGGTGATGCCGTGGTGGGCGACCTCAAGATCGACGAGCACTTCGGGGATGACGCCGACGACACGGCCTCCCGCAGCGAGGGCCGATTCGGCAACGGCCTGCATGAGGCCAACGTTGGCGCCGCCATAGATGAGACCGATATTGCGCGTGGCAAGAGCGCGTCCGAGCTCGTGCGCGGCCTCGCGATAGATGGGCTTTGTTCCGTCGGCCGAGGCACAGAAGACTGCGATGTTGGAGATCACCGTTCTGAGAATATCAGTCGGGCCATAAAGAATGATGACGTTATTGCGGCCTCTGAAGCGAAGCTTCGCAGAGGAAGCACCGCCTCAGAGGCCGGATGGAGGGCTGGTGTTCGTTCTTTACTTGATGTGGATAGTGGCGCCATTGAGCGAGCTGGAGACCTGAGCGATCAGCGTACCCGCCTGCGACTTCTCGGTCGTGGTATTGGAGACGACGCGCGTTCCATCGGGCAGGTTGACCGTGACGGGCTTCCCTGCTTCGAGCTTGATGACATCGTCGCCGGCCTTGACTTCCATTGGCGCGCCGGAGTCGTTCAGCAGCGTGAGCTTGATGGTCTTCGTCTTGCCGAACATGGCATGAACGGGTGAATTGAGGGCAGCGGCGTGAACGACAGGCGAAACGAGCAGTGAGGTAGCGACGACGGAGGCGGCAAACAGATTGCGGAATTTCATTTTTAGCTCCTGGTTGTGGCTTCGTTTATGGAACGTCGAGCTTTGCTGCCATGGTTCAGCAAGCTCTTCATATGCCGATACGCATTGGACTCAAATTAGTTCCGTACGATTTTGCTAAGTGACCAGATGTGTGGAAATGGTGACGAAGCGATGGGAACGTTTCATGAGCGATAAAATTAAAGATGGAGCGTGTATCAGGTTGAGTCATCTTTTAGAGGATATGAATCCCCAGCAGCAGGACGGGATTCGCACGGTGGATGGTCCTGTACTGCTGCTCGCCGGCGCGGGCAGCGGAAAGACGCGCGTGGTGACGCACAGGATCGCTTACCTGATTGAAGAGCGCGGCGTGTCTGCGGACGCGATTCTTGCAGTGACGTTCACGAACAAGGCCGCGAAGGAGATGGCTGAGCGTGTCGACAAGATCCTTGGCCACTCTTCGTTGGCAAAGCCTACGCTTGCGACCTTCCACAGCTTTTGCGTGCGCGTATTGCGGCGCGATATTGAAGCGCTGCGCCTGAATGGCGTGGGGCTGACGAAGACCTTCGCGATCTACGACGAGCAGGACCAGCAGGCAGTTGTGAAAAGCGCGTTGAAGCGCCTGGGGATCGACGACAAGAGCCTGAAGCCGCGCGTTGCGCTGGGGAGGATCAGTTGGGCGAAGAACCACATGATCGACCCGCAGGAGTATTTTCTCGCCTCGGCGAATCCGATGGAGGAGAAGATTGCGCACATCTTCGAGATCTATCGCAAGGAGCTGGCGAAGGCGAATGCGATGGACTTCGACGACCTGCTGCTGGAGACGGTGCGGCTGCTGAAGTCGTCGGCCGAGGTTCGCGAGCGATACAACCGCAGGTATCGCTACGTGATGATCGACGAGTACCAGGACACGAACCGTCCACAGTATGAGTTGATGAAGCTGCTGGCGGGGCACGAGAAAAATATCTGCGTGGTGGGCGATGAGGACCAGTCGATCTACAGCTGGCGCGGCGCGGACATCAAAAACATTCTCGACTTCGAGAAAGATTTTCCGGGATCGAAGACCATCCGCCTGGAGCAAAACTATCGGTCCACACAGGTAATTCTTGAGGGAGCCAGCGCGGTGGTCGCGCAGAACACGCAGCGCAAGGGCAAGAACCTTTGGACCTCGCGCGAGGGCGGCTCGCTGATCGGATACTACGAGGCGCCCGATGGAGAGAACGAGGCGCTGTTTATCGCCGACCGCATCAGGCAGTATCTGCGCGAGGCGGGCCAGCAGGAGGACGCGCCGCGGTGCGCCGTGCTCTACCGCACGAACTCGCAGTCGCGCCTGGTGGAAGAGGCGCTGCGGCGGTATCAGATCCAGTACCACATGGTTGGGGGCTTCAGCTTTTACGACCGCGCCGAAGTCAAAGACCTGCTGAGCTACATGAAGCTGGTGCAGAATCCGCACGACTCGATTGCCTTGCAGCGCGTCATCAATTCGCCGGCGCGCGGCATCGGCAAGACGACGATGGAGACGCTGGAACGGATGGCCCTGGGAACAGGGCTGAGCACGTGGGATGCGATGGCGCGTGCGATCGCGGAGAGGCTGCTGCAGCAGAGAACGCTGAACGCGCTCGAAGGGTTTCGCAGGCTGATCGAAGACGCGCGCGCGATGCTGGGGCCGGGATTCGCGGAGAAGCTGACGGAAGATGTCCAGGAAGAAAACGGCGGCGATGCGTCGTTCGATGTCACGGAGTTTGCGATAGACAACGAGGCGCCTGAGATTGCTGAAGCCGACGAGGGTGTCGAGGGATTCGATACGACCTTCAACTTCGCCTTCGACTTTGGCCCGAGCGAGGAGAACTCGACGATTGCTCCGGAGAATACGCAAGATTCCGATGAAGCACATGGGATTGAGGCGGCGAGCTTCAACCCGTTTGCTCCGGTGGTATTGAAGGAGTCGGCTCCCAGGAAGCGAAACGCAGATCCTTCGACTTCGCTACGCTCCGCTCAGGATGACAATTCTAAGGGTGCGCCAGGACGTGCGGCGTTTCGCAAGCCAGGCGACAAGGCTACTCTGCCGGAGCTGATCAAATTTTTGAACGACCGCAGCGGGTACATTCGCGCTCTGGAGGATGAAGGCACTCCGGAGAGCTTTTCGCGGATCGAGAACCTGAAGGAACTTGCGAACGCCGCGCAGGATGCAGAGGAGCGGGGCGAGACGCTGGACGAGTTCCTCGACCATGCGGCGCTGGCGAGCGATGCGGACCAGTACTCAGCCGATGCGCGCGTCACCCTGATGACGCTTCATGCGGCCAAGGGGCTGGAGTTTCCGCTGGTGTTTCTTGCAGGCATGGAGGAGGGTCTGTTTCCCAGCGCCCGCACCTTGATGGACCCGAACGGTCTCGAAGAAGAGCGGCGGCTCTGCTACGTGGGCATGACCCGCGCAATGGATACGCTGGTGATGACGCGGGCGCGCTACCGGCGGCGGTATGGCAGCGACATGCCGGACTCGAGCATGGCCTCGCGGTTTCTGGAGGAAGTGCCCTCACGTCTGGTGGAAGACCTGGGCAGCCCACCGGCGCGTCCCCAGTTCAGCGGCCAGTCCGGCGACTACAGCAATATGTATGCGACGCCGTATCCGAAAGCGAACCGGTTTGGCGGCAGAGACACGGAGGCCGGTGAGCGCCACTATAGCTACGAGGACGAAGACCAGAGCGGCGAGAGCTACGCGAAGGGCAGTCAGAATCGGGGTAGTGGGCGAACTTCGGCGGGAGGATCAGGCTCGCTGGACAATATCGCGAGCTTCTTTGCCGCCCGAGGGCAGAAGCCCCCTGCGAAGCCTGGCCGCCCTAAGCTGGATATCCCGGAGCCAACCGGGAAGACGGGTCTGCGCCAGGGAACGCGCGTCCGGCACCCAAAGTATGGCGAAGGAACAGTGTTTCGTCGTGAAGGCGATGGGGATAACGCCAAGATTACAGTACAATTTCAACAGCATGGCGTGAAGAAGCTGGTGGAGAAGTTTGCCCAGCTGGAACGCCTCTAGATTTCCGCAGCATATTTTTTAGAGAGTGATTGGCAAGGATTTTTCATGGCAAATACCAAGAGCATTACAGACAAGGTAGAACGCAAGAAGGTAAAGCGCGCGGCACGCAAGAAGGCGGCCCCTAAGGCCAAGCGGACCACTCCTCGCGGCTCGAACAAGGCGAAGGTCAAGAAGCTGGCACGCGGCCAGTCGAAGCGTTAAGAAGTAGCTGAGGCGCCAACCGGGCTGAGAGATCGGCCCGGTTGACGAGCTCCTCCCCCGAAGAGATTCTTTCTCAAGGCTGTATTGTTGTATCGGGCGGGTTCGGGACAGCTTTCCCAGAGCGGCACCCCCGGACAATTCTGTTGAGGAGCAGGGCGCTGGCCAGGCAAATCTTTCAAACCAAGTCGATCGACAAACTGATCTCAGAATCGGAGCGGCCGGAACACGCGCTGAAGAAGACACTGGGACCGGTAAGCTTGACTGCGCTTGGAATTGGCGCGGTGATTGGGTCGGGCATCTTTACGGTGATCGGCACAGCCATCGGCGGAAACCCGGCGATGGAAGAGAAGATTGCCGATTCGCCGGTGATCGACCTGATCCTGGGCTTGCTGCATCACACGAGTGGCGCGGTTGCAGGCAGACCCGGCGCTGGCCCGGCGCTGGCGATCTCGCTGGTGCTGGTAGCGATCGTCTGTGCACTGACTGGTCTCTGTTATGCGGAACTGGCGAGCATGATCCCCATTGCGGGATCGGCGTATACGTACACCTACGCAACGCTGGGCGAGCTGGTGGCGTGGGTCATCGGCTGGGACCTCATTCTCGAGTACGCCTTCAGCAACATGAGTGTGAGTGTGGGGTTCGCTGCACACGTCGTCGATCTGCTGGATTGGCTGGGAATTCACATATCGCCGAAGTGGCTCTCGCCCGCATACCTGCCACTGGGCTTGCAGGACCTGCAGGGTCAGGATATCTATCAGCCGGGATGGCATGCGGGGTTCAACATCCCTGCGTTCCTGATTGTGCTGCTGCTGACGGTGGTGCTGGTGCGAGGCATTCGCGAGTCGGCACGGACAAACAACATCATGGTGCTGGTAAAGATCATGGCGATCCTGATCTTCGTCTTCGCTGGCATCAGCTTTATTCATCCGTCCAACTACGTTCCCTTCTCGCCAAACGGCTGGAGCGGGATTCTGGCCGGTGGGTCGATCATCTTCTTTACATATATCGGCTTCGATTCGGTATCGACTGCCAGCGAAGAATGCAAATGCCCGCAGAAGGACGTCCCTATCGGGATACTGGCGACCCTGATCGTATGCTCCATCCTGTACATCGGCGTTGCAGTGGTGCTGACGGGCATGGTGCCGTGGAAGACGGTAGCGGGCGATGCCGCTCCTGTGGTGAACGCGCTGAAGCGTGTATCGCTGATGCCGGGCGGCCACAGTCTGCACTGGGTGCGACTCGCAGTCCTGCTGGGAGCGATCATCGGCATGATCTCGTCGATCCTGGTGTTTCAGTTGGGGCAGGCGCGTGTCTGGTTCGCGATGTCGCGCGACGGCCTGCTGCCAAAGGCTTTCAGCAGAGTGCATCCACGGTTCAGGACGCCAGCATTCGCGACGTGGGTCGCGGGGTTTCTCGTCGCGATCCCCGCAGGGCTGTTCGATGTAGGCACCTTCGCGGAGATGTCGAACATCGGCACGTTGTTCGCCTTCGTGCTGGTATCCGCAGGGGTGATGGTGTTGCGCGCCAAACAGCCGGAGCGGCACCGCGGGTTCAGGGTCCCCTTTGGGCCGATCATTCCCCTCCTCAGCATCCTGTTCTGCATTCTGCTGATGGCAGGGCTTCCGTTGAAGACGTGGGTACGGTTCTTTGTGTGGCTGCTGGTCGGACTGGTCGTCTATACGCTGTACAGTCGTAAGCGGAGTGAGTTTTACGCTCCTGAAGATTAAGATAGACAGATGGCGCGAAAGCAGACGAAGCACGAAGAGATCGATGCCGCGGAGTGGCTACGCGGTCTTCCCAAGGCCGAGCTGCATTTGCATCTCGAAGGCACGATCAAGCCTGAAACCCTGGTAGAGCTGAGCCGCAGGCACGATAAAGAGCCGCTTACCCTTGAGACCGCGAAGGCGCTCTACCAGTACGAAAACTTCCTTGGATTTCTGCAATCGTTCAAAGCCGTGACGGAGCGCCTGCGCTGGCCCGAGGACTACGAGCTGATCACGTACAACATGATTCGCGACCTTGCGGCGCAGGGAGTGGTGCACGCCGAAGTGTATGTCTCGTTTGGAATCATCTACTACTGGAAAAAGACAGACGTTGAACCTTATGTTGAAGCGATAGAGCGCGGACGTATGCGTGGCGAACGCGACTTTGGCGTAAGCGTGCTTTGGATCGTCGATGCGGTGCGTCACTTCGGAGTAGAAGAAGGCGCGAAGGTCTTTCGCAAGGCGGCTGAGATGAAGATCCTGCATCCAAGCTTTGTCGGCATCGGTATTGGCGGAGATGAAGCCCGCGGGCCTGCCGACCAGTTCCGCGATCTCTATAAGGAAGCAAGAGCGGCGGGGCTGCGGTTGACGGCACATGCGGGCGAGTCCGTCGGACCTGAGAGCATCTGGTCGGCGATCAACATCGGCGCCGAGCGAATCGGGCACGCGCTGTCGGCACAGGATGACCCCGAATTGCTGGAGGTGCTGGCGCAGAAGCAGATTCCGTTGGAGATCAACGTAACCAGCAACATCAGGACGGGGTGCTGCAAGGAATTCGATGCGCATCCGCTTCGGTCGTACTTCGATGGAGGCCTGATGGTGACGCTGAACTCGGACGATCCGCCGATGTTCGGCAGCGACCTGCTGGGCGAGTATGTGCTCGCGCACGAGAGCTATGGCTTTACGCTGGAGCAGATGCGTGAATTGGCGGCGAATGCTGTTGAGGCGAGCTTCCTCGATCCGGCGCGCAAGCTGGCACTGTTACAGCGTGTCGAACAGTACGTCTAACGCCCGTCGGGCGCGGGAACCATAACAGCGCCGGGATCAACCTTCGGGATGCCGAAGTGCCCGCTGAGGTGGAGCAGGTCGAGCGGACGCAGCGCGCACGATATTTGAATCAGGTTCATATCCCTCGGCGCGCGAACCAGCACGGTGACATCGTCGATCTCGGCCCCGTTGAAGTGCAACCACAGATCGGTGATGGCTCGTCCCGGCTGAGCACTTGTTGCGGGATTGGCGTTCGCATCGACGAGATGCTTCCAACCCGCGGCATGATACGTGGAGACAATGAAGCTCATCGCTTCTGGCGTGTAAAAAGCCGGGAGCTGATAGTGGTACGTATCGACGGTAATGCTGCGCAGCGATGCAGACGCGCGCCTGACCTGTGCGTTGCCATTGTCGATGAAGGTGGTAGCGTAGTCGAGCATCGAGCGATCGAAGGTCACGGAGAGATGCGTCGCGGGTTGATCGGCCAACTGGTTGAGGGTCTGGGAGACGCCATTTGGCTGCTGAGCGAGAAGCGGCGACGCGCCGAGTGCAAAAGCTCCAGCAAGCAGGACGATACGATGGAAGAGTAAGCGAGCCATCTCGAGAATTGCCTCAGCCTTATAGACACGGATCGACCTGGATAGTTATGCCTCCAGAGGGCAATTTTCCACCCAGCCGATTTTCCGTTCGAGTCAAAGACAAAGAATGCTTGTTTTCTTTCGGTTGCAGACATCTCAGGCGGGTAGCTCTCTCAACCTTCTCCGATGGGGGAGCGAGGCCAGGCTTAGGCCGGCGATAGAAAAGTATCGCGATCAGCTTTAACTAAGGCGTTGCGCGGGGAGCAAAGTAGCCCTTGCTGGCACGGACGCGGTAGCGAGGGTCGAGCGCCTGAAGATAGATGGTGCGGAAGGAGCCATCCTGCTTGAACTCAGCCGGTCGATAGACAAGCGAATACTGGCTGCGCAACTCTTCCTGAATGTTGCGAAAACCAACCGCAACGTCTTCGATCTTTACTGGAAAGAAGGGCGCGCCGCCAGTCGCCTCGGAGATGACGCGAAGGACCTCGTCGCCCTTGTCCTTGCTCGGGCTGACGTTCGTGCTGATGGTGTAGACGATCGTCTCGGCGCGCTGGCACATCTTGATGGCGTCGGACTGCTGGACGCGGCTGTAGTTGTCATCACCGTCGGAGACGACAATCAGCGCGCGGCGAACGGCACCATCTTCCTTCAGCGTCAGCATCTGATCGCGACAGGTCTTGTACAGCGCATCGTAGAGAGCGGTTCCGCCGCCGGGGCGCAGCTTGCGGATGCCCTGGTTGAGCAGGTCGATGTTGTTGGTGTAACCCTGCGCGATATCGGTCTCGATATCGAATCCCTCGATAAAGGCGCGGTCGTTGCGATGCAGGATCTGCAGGAGGAACTCGATGGCAGAGTCCTGCTCGAACTGGAACCGCTGACGGATCGAGCTGGACGTATCGAGGAGGATGCCAACGCGCAGAGGCAGGTTCGTCTGCTGCGTGAACTTCAGAACCTGAACCGGCGGACGGCCGTCGTCGAGCAGACCGAAGTTCTGACGCTGCAGCCCGGTGATAAACCGGCCCTTCTTGTCCGTGACCGTAAAGATGAGGTTGACCTCCTGCACCTGCACCTTGATCGTTGGCGCGCTGAGGTCAGGGGCCTCATCGGAGTTCGGTTGCTGGTTCTGAGCCGGTGCCTGAACCTGAGGGGAAGCCGGTGTAGCTGGCTGCGTTGCCGGAGCCGTGGACGGCGCATTCTGCGCGCAAAGCCGCGCACCCGAAAGTGAAGCAATCAGCAGACCTGCGGCCAGGGGCCAGGAGACACGATTCATTCGCACACGACCAGTCACTGGCTTTATTTTACCTAAAATCTGACCGCTAATCGGCACGAATCGAAGCCAGTAAATCCTGAAGCAACGGGGGAAGCGGCGACTCGATCTGGAGCCGCTTTCTGGTCTGTGGGTGATCGAAGACCAGCCGCGTGGCGTGGAGAAAGTTGCGATCAAGCGAGAGCGTTGCCTGCGGCTGTCCAAAATGATGCGGCGCTCCGTAAAGTGTGTCGCCCACGACAGGGTGGCCAAGCGCCTGGAGGTGCACACGGATCTGGTGGGTCCGGCCCGTCTCAATTCGGACCTCGACGAGAGTGAAGTCGCCGTACCCCGGTGAATGAATGCGTTCAAGCACCTTGATGTGCGAGACGGCGGGGCGGACGCCTTCGCTGTCGGCAGACCGGCGCGTGGTCATGCGGGTACGCCGGATGAGGTCGCGGCCGATGGGGAGATTGACGGTGATGTTTTCTTTCGGGAGACGGCCGTGCACCAGAGCAATGTATGTCTTCTCCAACTCACGCGAGGCAAACATCTCGCTGAGCTTGCGATGGGTGCTGTCGTCCTTGGCGACCACGATGATGCCGCTCGTCTGCTTGTCGAGCCGATGCACGATGCCCGGCCGCAGTTCGCCGCCTACGTGCGAGAGCTTGTTGAAGTGATAGAGGAGAGCGTTGACGAGGGTGCCATGGTTGCGGGTGTCGGTGCCGTCGGGATCGACAGATCCGGAGCCGGCGTGGACCATCATGCCGGCGGGCTTGTCGATGATGGCGAGGTGTTTGTCCTCATGCAGGATGGTGAGAGGAATGTCTTCAGGGAAGGCATGAAGCGGCGGAGGATGGGGCGCTCCAGCGATCTCGATGCGCTCGCCACCCTGTAGCTTCAGCTTCGCCTTTGGAGGCTGACTGTTGACGGTGACCTGGCCGTGTTCGATCAAAAGCTGCACGCGCGCGCGGCTGATGTCGGGAATCGCCTGCGCGAGATATTGATCGAGGCGAAGTCCCTGCGCCTCGGGCGCGGCGGTAAATGCGTGGATGCTCTCTTTTGCCTCGTCGTCGATGTCGACCTGCGGGATAGCGGGCGCGGCGGGAGGCTCGACGCCGCGTGTGGCGCGGTACTCCGGCTTTACCGTGTGTCTGCGTTGCCCCTTCGGGAGCATGTTTTTAGACGGCATGAGTCACCTGCCTGCGCGGTTGCTGCCAGAGAAGCGCAGCGGTGACGATCATGCCCAGCGCCACCCATTGGATGGGGTCAAGCATGGTCGCGAGCGCGTTGTCCATAAACTCCGGCTCGCGGAGAAATGAGATGAAGAACTGTGCGGCCCCGCAAAGAGCGAGCGCAAGTGCAGCCGTGTCTCCGGCGCGGCGCCGGGAGCGGAGGTGTCGCAGCAGAACGACGGTGATGATCGCAGCGGCAAGTGCGATGTAAATCCCAATCGGGTGGTGGCGCGGCGCGCCGCGAACGATCGAGATTGCCCACGGAAGCGCGCTTGGCATACCGGGATCACTTCCTTCGGTGAAGTGGCCTATCGCCAGGAATGCCCAGGCGAGCGTCGCGCAGGGCGCCCAGGCGTCCAGTGTTGGCAGCAACGGCAATCCACGCATACGCAGGTAGAGAATGACGACCAGCACAGTCAGCAACAAGCCCAGGGGAGTCAGCGACGGCACCATCAGGAATAACACCGGATAGGAGAGGAAGCTCGTGAAGTTCGTCGCGACCAACAGCAGCCTGGAGAAGACGAAGGCGGCGACGATGCTGAACAATCCTGCGTTCCACAGTCGGTCCGGACTAAGCCCAACAACGGCAGCGGTGCGAAGGCTGAGCGTAAGCGCAAGCATCAGCCCCATCGCGGCAAACAGGCCGAAGGTTGGGATGGTCAGGAATCCGAGGTGGATGAAGTTGGGATGCACAGATGAGAGACGTTACAAGAAGACTGATGACGAAATACAAAAGACCGACCCGCTGGGCCGTACGCAGATGCGCTGGTGAACCCGTCCTAAGACGGCGGGACCCTGCCGTGGTTCTTTAGGCATTCCGGACTGGCGGACGTTGCACACCGAACCATATATACGAGCCAGGCCCCTGTTCAATGAATGTTGGTTCAACCAGCGTGGATCGCGTACCTGCTTTGCAGGCCGGTCTCTTGAGTTGTGATGCTACCTGTGCGGCAACAGGTTTGCAAGTTGACGCACGGCGTAGAATATGCGGCCTTATTGGAGGAAGGAGAATCAGCCTCTTCGTTCGCCATTGACGAGCAAACGCATGGCGAGGCTGGATTCGGTATCGAGCTTCGCAAGCCCCTCGGCAACAGAGGCGCGGGTCTGCTCATTCTGGTTCTGACTGACCTTCCACTTCCCTTCAAGTCTTTCAATGGAAAGCTCGATGCCCACGATGCCTTTGGCGATGCTCTCAACGTAGTCGGCAGGAGCATCCGTGACCTTCCACGGAATAGCCGACGCAGCCTCGTGCGTGTCGGTCAGTGAGTTGAGATGCGTGAGGAGCCATGCGGCATCTTCGACGATCTTCAGCTTGCCGTAGGCGTGGACGACCGCGTAGTTCCACGTAGGAACAACCTTCCCGCTGACGGCCTTCTCCGGATACCAGTTTGGAGTGATGTAGTGTTGCGGACCTGCGAAGATAGCAAGCGCCGAAATACCGGGATCGTAGTCTCGCCATTGCCGGTTGGCGCGTGAGATGTGCCCGCGCAGGATGGCGTGGGTCTCGTCGTCGCGATGCAGCACCATCGGAAGGTGCGTCGCAAAGAGGCGGGAGCTTCCCATCGTGACGAGCGAGGCAAGCGGATGCAACCGCATCAGGCCGTCGAGCACAGGAATGCGCGTCTCTTCGTTGAACTTAGGGACATACATGTTAGCTCCAGCGCGAAGCAAGGGGGTGGATCCAAGCATCTGCACCGGCAAAAAGGCAATACCGGGATTCTTCGCTATCGCTCAGAATGACAGGATATCTCTTAGCCGACCTTGCGGTCTTCCAGTACTTCGTCGAGTAGTCCGGCGAGTGACCCGGCGCGGGAGCGCATCGTCACTTGCGAGAGCGAGAGGCTTCCAGAGAGGCTCTCGTATCTTGCACGTAGCGTCTCCAGCTCATCGGCGATGTTCAGGGCGGCAAGCACCGCGACTCGAAGCGAGTCGACCGTATTGCCGAGCGCGGAGACGGCGCGCATCTTCGTGTCGACGACGTGGGCGAGCTGCTCAATGTATGCGGTATCGGTCCCGCGAAGGTGATAGACCTGATCGAAGATATCGACGGCGACGGACTGCCTCTCCTGCTGAGCATCGGCTGTAGCCTGAGGCTGCTGCGCGGGGGTGGGGTTCGCCTGGACTGCCTGGGCCTTCTGGGCTGTCTGATCCATCGTCTCTCCTGTCGGTCGATCTACAACAACTCATCCATCTGCTGGAGCATCTTTTCTACACGCTGCTTCACAACGTCGCGGTCCTTGCTGAGCGTGTTGACTGCTGCCTGCGCCTCGCTGGCAACAAGGGCCTGGAACTCAAGCTGCTCTTTCAGGCTGGCGATCTCTGCCTCGGCCTTGGCGCGCGCCTCGCGTTCCTTCTTCACGATCTCGACGGCGCGCAGCACCTTCTGTTCAAGTGCCTGGAACTCGTCGACGCTGATCGTTGCTGTGCTCATAAATCCGGTGCTCCTGCTGGAAAATTCTTTTGTCAGTATAGATGCCAACGTCGTGGATATTTCATAGCGAGAACCATGATGGATTCGCTATTTTTCCACTCTGCGGGCAACTCAGGCCCTCTGCGTGCCGCCAAGTCCTGTAAGGACTTCGACGATGCGCGATGACCAGCCCGCAATCTCCTCTTCGCGCAGCGTGCGGTCGTATGACTGGAAGACCGTTCGCAGCAGCAGGGAGTAGTGTCCCTGCGCGACGGCCTTGCCCTTTGGATCGCGGAAGATCTCCTCGGGTGAAAGCCGCGTCATCTCGGGGATCGCAAGGGCACGAATGGCCTCGGCAATCGTCTTCCACGCACAACTGTCGGGGAAGACAAAGGAGAAGTCGCGCTCGACTGCCTGAAAACGGGAGAGATCGCGCGAGGTGGCCCGCTTGAGAGGAAGCTCGTAGAGCCGCTCCAGATCGAGCTGCGCCAGATAGACCGGCTGGCGTAGCTTGCGCGTCTCACGTTCCGAGGCTGCGAGTTCGCCAAAGACGGCAAAGGCGCGATTGTTCACCAGAGCGACGGCGGAGCGGCCAGGCTCAAGCCACGCAGGCGTGTTCGCAGTCGTGAAAGAAAGCCCCGCGCTCCCTCCCGGCAGTGCAACCAGCGAAGCCAGCGACTCGATGACGCCCTTCAAATCAAAAACCGGCGCGTCCGCAGCAGAGTGCAACGCAGTGGGCTGCATGGCATCTGCCGTCAACCCCAGAGAGAGCTGGGCGGTCTCATGAACCTCGGTAACATGCGAAGCACCGGCCGGGATGGTCCCCGTAAAGACCTGCCCCTGCTCAAACAGACGGGCTTCGCGCACGTCGCGATTGAGGTTGTTGGCGAGCATCGTCAGCATTCCCGGCGCCAGCGACGGACGCAGCAGCGATGCTTCCTCTGAGAGCGGATTCTCCATTGCGACCGCATGCCTTCCCGCGTGTGCGCCGTCGGCTCCATAAAAGAGATTGGCGTCTTCGCGGCTCGCGAAGCTACTCGATACCGTCTCGCTGAAGCCAAGTTCAAGCAGGCGTGTGCGCACCGCCCGTTCCGTCGCAGCGGCAGGCGATTCCGTGACCGGCAGGGCCGTAGGAATCGTATTGGCGAAGCGGTTATAGCCGTAGACGCGGGCTATCTCTTCGATCAGATCAATCTCGCGTTCGAGATCGAGCCGCCACGACGGCAGCTTGACGAGATACACATCAAGGCCGTGAAGCAGGGGCTGGCAGCCAAGCGAGGTAAGGTATTGCTGGACGATCTCGCTGCTGATGCCCTCGGGATCGATCGTCGTACCAAGATGGCGGCGCACCTGGGCAACCGAAAGCTCAATCGGGGGGCGATCCGCGGTGCGGGCCGCAACATCCGGGTCGATGACATCGATCAACTCGCCCTCAGGTTTGCCACCTGCTTCAAGAATCAACACCGAGACCAGTGCGCTCGCCAATCTGGGTGCGTTGAAGTCCGCTCCGCGCTCGAAGCGGTGGCTGGCATCGGTATGCAGCATGTGGCGCCGCGAGCTGCGGCGCACGCTGGCAGGGTCGAACCATGCCGCTTCGACGAGGATGTTCTTCGTCTCGGGCGTAATCATCGAGTCCCACCCGCCCATCACTCCAGCCAGCGCCAGGGCCTTCTTCTCGTCGGCTACGACAAGGTCGTCGGCCTCGAGTGTGCGCTCCGTACCGTCGAGCAAGCGGAGCTTCTCGCCCTTGCGCGCCAGGCGAACGATGATGCCGCCCTCAATCTTGTCCAGGTCGAAGGCATGGGTTGGATGGCCCATGCCGAGGAGGACAAAGTTCGATGCGTCGACTGCGTTGGATATCTGCTTCTGGCCAAGAAGGCCGAAGTATTCGGCGACCTTGCCAGTGCTCGGAGCGATTGTGATCCCGCGCAGGACCTGGGCCGTGAATCGGCCACAGAGGCCCTTGGCTTCAGGTGAGATGCGAACGGAAAACGGCTCATCGACGAGCGTGCCCACTCCAACCTGCGGGTGTAGCGGCGCCAGCGGCAGGTTATAGATCGTAGCCGCCTCGCGCGCGATGCCGTAGTGGTTCATCGCATCCACGCGGTTGGTCGTGATGTCCATCTCAAAGAGGTGTCCGTCCGCTAACGGATGCACACCTTCAACGGCGATGCCGCGAAGGGTAAGGTCGTCGGCGAGCTGCCGGTCGGTAACGGAAAGCGTGGGTAAGTAGTGGCGCAGCCAGCTTGTAAGAACTCTCATGATCGACGCTTCCAGTCTAAATGCTCAGGCGGCTATCGACCTGCGTATACCGCTAAGGAACGGCGTCGAACATGCCTGTGGGAAACCCGTCGATGCTGTGGGAGTTTTTCTGGCGGCGGTATTGATCGAGCGCTTCTTCCCCTTTAGCTTCGGCCCAGCGCGTGAGCTGATCGCGGTCGCCGGTGAAGTCGAAGAACGGCACGTTCATTCCACAGGAGGTCTGCACAAGGTCGACATCGAGCCACACGATCTGCCGCGCCCCTGGTGGCTCTACGTTATCGAAGTACGTCGCGAGCAAAGCACTGTATTCCTCGCCGGGGCGAGAGACGATCCGGCCCTGCCCATAAAGCCTCATGACCATCGGCGACCCGGTGAAGGCACAGAACATCAGCGTTAGCCGGCCATCTGCCAGCAGATGGGCCGCGGTTTCGTTCCCGCTGCCTGTGCGGTCGACATAGATGACCGTATTGGCGTCGAGAATGCGCAGCGCGGCGACATCGCGGGGAGAGACGTTCACCCGGCCGGTTGCCGCCGCGGAAGCATTGAAAAAGATGTGCTGGCGCTCAATGAACTCTCGATGCACCTGCTCGATACGGTCGAATTGTTTGCCCATTGTCCCGAAAGCCTCGAACGTGCCAGTTTAATTCTATCGCCGCAAACTTTGCCAGTACGGCAGGCGGGATACTCGGGTATGCTCTTGAGCGACGGCCCGTAACTCCAATCCGTAGCACTTGAAAGGGATGGCTATGCGCTGGTTGCTGCACTGGATTCTGAACGCAATTGTTCTGCTCGTCGTTGCCCACTTTGTTCAGGGGTTTGAGATCAGCAGCTTCATCTCGGCGCTGATTGCGGTGGTTGTGATCGGCCTGCTGAATTCGACGTTGGGGCTGCTGCTGAAGTTCGTGACACTACCGCTGGGGATACTCTCGTTCGGGCTGTTCTTTCTACTTATCAATGCAGTCATTCTGAAGCTGTCCAGCATGTTCGTACCCGGTTTTTCGGTGGCAAACTGGAAGGCCGCTTTCCTTGGAGCAGTGGCGCTGGCCGTGCTGCATCTGCTGTTTGGCCTTCTGGGACTGAAAAAGAATCCGGCCGAGGCGTAGATACAACCTTTACGATCGGCGAACGCTCGCGCCAAAGCGCGGGCATAAGGGAGAGTTTCGTTGGAGAGCATAGCGTTGTATCCCCGGCTGATCTTTGCACTTGCATTCATAACGTTGTGGCTTGCCGCATGGGTTGGGGCAAAGCTGGGCGCGCGGTGGCATAACGTCACCGAAGACCTCCGGACGGATTACGGGGTGGTTCTGGGCGCTTCTCTCACTCTGCTCGGATTAATTATCGGGTTCACCTTCTCAATGGCCATCGGCAGGTATGACCAGAGGAAAAATTACGAAGAGGCCGAGGCAAACGCGATCGGCACCGAGTACGTCCGCGCGGACCTTTTGCCCGCGGCCGAAGCCGCGACAGTTCGCAACTTGCTGAAGCAATATACCGGCCTGCGGATTCGGTTCTATACCACCAGAGACCTGGATGAGTTGAGGCAGATCGATGTCGACACGGCGAGGCTACAACGCGAGCTTTGGGCCGCCGCCTCACAGCCGGCAGCAGCGCAACCGAGTCCGTTGATCGCGCTGGCGGTTGGGGGAATGAACGACGTACTGAACTCGCAGGGCTACACGCAGGCGGCATGGTGGAACCGGATTCCCGGCTCGGCATGGGGGCTGATGTTCTTGATTGCTATCTTCTGCAACGGGATGCTTGGGTATGGCGCGCGACGGGTCGCTCCACGACTGTTCGTCGTACTTCCATTGGTGATTGCAACCGCGTTCTTTCTGATCGCCGACATCGACAGTCCGCGGAGAGGAATCATCAAGGTACATCCACAAAACCTTGAGAGCCTCCAGATAGGCCTGAAGTAGGCCACACCTTCAGCTAAGCGAACTGCTCCAGGAACCGCATATCGCCTGAATAGAACTGACCGATGTCGGAGACGCCGTGCAGCATCATGGCAATGCGCTCGACTCCCATGCCAAAGGCGAAGCCCGTGATCTTCTCCGGGTTATAAGCATCGTCGTCCGGGTTGATCTTGCGGCGCTCGGCTGTGACGGAGGCGAAGACTGCAGGGTCCACCATGCCGCATCCCAGCAGCTCGATCCAGCCTGAGTGCTTGCACTTGCGGCAGCCCGCGCCGCCGCAGAAGATGCAGGAGATCTGCACGTCGGCCGACGGCTCCGTGAACGGGAAGAAGCTGGGGAAGAAGCGCGTCTTCACCGCCGAGCCGAAGAGCGCCTTCATGGCGTGGTCGAGCGTGCCCTTCAGGTCGGAGAAGGTAATGTTCGTATCGACGCAGAGGCCCTCGATCTGGTGAAAGATCGGCGAGTGCGTGGCGTCGGCGGCGTCGTTGCGGTGCACCTTGCCGGGAATGACGATGCGGATGGGCGGCACCTGCGCAATCATGGTGCGAATCTGTACCGGCGAGGTGTGTGTCCGCATCAGCAGGCGGTCTCGCGAGGGGCGCGACTGCTGGCCGGCGATCTGGAGCGTGTCCTGGGTATCGCGCGCGGGATGGTTGGGTGGAAAGTTCAGCGCCTCGAAGTTGTAGAAGTCGCTCTCTACCTGCGGGCCAAGGTTCGTCGAGTAGCCAAGATGATGGAAGACCCGGACGACCTCGTGCATCGTGTTCAGCAGCGGGTGGGCGATGCCGGGCTGGCGGCTTGTGCCGGGAAGCGTGATGTCGATTCCCTGCGCCTGAGATGTTTTGCCAGTAGCACGGCGAGCAGCCTCCTTGGCGATAACCTCGTCAATCTCCTGCTTGAGTTGGTTAAAGCGGATGCCGAGAGGTTTGCGAGCCTCGGACGGTGCAGATTTGAGCCACGCATCACTGATCAGCTTAAGGCGGCCTTGTTTGCGGCCGAGCCAATGAAGACGGAACCTCTCTTCCTCTTCGGTAGAGCCACTAATGAACGTGGCACCCGTCCTCATCTCATTTGAGAGCTTGTTGAACTCTGCATCGAGAGAAGGTTCGTCATAACCACTAAGTTGTGGGATTAGGTCACTCATCATCAGCTTCAGAATAAACGAATCACCGGTTTAGAGTGCGGAGAGCACGATCAGCGCCACAAGAGCACCGAGCAGCAGGCTGCGCCGGTCGGTAATGGCGTAGACCACCGGGTCTTCATCAAGTTCACCGCGCGATGCCTGAAGCCAGAGACGGCTTATCCAGAGCAGAAGCACAGGCACGAGCAGCCAGAGACGCTTGGTGTGACTGTAGAGCTGTTCCGCATCGAGATTCGAGATATAGAGCGTAAGGACCGCGACCGACACATAGCCGGAAGCGGAGCCGAAGCTGCGAAGCTGCTCGATATCCGAGATATGGTAGCCGCGGCCCTTTGCCATCGCCTGTCCGCGCTCACGCAGATTTTCAAGCTCGGCAAAGCGCTTGACGAAGGCCAGCGACAGGAAGAAGAAGATGCTGAAGCTTCCCAGCCAGGTGGAGACATCGACGCCCGTAGCCGCCGAACCGGCAAGAATACGGATGGTATAGAGCCCTGAGAGAACAATGACATCAACAAGCACGGCACGCTTGAGCCGCAGCGAATAGGCCAGGGTGGTGATGGCATAGATCGTCAGCCAGCCCAGAAAGGCATACTGCGTGTGGGAGCCGAGGAAGTGATATGGCGCTGCGGCGGCTATCGACGGCGATATGCGTCCGGTTACATGGGGGATTGCGATGGCAATTGCAGCAGACGCAACCAGAAAAGTGACGATCACCCCTATGCCCGAGAGTGCGGAGAGGTCTCCGGAGGCGAACGGGCGTCTCCGTTTGCGCGGGTGCAGCCGGTCGGCCTCTATGTCCAGCAGATCGTTGACGATATAGGTTGCGGACGCACAAAGCCCGAACGCCAGAAATGCCAGTCCGGCAGCCACCAGGAGCGCCGGAACCAGCCTATGAGACAGCAACATCGGCAGGAAGATCAGCACGTTCTTGGCCCACTGATGGATCCGGATCGCCTTCAGCCACGCCTTCGGGCGGGAGACCTGCTCTGTGAAAGTCCGGGCTGGGGTAATGTGCGCTCGCCGGAGCGCGGACCGCAGCCCTGAAGTTGGGTTGGCGACCATGGGCTCGCGGCAGCACGAGAGCAATGGAAGATCGACCCTGGCATTGCCGATATAGCTGAAGTCGTCGCCAAACCGCTGCTTGAACGACGCCAACTTATTGTTTCCAGATAGATTATTGGAACCATCGGAGGCCAGGACATCCGTAAATATCCCCAGATGGTCGGCCACCCGGCGGGCCAGGGTGGCATCGGCGGCGGTAGCCAGGTACAGGGGGCGGCCTTCAGCGTGTTGCTGCTCAAGAAATTGCAGCAGTTCCCGGTTATAGGGCAGATGGGCTACATCTAAGGAAACAGCATCTGTTATGTGTCGCTTGAGGGAGGCTTTGCCCTGCATCAGCCATCTGGGCAGCTTCAAAAGCAGCGACGGGTGCTGGCGAGCAAGGACCAGCGCAGAGTCGACCAGGGTATCCGATTTAACCAAGGTGCCGTCAAGATCGACACAAAGCGCCGGTATCGAGGTATCGAGGGCAGAACCGGATATGGCCAAAACGTAATCCCTTCCCGAAGAATTGCTCATTTACCACTGTTTCTGTGATTTTCCGTTGTTTTGACGTCTGTGGCAACGAAACCTTTGCGGTGTCCCAAACGTCATTATCATTTATTCTGGGATTTCTCCTGCGAGATAACATCCCCTGTTTCAGAGATTTCATCTACAGCCTGGTTTCATTCAATTTTTTCAGAACGCGGTGAACACACCCATGTCGTCAGCTCCAATTAGTGAACAAGAGCCCCGGATCGCGCCTCCTTCTCAGGATCCGAGGATTGCTTCGCCTGAACCCGAGAAGCCTAAAGGATCGGGTTTCCGAAAGTGGATCGTCCTGCTGGTCATCGTGCTCGTTGTGGGCGCCGCCGTCTGGAAGATTCGCAAGAACACAGAGGAGCAGACGTCGCAGGGCCAGAAGATGGCAGCGATGATGGACCGCCCAGTTCCCGTGCAGACGGTCGCCGTTCAACAGAGAACCATGCCGATTTATCTGACCCAACTGGGCACGGTGACCGCTTACAACACAGTCACTGTACGATCGCGGGTCGACGGCCAACTGCTTCGGGTGAATGTGCGCGAAGGGCAGGCCGTCAGGCAGGGACAACTTCTTGCCGAGATCGATCCTGCGCCATACCAGGCGGCTCTGGCACAGGCACAGGGCCAGTTGGCGCGGGACCAGGCGCAGCACGCCAACGATCTGGCACAGTCCAACCGCTATGAAGCTCTCTTCCAGGCAGGCGTCGTCTCTCACGAGAGCGCGCAGACCCAGACGGCCGCGGCCGGACAGTCGGGTGGAGCGATACAGGCCGACCAGGCTGCCATTCAGGCTGCAAAGGTCAACCTGAACTACACCAAAATCGTCTCGCCGATTAACGGAGTGATTGGCCTGCGGCAGGTCGATCCCGGCAACATCGTCCACGCATCGGACACCAACGGTCTCCTCGTGGTCACGCAACTGCAACCGATCGCAGTGATCTTTACGCTGCCTGAAGACCATCTGCCCGAGGTTCTCGATCTGGTGCGCAGGGGCAAGACGCTCACCGTAGAAGCCTACGACCGTTCCGGCGCAACGCATCTTGCGACGGGCAAGCTGCTCACGGTCGACAACCAGATCGACACAACAACCGGGACCGTCAAGGTGAAGGCCGTATTCGACAACAAGGACGGCGCGCTCTTCCCCAACCAGTTTGTCAACGTCCGCCTGATCCTGGAAGAGAGACCCAACGCAATCGTGATTCCTGCTGCGGCGCTGCTTACCGGGTCGCAGGGCAACTTCTTGTACGTCGTCAAGCCTGGCGATCCCCCGGCTGAGTTGCAGGACGCCGCACCGCCAACCTCGCGCGGACGTCGCCCGGGCTCTGGCGGCAATGGCGCGGGACAGCAGGGTGCGCAGCAGAACCAGCCTCACAACTACGTCGAAACCCGCGTGGTGAAGGTCGACCTGACGGAAGGTGCGCAGGTTATCCTCACCGATGGCGTCAAGGCAGGAGAGGTCATCGTCGTCGATGGGCAGGAGAAGCTACGCAACGGCAGCCGGGTGGTTCCGCGGCAGTCTGCAAACCCGAACGGCCCCAGGCCTGTAAATCCCAACCGCGCCGATTCCGGGGTAGGAGCCAACTCCTCCACCCCTGAGCGCGGTCAGCAGCAGGCACAGCCTCGTACAGGAGGCAAACAGCCATGAGTCCTTCAAGGCCATTTATCCTGCGGCCGGTGGCCACCTCGCTCCTGATGGTGGCCATTTTGCTTGCCGGGTGGGTTGCGTATATGCAACTGCCGGTATCGGCGCTCCCGCAGGTCGACTATCCGACGATCCAGGTGATGACGTTCTACCCGGGCGCCAGCCCTGAGGTGATGGCTTCGTCGGTCACAGCGCCGCTGGAGCGCCAGTTCGGGCAGATTCCCGGTCTCACGCAGATGACGTCGAGCAGCTCCGGCGGCGGCAGCGTGATTACGCTCCAGTTCGACCTCTCCGAGTCCATCGACATCGCGCAGCAGGATGTACAGGCCGCCATCAATGCGGGGTACAGCTATCTGCCGAAAGACCTGCCGAATCCGCCGGTCTACAGCAAGGTGAACCCGGCCGATGCCCCGATCCTGACGCTTGCTTTGACCAGCGATACGCTGCCGATGTCGAAGGTCGAGGACATCGCGGACACGATCCTGGCGCAGAAGATCTCGCAGCTCTCGGGCGTAGGTCTGGTCTCGATCAACGGCGGACAGAAGCCCGCAGTGCGCATTCAGGCCAACCCGACCGCGCTGGCGAACTATGGCATGAGCCTTGAAGACCTCCGCTCCTCGCTGGGAACGGCCAACGTCGACCAGGCGAAGGGAAATCTGAACGGCGCACACCAGTCCTACACCATCGGCGCAAACGATCAACTGCTCTCAAGCGCCGATTACAACAAGGTCATCGTCGCCTACAGAAACGGCTCTCCGGTTCGGTTGTCCGACGTAGCCAACGCTATCGACAGCGCGGAGAACCTCTACCAGGCGGCGTGGATGGGGACCTCCGCCCGCCCGGCCACCAAAGATGCCAACGGCAGGGAGATTCCGGCCCGCGATCTCGATCTGAAGCCTGCCGTTATCATCAACATCCAGCGTCAACCCGGCGCAAACATCATTGGCGTCGTGAATGAAGTGCAGAAGCTGCTTCCACAGCTTCGCGGCACCCTGCCGGCGAACGTCACGCTCGAAGTCCTCACCGACCGCACGAATACAATCCGGGCTTCCGTAAAGGACGTGCAGTTCGAACTGATGCTGACGGTCGCACTGGTCGTCATGGTGATCTTCCTCTTCCTCAGGTCGCTGGCAGCGACGATCATCCCGTCGGTTGCCGTGCCGCTCTCGATCGTGGGCACCTTTGGCGTGATGTACCTGCTGGGATACAGCCTCAACAACCTGAGCCTGATGGCGCTGACTATCTCGACCGGCTTCGTCGTCGACGACGCTATCGTCATGATCGAGAACATCTCCCGCTATCTGGAGGAAGGCGACGACCCTCTGACAGCGGCCCTCAAGGGTTCAGAACAAATCGGCTTCACCATTCTCTCGCTGACCATCTCGCTGATCGCCGTTCTGATTCCTCTGCTGTTCATGGGCGACATCGTGGGCCGCCTCTTCCGCGAGTTTGCCGTTACGCTATCGGTCACCATTCTGGTCTCGGCCGTCGTCTCTCTGACGCTGACGCCGATGATGTGCGCCAAGCTGCTGAAGCACAAGCCGGAGCATGAGCAGAATGCCTTCTACCGCAAGAGCGAGGAGTTCTTCGAATACGTTATCGCCAAGTATGCCGTTGGCGTGCGCTGGGTGCTTCGCCACCAGACGCTGACGCTGCTGGTGACGCTGGCAACGTTCATCCTGACGATTTATCTCTACATCATCGTGCCGAAGGGCTTCTTCCCGGTGCAGGATACCGGCGTTCTGCTGGCAATCACCGAGGCGCCCCAAACGATCAGCTTCAACGCGATGAGCATGCGTCAACAGCAGTTGGCGCGCGTCATCCTGCAGGACCCGGATGTGGAGAGCGTCTCCTCGTTCATTGGAATCGATGGCACCAACTCCACGCTGAACAGCGGACGTATCCAGATCAATCTTCGCGACCGCGAGGAGCGCACGACCTCGGCGACCGAGGTCATTCAACGGCTTGGGCCGAAGGTAGCGCAGGTCGAGGGGATCCAGTGCTTCCTGCAGCCGCTGCAGGACCTTACCGTGGAGGACCGCGTAAGCCGCACGCAGTATCAGTATTCGCTTGAAGATGCGAACTCCGAGGAGCTTGCCCAGGCGACGAACCGCATGGTCGAAAAACTGAGGCAACTGCCTGAGCTGACCGATGTGGCAAGCGACCAGCAGCTTGAAGGACTGGAAGCCCATCTGGTGATCGATCGCGATACGGCTTCGAGGCTGGGAATTACGCCGCAGAACATCGACGACACGCTGGACGATGCCTTTGGCCAGCGGCAGGTCTCGACCATCTTCACGCAACTGAACCAGTATCACGTTGTGCTTGAGGTCGCCCCGAAGTTCCAACTGAATCCTTCGTCACTCAACAATATCTATGTCAAGAGCTCGAATGGCTCGCAAGTCCCCCTCTCGACCTTCACCCACGTTGAAGAGCGGCAGACCTCGCTGGTGATCAACCACCAGGGCCAGTTCCCTGCCGTAACCATCTCGTTCAACCTGGCGCCGGGCAAATCGATCGGCGACGCCGTTGCAGCCATCAATAAAGCAAAGGAGGAGCTGAACCTTCCGCCAAGCGTAAACGCGGAGTTCCAGGGAACGGCCCGCGCCTTTGAAGCTTCGCTGACGAACGAGCCGATATTGATTCTCGCCGCTCTGATCGTCGTCTACATCGTGCTGGGCGTACTGTACGAGAGCTACATTCATCCCATCACGATTCTCTCCACCTTGCCCTCGGCGGGCGTCGGCGCGATTTTGGCGCTGCTGCTGTTCCATGTGAACCTGAGCGTTATTGCGCTGATCGGCATCATCCTGCTGATCGGCATTGTGAAGAAGAATGCCATCATGATGATCGACTTCGCTCTGGAAGCGGAGCGCGATCACGGCATGGAGCCGGAGGAGGCCATCTACCAGGCCTGCCTGCTGCGTTTCCGCCCCATCATGATGACGACGATGGCGGCCTTGCTGGGCGGCCTGCCGCTGGCCATGGGCACCGGCACCGGCAGCGAGCTCCGGCGGCCGCTGGGTATCGCCATCGTGGGCGGCCTGATTGTTTCGCAAGTGCTGACGCTGTATACGACACCGGTGGTCTACCTGTTCTTCGACCGCATCGGGCGCAAGTACCTGCACACGAAGGAAGCCGATGCCGAGTTCCGTGAACACGAACACGCAGTGAGTGCAGACTGATGGCGAATCTACCTGAAGATCGCGACCTGGTGGAGGCGCGTAAAGACGCCCAGAAGATGCCGCGGGCAGCCGGCGTGCACTTCTCCGCGCCATTTATCAAGCGGCCTGTAGCCACTACGCTGCTTTCAGTTGCCGTTATTCTTGCAGGCGCCGTCGCCTACAAGATGCTTCCCGTAGCCAGCCTGCCCGAGATTGAGTTTCCGGTGATCTCCGTGGGTGCGGGGCTTCCCGGCGCAGACCCTGAGACGGTGGCCTCCGCCATCGTGACACCGCTGGAGCGCCAGTTCGCCAGGATCGCCGGCGTTAATGAGATGACGTCGAGCTCCGGCCTGGGCAATGGCTCGATCTCGCTTCAGTTCGACCTGGACCGCGACGTCAACGGGGCCGCGCGCGATGTGCAGGCGGCCATCAATGCGGCCCGCAGCCAGCTTCCGTCGAACCTTCCGCAGAATCCTTCGTACAGAAAGATCAACCCGGCCGACTCTCCGATCGTCATCCTGGCGCTGACCTCCGACACGCTTTCAGTGCCGCAGATCTACGACGCCTGCGACAGTATTCTGGCGCAGAAGATCGCGCAGGTGGAAGGCGTCGGGCAGACGTTCTGCGGCGGCAGCGCAAAGCCCGCCGTGCGCGTCGAAGCGAATCCCACGCAACTCTTCAACACTGGCCTTGGACTTGAGGCGCTTCGTGCTGCTTTGAGTACGGTGAACGTGAACCAGCCGACGGGCTATCTCCAGGACGACACCCGGCGATGGAGTGTCAGCACGACAGACCAGTTGTTTGGCGCTGCGGCCTATGCCCCGCTGATTATTGCGACCGACCGGGGTCCGGTGACCTCTTCCACGGCCACCAGCGGTCTTCCGGCCTCGCAGCAGAGCGCCGTCGGCGACAACTCAAGCGCAAACATCGGTAAGACAAACGCGCAGAGCACGAAGACCGCGTCTTCCAGCGCTAACCCGACAGCGGCAACGCATGGCATTGTGCGGCTACAGGATGTGGCGGAGGTCGTCGATGGCGTAGAGAACAGCTACACAGGCGGCTTCTTCAACGGCAAGCCGGCGATTCTCGTCATCGTCTTCAAGACGTCCACGGCCAATGTGATCGAGACCGTGGACAGCGTCCTGAAGCTGCTGCCCAATCTTCAGGCCGCCATCCCGCCGGCGATCCAGCTTCACGTTGCGCTGGACCGCACAACGACCATCCGCGCGTCGGTCAAAGACGTGACTCGTACCCTGATCATCTCGATCCTTCTGGTCATCCTCGTTGTCTTTGTCTTCCTGCGCGAGGTGCGTTCCACGCTGATCCCCAGCGTCTCGGTGCCGCTGAGCCTGCTGGGCACCTTTGGCGTGATGTACCTGCTGGGATATACGCTCGACAATCTGAGCCTGATGGCACTGACGATCTCAACCGGCTTCGTCGTCGATGACGCCATTGTTGTGATTGAGAATATCTCGCGGCACCTCGAGAGCGGCAAGAGCCCGTTTCAGGCTGCGATGGATGGCTCACGCGAGATCGGCTTCACGGTCGTCTCGATGAGCACGTCGCTGATCGCCGTCTTTATTCCCATTCTGCTGATGGGCGGCATTGTGGGCCGTCTCTTCCGCGAGTTCGCCGTCACGCTGTCGGCGGCCATCCTGATGTCACTGGTGGTGTCGCTGTCGACGACACCAATGTTGAGCGCGAAGTTCCTGGAATCGCACGACAAACGCAAGCATGGCCGCTTCTACCGCTGGGGAGAGCAGGCCCTGCGGTGGCTCACTGAAGAGTACGAGCGCGGCCTGAAGTGGGTCCTGCAGCACCAGGGCCTGGTGTTGACGATTACGATCCTCACCTTCGTCCTCAACGTCTACCTGTACGTCCTCGTCCCCAAGGGCTTCTTCCCGCAGCAGGACACAGGGCGCATTGGCGGAAGCGTTATCGGACAGCAGGATGCCTCGTTCGATGCCATGAAGCCCAAGATCCAGCAGATCGCCGCGATTGTGGGCCAAGACCCCGGTGTTGAAAATGTGATGTCGTTTGTCGGCGGCGGCGGTCCGGGCGGGGGCAGCAGCAATGCCGGACACATGTTCGTCTCGCTCAAGCCCGATGCGGAGCGCATCAAGCGGGGCGACACCGCCGAAGTCATTATCAATCGCCTGCGTCCAAAGACATCGGGTATTCCCGGGGCGAATGTATATTTCCAGGCCTACCAGGACCTTCGGATCGGTGGCCGCGGCTCGTCGACGCAATATCAATACACGCTGATGGCGGACAGCCTGAAGGACCTCGACGAGTGGTCTCCGAAGCTGATGGCTGCCATGCAGAAGCTGCCCCAGTTGAAGGATGTTGCAACCGACCAGCAGGACCAGGGGCTTCGCGCGCAACTGGTAATCGACAGAGACACGGCGTCACGACTTGGGGTCTCGCCGCTGGCGATCGACGCTACCCTGTCGGATGCGTTCGGGCAGAGGCAGGTCTCGACGACGTACCTCCCGCTGAATCAGTACCACGTCGTGATGGAGGTTGCTCCGCAGTACCAGAGGAACCCGGATGCGCTGCGAAATATCTACGTCAAGAGCACGACCGGGTCGATGGTCCCGCTTTCGGCGATCACGCACTACGAGTCGCAGCGGATTCCATTGACGGTCAACCATCAGTCGCAATCGCCGGCGGCGACGTTGAGCTTCAACCTCACTCCCGGAGTCTCGCTGAGCGAGGCTACAGCGGCGATCGAGCAGGCCCGGGTAAACATCGGAATGCCTTCGACCATCCACGGCGGTTTTGCCGGAACGGCGCAGGCCTTCCAGGCCTCGCTGTCGAGCGAGCCGATGCTGATTCTGCTTGCACTGGTCGCCGTATACATCGTGCTCGGAATGCTCTATGAGAGCTTCATCCACCCGCTGACGATTCTCTCGACCCTTCCCTCGGCGGGCGTTGGAGCCATCGTCGCGCTCCTGCTCTTCAAGGTGGAACTCAGCGTCATCGCCATGATCGGCATCATTCTTCTGATCGGCATTGTGAAGAAGAACGCCATCATGATGATCGACTTCGCGCTGGCGGCCGAGCGGCTCGAAGGCAAACCACCGGTTGAAGCGATCTACCAGGCGTGCCTGCTGCGCTTCCGCCCGATCATGATGACAACGATGGCCGCTCTGCTGGGAGGTCTCCCGCTGGCGCTCGGAACCGGGACCGGCAGCGAGTTGCGCCGTCCGCTGGGCATCACCATCGTTGGCGGATTGATCGTGTCGCAGTGCCTGACACTGTTTACAACCCCGGTCGTCTACCTGTTCTTCGACCGCCTGAGAGCGCGGTTCGCAAAGGTTGTTCCGGCCAAAAAGCCTGTCAGTTCCGCCGTACAGCCTGTGGCTGGGGACTGATTCTTTTCCAGACAAAAAGAAAATCCCTCGAACTTCTACCCGAGACACCGGGCAGGAACTCGAGGGATTTTTCTTTCAAGCGCTTCGATTACTTGCGGACTTTGGCGAGCTCCGCGATATCTGTGGTGTTGGTTAGACCGGCGTTGATCGCAATGCGCGTCTGGGTATCGGTGTAGGGGAAGTATGCGTTCGAGAGGTACTGGCTCAACATGCGATGCGTGTTGAAGAACGTTCCATTGATGCCGATGCAGTGCTGTTGCAGCCTTGCCCAGGAATTGGGGTTCGACCAGAGCGGCGCAATGTTCTTCTCAAGCTTGTTGTAGAGACTTGCAGCCTCCGCAGCCTCGGACTCTGCATCCTCGATCGCCCATCCGGTTGTGTTTTCCGCACAACCTTCGATCCACCAGCCATCGAGAATCGATAGCGACGGAACGCCGTTGAGAGCGGCCTTCATCCCCGAGGTGCCCGAGGCCTCGTAAGGACGACGTGGCGTATTGACCCACACATCCACGCCCTGCGTCAGTAACGCTCCAAGCTCCCAATCGTAGTTTTCGATGTAGTAGATCTTGAGTGAGGCCGAGTTGAGCTTTACAGCAGCCTCGTAGACGTCCTTGATGAGCGCCTTGCCTGCGTTGTCCGCTGGATGCGCCTTGCCCGCAAAAAGAATCTGCAGCCCGCCAATCTTTTCCGCCAACGCCACCAGGCGGCCTGGGTCCTGCAGCAGCAGACCGGCACGCTTATAGGTTGCAACGCGGCGAGCGAAACCCAGCGTCAGCACAGATGGATTGAAGTAGTGTCCGGTACGCCGCGCCAGCGTCGCAAAGAGCTTCTGCTTGTTCTTGATGTGGCAGGCAGCGATACGCGCAGGGTCAATGCCATACACCGAGCGGAAGTAGCGGTTGTCGGTGCGCCAGTCGGGTATCTCGTCGTCGAACAGCTCCTGAAAACTCGGAGAGAGCCACGTGGCGGCGTGCACGCCATTGGTGATGGAGTGCACCTTGTACTCCGGGAACATGACCTGCGAGACCTTGCCATGCTGCATGGCCACACCGTTGACGTAACGGGAGAGGCCGAGCGCAAGGTATGACATATTCATAAGCCCGTTATGAATTCCCCCCGCGGCCTCGATGGCGATGCTTCTGTCACGGCCAAGCACCTGGTTCATCTGGTCGGTGCCGAACTGGTCGTGTCCAGCGGGAACAGGCGTATGCGTCGTGAAGACACAGTGCTGGCGGACAACCTCGCGGTCCGCCGCGGTCGCTTCGCTTAGCGGGCGGCCGCCAAGGCGCTGTTCGAGCAGAGCAATGGTCAGCAGGGCAGCGTGCCCCTCATTCATGTGATAGACCTCGGGGGTAACACCGAGGGCCTGGAGAAGCGCGATGCCGCCGAGTCCGAGAATGGCCTCCTGACAGAGCCGGTAGTAGGTATCTCCGCCATAAAGATGGTCGGTAAGATGCCGGTCCCAGGCGTCATTGCCCTCAACGTCGGAGTCAAGGAGGTAGACAGGAACGATATGCCCCGTGGCTCCGATCACATCGAAGCGCCAGGCACGAAGATGTACTGGCCGGTCCTGCATGGTGATGGTGACGATGTGCTCGGCGCTCGGGAGGGTCTCAGGAGACCAGGGAACGTCGGCCTCGGTCTGCTGGCCGACGTCGGAGAGAATCTGGCGGAAGTAACCGCGCCGATGAACGAGGGAGATTGCCACAATTGGCGCGGAGGTATCAGCCGCGGAACGCAGCGTATCGCCCGCAAGAATACCGAGCCCACCGGAGTAGGTGGGCACGGATGGGGAAAGCGCGATCTCCATGGAGAAGTAAACGATGCTGCGGCGTGAAAGATCAGGGGAAGCAGAGGCGGGTGAAGCTGGGGAAGGACTCATGCCGTGGCAATTCCTTTTCAAAACCGGGTTAAACGCCCGCCTGACTACCGATGGCGAGATCGTCTGCCGTAAACGGTAAAGGGGACCTGTTGGCGAGAGTGTATCAAAGGATTTGTGAAGAAAATACGGATTATTGGGTCATTCGTATTGGTTCAGAGGGGGTATTGACAGTGGAATTCGTGGCTAAAATACCTCAAATGAGGAGTCTGCTCGACAGCCGTCGTGAATTTCAGGATGCAACAGCGACCGCCCGGTCGAGGCGATGCCATATCTGATCGAGCCATGCCAGATGCTCGGGCTTCATCATGACGGAGCGTAGACAGGTAACGTTGCCGGTTGAAAACCCGGGGAATGTCCCAGGTGGAAAAAGGTGAATCGGCAAAGCAGCCAGAGCAAGGTGGAGATCGAGGCCCGCTGCATGATCGAAGACGCGCCGTGCGTGCTCCGATGAGGCCTCCGGGGTTCGCTCTTTACTTCGCATCGCGTAGAAGACGATGTCCAGCTGCGGAGGCGCACTGGGTGCGATGAACCGCGCATCGGAAGCAATGCGCCGATGGAAGGCAAGCGCAGCTTCACGGCCCGTGCCGATATCGCGGGCGAACCGGCCATCGCGTGTGTATGGCAGAAGACGCTGCGTGGCCCAGAGCGCAACGGCAGAGGCGCCGGGACGCGAACACTCCAACGATATCTCGCCGAGATGAAGCTCGTTCGAGGTGAAGTACGTGTACGGCGAACCGTGCTTATAGAACCGCCCTACGGCAGGATCGCGAAAGAGCACCGCGCCGCAACCGTAAGGCTGAAGACCGTGTTTGTGAGGATCGACGACGACAGAGTCCGCCTGCACGATTGAGTCAAAAGCGGAGCGGGCATCCGCGTCAAGATTGCCTGCGAGGGTGAAGTAGCCTCCGTAAGCCGCGTCGACGTGGATGCGAAAGCCGTACTTCTTTTGGAAAGCAAGAATCTCGGGCAATGGATCGACCGCCCCAATGGCCGTAGTCCCAAGCGTGACGACGACTGTGCCAATGTCGTTTGCTTCGAGCGCGCGTTCCAGGGCAGCGATATCCATGCGTCCCGTGTGGTCTGAAGCTACTTCTACAAAAGGCAGCTGAAGAACTGCACTAATGCGGCTGTGGGTATAGTGCGCCTGGTCTGAAGCGGCGATAGCGCGGCCGGGGAGTATCTGCCCAGAGACCCAAAGGGCTTCGAGATTGGCAAAAGTTCCACTGGATGTAAGGTGGCCCAGATGCTGAGCCAGACCGAACATCCCTGCGAGCTCCGCCACTGCTTCCAACTCCATAGCTGAACTGGCGCGGCCTCCATCGAGCGCATGATTGTTGGGATTGACGGACATCGCAAGCGCATAGGCCGCGCGGGCGATGGGATGCGGCGGCTTCAGCATCTGGCCTGCGTATAACGGATGCGCGTAGGGATAGTTGTCGTGCAGCCGCGTCGCAACTTCGCCGAGAATCTCCGCTGCCTCATTGCCTAAACCGGGCACCGGCGCTTCCGGAAGTCTGGCGAAACCGGCATCAAGCCGACGCTGGGCCTCTCGAAGCAATGCAAAAAAATCGCTCGGCTGATCCATCGTGACAGCTTTAGAAGAAGAGCTCATGAGTGACGAAGCCAAACTTCAACGCATAGCCAACTGCAATGGCAAGCAGAAAGCCGGCGACCGTCCACGGAGTGTCGCATGTGCGTTTGCGAATTGTCTGAATAACTACAATCGCCAGAAAGATGCCGATGGCGAGAAGCAGGCCATCGGGAACGAAGTACCGGGTCACCGATGGGGTGGTAACCGTAAGGCCCCAATGAAGGTTGAATGGATGCAGAAAGCTGCCGATGGCAAAAACAGCAAGGAAGAGAAGGAACTGACCGAACCCAGCGAGAACTTTCTTCATAGGTTACTTGCCCTTGCCTGAAGATATGCCGTCCAGCTAACCGCTTACTTCATCTTACTTGGAATAACTTTGATCGTGTTCAGCCAGGTCTCGACGAGAGATGGCCAGTGAGTTACAGGGAGCGCCGTTGGGCGGAGTCCATATCCATGGCCACCTTCGGCATAGACGTGCAGCTCGGAAGGGACCTTGAGCTGCTTAAGGGCCTGTTCATAGATCAGAACGTTTTCTACGTGCACGGGATCGTCTTCTGCCTGAAGGAGAAACGTCGGCGGCGTGTTGGCTGACGGATCGATGCCTTTGGCCAATTGAGTCAGGGCCGGAGCCTCCGCAAGATATGCCGGATAGATGGCGACTACAAAGTCAGGCCGCGCGCCGATTGCGGTTTCGGATGCCGGAGCGCCTGCGCGCACGAAGTCAGGATGATTGCCGAGAACAATGACAAGGTGCCCGCCCGCAGAGAAACCGAGGACACCCACCCGATGCGCATCGAGCTTCCACTCCAACGCATGTGAGCGCGTAATCCTTACGGCCTGCTGCGCATCTTCAAGGTCTGCGGTATTGTCGGGAAACTTCTTTTCGAAAGGCACACGGTATTTGACCAGCGCACAGTTGACGCCGATGGAGTTGAGCCAGGCGCAGACATCAGTGCCTTCAAGATCGTAGGCAAGGATGCGGTAAGCTCCGCCAGGAAAGACGACGACCGTCGCGCCGGTATTTTTGGCCGCAGGCGCCGGATAGAAGGCAAGCGTAGGTTTGCCGATGTTCGTGAGGTGCATGAGCGGTTTATCCGCAACAAGACGATCGGACGGCTTCGTGATATCGGCCTCGGGAGCTCCCGTGTATGGCTCAGGGTTGCCGCCTGGCCAGAGAGGCAGCGTAACTTTCTGCGCCCGGGCAAACGGCACGAGCAGAGCTAACGAGAGAAGCAGTTGGATTCGCACGGCACCATGGTAATGCCTGCGGGCCATTTCCGATTACTGGATCGCTTCAAATGCCAGATAACGGCGTTCGAGCTGCCATTGTTCCGTTGCACGCTCGCTCGATTTCAAAAAAGCAACGCACTTTTCGGATGGATTCTCCGCGCCTGGCATATCTGTCTTGCAGACTGGATTGACTGCGGAAAAGTCATCAGGTTGCGACCAGAGGCTGGCGCCGGGCAGGAAGCTGTGTTCGATAGAGGTGCGGGCCATACGCTTTAAATCGAGGTACGAGAGCCCGAAGTCGAGCACCGCCCGCGCGTACTCATGCGTCATGTCGATGCGCGAGACGCCCTCGTCATCGGTCGAGAGGGCGACTGGAACTCCAGCGGCACGATAGATCGGCAACGGGTGCCAGTCCTTTGTAATGCCGAGAATGACATCGTTCGAGGTGAGATTGATCTCCGTCATGATGTGACGCGAGGCCATCTCCTTGAGCAGCTCGTGAGGCTGGTTCTCATACATCACGTCGACGCCGTGCCCGATGCGCTCCGCATGACCAAGCTCAACCGCCTCGCGGATGTGAAAATGAAGTCCATCGGGAGTGACAAGGCCGGGAGCAAGCTCACCGGCGTGAAGCGAGATGTGCACCTTGGGATAGACGCTGTGCAGGTAGTCCAGCATCAGCATCTGACGGTGATACTCCGTCATCGAAAGATACCCGTCCTCGGGCATGACGAAGTTAATGCCCACAACGTTGGGGTGCCCCGCATCGAGCTCTGCCTGAATGACCTCAAAACCGAGGAGTGTCTGCGCGAAGACCTGCTGCGGAGGAAAGCCGCGAAGGATCTGATAGATGTACCGTATCTTGACGGTGCAACCGGACGCTGCCTCCGCAGTTTCACACTTCTCGATTCGATTGCGTGCATCGAGCGCAGCAGCAAGCTCCTGACGATTTGCGGCAGCAACATCCCGAAGCCCCCCGGCCAAAAGTTGATCGCGGAGCTTCGCCAGGTCGGCATGACTTGCTCCCGTGCCATTGCCAGTGCGATTCATCGTAGCGTCCGCTGCATCAGACGGCCACGGGATCGAATAGCCGAGTTTGGCTGCGGCGGAAAAATCAGGCGTCTCCATCACTTCGAGATACTGCTCGTTCTGATTTGCAGCCCGGGATGCCACTTCATCAAGCCATTCACCGCGATGCGAACGGCTGAGAGCGGAGTAGCGCGAGAAGGTCGCGAAGAACTGGTCGTGACCGCTGACCCCGGCAGAAGGAACAAAGCTCCGCATGGAAAAATCATCGACCATGGTGTCGTACAGCTTCTGGTCTTTGAGTGCGTCTTCGGCCCGCCGGTTCCCCTCCCCGCAGACGGGCTGAGGAGGAATGCTTCGGGTGGTCGCGGATGGTTTGAAGAGACTGCGAGTAGCCGGGCTGTAGCAGAGTGTGTCCGCTACGGCGTTACGGATAAAGGTCTCGGCATAGATCGCTCCCCCGAGGTGCATATGGAGATCGCCGCCTTTGGGCAGCCCCTTCAGAAAGGCCGTAAGCTGAAGAGGATTCTTGCGGGCCTCGCCAAAAGCCCGTATCGCCCGCTGCTCCGATGACGTGGCAGTGGCACGTGACTTTGCGGCCGGAGCCGCGAAGACGATGGACGGCAGGCAGAAGAAGAAGGCGAGCGAGCGCAATGACAGTCCAGTCATCGAACATCCTTTATCCATATATATGTAGAGCTCTGAGCCAGAATAACCCGGAGAGGTGTTTGGAGAGATGACAGGTATTCGGTATACTTGTCTTGCGTTTGAGTTGCTGGTTCCCACCGGTGGCACGCTCCCCTGAAAAGGCTGATGCGACAGACGTGCGCCCGGGCGTTCTTGGCGATCCCCGATGAGCGTTTTGCATGTATGCCAAGGCCAGATAGCTCAGTGGTAGAGCGCGGCCCTGAAAAGGCCGGCGTCGGCGGTTCGATCCCGTCTCTGGCCACCATTTATAATCAATAACTTACAGGCGGATGTCACAGGCCTCCCGAAACAGGATGGCCTTTCTTATTTTTCGTTAACCTTATTATTTTAAATTATTTACGAGTTTAATATTTGATGGCCGCAAAAAGGCTGGCGTCGCTCATGGGGAGATGTAATCTTCTGATTCAAAAAGACTAGAGAGGTACGATAATTGCCGCGTAGTCGCGGGAACAAATGGGGTCCACATGCATCGAGTTATATGCCGTCAGTCTGGAGTTCCACATATCTAATCCCGAACAAGTAGATCAATGATGGGACATGGTTCACCCGCTCCAGAAGCATCGCAAGCGCGCACCAAACGGGCGAGCGCTTTCTTCATGCTCGACAAGTCCGAGATCTTCTGCTTGATCAACATCAACTCTTGTGTGCAGCGACTTTACGCGTCTCCAGGCAGGCTTGTTTCATCGAGCCTCAGTAGTCCTGAGATTTCTTCCAAGGCGAATCCGAGAGCTTGAGCCCTCTTGATGAAGCGAACGCATGGTCCACATCACCTGTGGTTCCCCCTCCCTCCCGAGCATGGCGCAAAAGGTCTCGTGTGAAAGTACCACTGAAAAAGCTCCGTCCCCCGCTTACCCAGCGGATCGCCCAAGCTCTGTTCGATTCCTGCGCCGAAACCGTTCAACGAACGGTAAATCCCGCGACGCGAACCTTTGACATCCCAACCCTCTCTCAATATGGTTGTGCCGACTCTTTTGTAGAGTAGCCCGATATGAGCTTGATGCGATCGAAACAACATCCGATTACTCGGACAGACTGACACAAGCTTAGTTTCGAGGCCGGTGCGGAGGCAGCTATCAACTGCTAGAGTATTGGCTATTCGATGCATCGGAGGAACTAACAGGTTGCTGGTCGACTGCCATTCTCATATCTGGGCCTACCCCGGTCATCTGTCAGACGATTTTGTGGACGAAGCTAACGCTCGATCGCGCGGTTTTGCGATGGATCTGCATGTTCCGCCGGAGCGGCACCGGGAGGCGATGCGCGGAGTGGACAAGGTCATTGTCTTTGGCATACGCGCTTTTCACTCAGGTCTGCGTGTTCCCAATGACTATGTTGCAGCCTACGCGGCGAGCGAACGGGGCAAGGTGATCGGGTTCGGAGCCATCGATCCGAGCGCCGATCCTGTGCAGGAAACGCTCGAGGAGATAATGCATCTTGGACTGCACGGCGTGAAGCTGGGGCCAATCTATCAGAACATCGATCCGCTGGATCCGGGCATGCTACAGGTATATGCCTTCTGCCAGGAGCAGGGCCTGCCAATTCTGATCCATCAGGGAACGACATTTGTTCGTACTGGGCCGCTGAAGTATGCGTTGCCGATTTTGTTGGATGAAATCGCGATACGGTTCCCTGGGCTGAAGATGATCATTGCGCATCTTGGTCATCCATGGATTGCGGAGACGCTGGTAACGATTCGCAAACATCCGAACCTCTTCTCGGATATTTCAGCGCTTCACTATCGACCGTGGCAGTTCTATAACGCGCTGATCATGGCGAAGGAATACGGGGTGTTAGACAAGATTCTGTTTGGTTCCGATTATCCGTTCACAACGCCGGAGGCGCAGATCGAAGGGTTGCGCAATATCAATCACTTTGCCGAGGGAACGAACCTGCCGCGGCTGAGCACCCAGGAGATCGAAGGCATCATTTACAGCCCCACGCTGAGGTTACTGGGCTTGGAGGATGCATGAAGATCACCGATGTGAGTGTGATCATTCTGGAGTCTCCTGATGCTTACGGCGTGGGGGATGCAGACCAGGAAGCAAGCGGCATCAAGTATCTCGGGCTGGTGAAGATTGAGACCGATGCTGGCATTCGGGGCTATGCCGATCTTGAGACGCAGCCACATGTGGCCAAGGCAATTGTCGAGGCGCCGTCTGAGGGAGCGGTCACCGGGTTCCAGGGTTTGCGGACGGTGCTGTTGGGCGAAGACCCTTTTGAGGTTGAGCGGTTGTGGCACAAGATGTACATGGCCTCGGTTTACTACGGTAGACGGGGCGCGGCGATGCAGGTGATTTCGGGGATAGACATCGCGCTGTGGGACATCATCGGAAAGCGTGTTGGACTGCCGATCTATAAGCTGCTGGGCGGCGGGTATCGCGACCGTATCCGGGCCTATGCGAGCACGCTCTTTCGGCCGACACCTCAGGGGATGCGCGAGGCCGCGGGCTGCTACCTGGAAAAGGGTTTTAGCGCGGTGAAGTTTGGCTGGGGAGTCTTTGGGGAGAACCCTGAGCGCGATGTGGAGCTTGTGGCTGCAGCGCGCGAGACCATGGGAGCGAAGGCGGACCTGCTGGTGGATGCCGGATGGTATGTGCATCGCACTGCGAAAGAAGCGATCGGCATGGTGAAGAGCCTGGAGCCATTCCGCCCATTCCTGGTGGAAGAACCGCTTTCGCCGGAAGATTACGAGGGCTATGCGCAACTGACGGGCGCAGTGGATACGCCGATTGCATGCGGTGAACAGGAGGCGACCGAGTGGGGTTTTCGAGCCCTGATCGAAACGGGCAAAGTGGATGTGATTCAGCCGGACCTGTCGCGTTGCGGTGGCTTCACGACAGGACGAAAGATTGTCCACATGGCAGCATTGCACAACCGGCTCTGTATTCCCCATGCGTGGATCTCGGACCTGCTGACTGCTGCCTCACTGCACCTGAATGCGTTCATGAGGCGGGCAGTCTTTCAGGAATTCAACGTTACCAAGGGCCCGTTGAGCCGTGAGCTGTGCGAAAGCCCGATTGTGCTGGAAGATGGATACCTGCGTATTCCCCAGGGACCAGGACTGGGCGTGACGGTCGATGAAGCAACGGTCGACAAATACCGTGTGGAGTGAGGCGTGGACAGGCTCAAGGGTAAGGTTGCGATTGTAACGGGCGGGGTAAACGGGATTGGCCGGGCCATCAGCGAACTGTTCGCCGCCGAAGGCGCCTACGTTCTGGTCGCGGACATCGAGGATGAGGGCGGACGAACCTCTGCCGACCTGGCTCGAGCCGAGGGGTGGAAGCTGGAATTTGTCCGCACAGATGTGACTAGGGTGGAAGATGTAAAGCATTGTGTGGATCGCGCGGCAGCCTTCAATGGGCGTATCGATATCCTCTGCAATAACGCGGCATATCTTTCGGCCGATTTTCACGGTGCGCTGGATGCAACGGAAGAGGAGTGGCGTAGATGCATTGATGTGGCTCTGCTGGGAACGCACGCGTGCACGCAGGCCGTGCTGCCGTACATGGTGGAGCAAAGGCAGGGGTCGATCATCAATGTGGCCTCGATACAGGCGATGCAGGGCATGATGACGTCGGCTGCCTATACAGCAACGAAGGCCGCATTGCTGGGCTACACGATGAGCCTTTCGTACGACTACGGACCGGATAATGTGCGCGCGAACGCATTATGCCCAGGGGCGATTCAGACGCGCATCTCTGCCGCGGCGGACAGTCCTCATGCGCAATGGCAGCGAGAGCAGACAACGCTGGGTCGGGTGGGTGTGCCGCAAGAGGTGGCTTGGGCAGCCCTGTTTCTTGCTTCAGATGAGTCTTCGTATGTCACCGGGATTGCGCTCCCGGTGGACGGGGGCTGGACCTCAAGTGCATCCCGTAAGCGCGCTTAGAGAGAGGCGAGTCGCAGTAGAAGTTGTGCTGCATGAGGAAGCGTCGTGCTGCGCGAGGTAAGAATGAACGGGAGGTATACCGGCGTATGAAGATTGTTCGGCTTTTGCTGTTGGTACTGGCAGGAGGTGCATGCGCCGGAGCCCAGATGCCCACGGCTACGCTTCGTCTCAACTTTGACAGAGATCTGGGACCTGCACAGATGGATCATATCTCGCTGGGCCAGGCAGGACTTTCGCCGGACCCGATGTGGGACAGCCGTATCGCTGAGATTCGCGCGTTGCATCCCAAGTTGATCCGGCTCTTTGTGCAGCAATACTTCGATGTGCTTCCTTCGAAGGGAAACTACCGTTTCGGTCGACTCGATTCTGCCGTGGACGAGATTGTGCGTGCCGGGGCGCGGCCGATCATGACAATCACGGTGAAGCCGATGGCAATCTTTCCCAAGGTGGACCAGGACATCGTGGAACCAGCCAGCTATGCTGCCTGGGAAGAGCTCATGGAGCAGATGGTGAAGCACTATGAGCAGCGTGGGCTGAGAGGACTCTATTGGGAAGTTGCCAACGAACCCGATCTGGGAGAAAGCGGCGGTTCTCCCTCTCGCTTCACCGCTGAGAACTATCCGCGTTTTTATGAGCACACGGCGATGGCGGTGCTCCGTGCCGATCCAACCGCGCACGTGGGCGGCCCTGCGCTTGCCGGTTGGACGTCGCCGATTCTGCCTGCCCTGCTGGAGTACTGCGATAAGCGCAAGGTGCCGCTTGGCTTTGTTTCGTGGCATGGCTATGACAGCGATCCGAGGGCCTTTCAGGCTTCGACTGAGGGAGTGAAGGCGCTGCTGGCCCACCATCCGTCGCTGCATCCGGAGCTGATCCTGGATGAGTGGAACATGGCTCTGACGGTTCCACCTGCGGATGTGCGCATTCAGCCTGCATTTGTTCTGGAGACGGCCTGGCGTATGCGCAAATCGGGCGTTACCTACTCCTGCTACTACCACATTCGCGATTACCACGTAGATCGCGATCTGTTTGCCAGATTCTTCTCACTCAAGGGAGCTTCATTTATGGCGAACTGGTGGAACCGCATGCCACAATACGACGGCCTGTTTGATTATCAGAACGTGATGCGTCCGGCATATTTTTCTTTTGCGCTGCTGGCGCGGGAGACAGGGGACGAGCTCGAAGCGAAGTCCGATAGTGACGCGGTGCACGCGATTCTTACCTGGGATGCCTCCTACGGAATCTACAATCTTGTCTTCTGGAACTTCTCTTCCCAACCTGCGACGGTGAAGCTGCAATCGATGGGACTCAAGGGAACGCTGGTTGCAAAGCGCCGTGTGCTGGATGCGGTTTCCCCTTCTGAAGATGAGAATGCGCGGCTGTGGCCGCTGGAGGATAAGACGCTTGAAGCGACGTCCGCGACGACGGTCGATCTGGGGCCGTACGGTATCGAGACCTGGATGCTGACGAGAAAAGTGACGAAGTAGTAGCAGTGTCTGGATCGGGATGCGGCGATCCCGACAGAGTACGGTGTGCTACAGCACCCCGTACTTGTCGAAGACATCGCGCAGGGTAGCACCTTCCATCAGCCTGGCCCGACTGCCATTCTCCTTCATCACTTTATCTGTAGCAGCTTCGATGACTTCTGGGAGAATGGCGGAGGGGATAGCGACCACGCCATCGTAATCAGCAAAGATCAGATCGCCAGGTTGAATGCGGACACCGGCACAAATGATCGGAACGTTATAGTCGATGATCATGCCGCGGCCCTTGGAGTCCACAGGTTTGATGCCTCGTGCGAAGACGGGAAAGCCGAGAGTTCGAATCTTGCGTACATCGCGCACAAGCCCATCAATGACAGCGCCGCGCGCGCCACGTGCACGAGCGGCGGTCGAGAGAAGCTCTCCCCATGGCGCATTCTGCAGGGAGCCAGCAGTCGACGCTACGACGACTTCACCCTCCAGGACAGAGTCGAGGGCCGCAATCTCCATCTCATAGGGGTTGGCGGGAATGTGGAAGACATCCACACAGGCGAGTGTTCTTGCCCACCCGGCAAAAGCGTCGTCCTCCGAGAGCGGGCGCATGAATTCGCGCAAGGCCTGATCGCGATATCCAAGTTCGTCAAGAGAATCGGAGATGACGGCCGTGTACAGAGTTTTTTCGATGAACTCGAACAGATCAAGGTCGGCAGCGTTCGCGGGCGTTCTCTCAGCACGGACAGATGAATCATTCATTTGCAAAGAGTACTGGAAGCGACGAATTGCGGAGCGTCGATTCAAGCCGGGAAGCGGAGATTGTCCGATAGCTCGGACAGTTTGACGGCGGATAGACGAACAGCGGAGGCCAGCGCCACACCAGCTCAGCTGGCGTGTAGCGAACGACGATCGGAGTTGCTGAGATCCAGATGCTGGGCCAGCGCACAGGCTGCGCGAGTGACCTGGGTAGCTCTGGCGGAAACATCTTCCAGCTGCATTGTCGATCCGGAGATGCTAATGGCCGCCAGAACCTGACCGCTGCTGTTATAAACCGGCGCGCCAATACATCGCACGCCAATCTCCTCTTCCTCATCGTCAATGGCATAGCCAAGTTGCTGGATGCGATCGCAGGCCATGTGGAGTTTTTTAATTGATGTGATTGTATTTTCGTTGTGGCGTATGAGGCCTTGCCGATTGACGATTGAGTTGATCTCGTCTGCGGGAAGACAAGCTATGAGGGACTTGCCGAGCGCTGTGCAATGCAGGCCCATGCGCTTGCCAACCCAGGTAGCCACTCGCGGCGCGCTTGGTGGCTCGACGCGATCAATCAGGATGGCCTCGTCGTGATCCAGCACCGCAAGGTGAACGGTGAGGCCCGTGTCCTGCATTAACTGGTAGAGAATTGTTGCAGAGTTTCCACGAAGACCGACGCCATTGAGGGCCATGTTGGCAACCGAGTGTAGGCGAAAACCGAGGAGATAACGGCCTGTCTCCTCGTCGCGCTTGACGTAGTCGCAACGCTGGAAGGTGAGCAACAGAGCATGTGCGGTACTGCGCGGTAACTGTAGCTTCTGCACAAGGTGAGAAAGGGTTACACCGCGCCGCGATCTGGCGAGATGCTCAAGGATCAAGAGGCCCCGCTCCAAAGCCGGGACCGACTGCGTTCTCGGTTCAGTCCACGTTCTCATAACGATATCAATATAGCGTCAATACGAGATGGATCGCTACAGATTTAGAAAACGCTATCCAGCTAATCGAACGGAATTGACGGATCAGGGCGGAGAGCGGTTGACTCCTTGGCGCCAGTGGTAGACCAGCGCCAAGGAATGGTAGGACACGCACAGGAGAAGGGCGTGCAACTGGACCTGCCAGATAACAACTCTCGTTCGCAAGGCCTTTCATTCGACAGGCCGGACGAATTCGGGCAGATCGGCTTGCGACGTGTCATCAACCGTGCGAATTCATTGCAGAATTGCTCCACAAGGTACACCACATTGTTTTGCTGCCTGCTTCGAAGGCAGCTTTAAGGAGAGGTCTATGAAGCGACGCACGATTTTAATTCCCATTCTGCTGTTGTTTGTAGGTTGCGGATTGCTGCGGGCACAGATTGCAAATGACGCCGGAGTGCTCGGCAATGTGAAGGACCAGCAAGGGGCGGTAATTCCGGGAGCAGTAGCAACGGTGCACAATCTCGAAACCGGATATACGAAAGCAGCCACAGCCGATTCTTCTGGACACTTTGAAATTCTTGCCCTGCCGATTGGCTCTTACACGGTGAGCGTTTCGATGTCTGGGTTCAAGACATGGACTCTTAGCCGAATTGTTTTGCAGATCGGCGAGCGCAGCCGGCTTTCTCCGGTATTGGTAGTAGGCGCACGCACTGAGCAGGTAACGGTGAGCGCAGGCAATGAGCAACTCCAGACAGAGAATGCCTCCGTGGAAACAGTCGTGCAGCAGAAGCAAATCTCCGAACTACCACTGAATGGCCGCAATATCGTGCAGTTGGTGAGCCTGGCTCCGGGCATGCAATATACGGGTCAGGCGGGAGGGCAGTTTGGCGCCGAGCGGGGCTCGACAGTGCAAGGTGTTGGCGTACAGAGCGGCCAGACGCAGTTCACACTCGACGGGTTCAACTCGAATGGAGGCATGGACGAAGGCGCGGTCGGCATGCCGAGCGTGGATACGATCGCCGAGTTCAATGTGAAGGCCTCGAACTTCAGCGCGGAGTATGGCCGAGACCCGATGCAGATCGTGATGGTCACAAAATCCGGTACGAACACCTACCACGGCTCTGCCTGGGAATTTGCCCGCAATAGCGCCTTCGCGGCACGCAATTACTTCGCAACGAGCACGCCCAAGTTGATCCAGAACCAGTTTGGAGCGGCGGGTGGTGGCCCAATCCTAAGGAACAAGGCATTCTTTTTTGGGAGCTATGAAGGGCTGCGCGTCCGCCGGGACGCGATCTTTAACAGCACAGTGGCATCGCCGGCAATGCAAGGCGGCGATTTCTCGAGCCTCTCGACTCCTATCGTCGATCCGGATACTGGAAAGCCCTTTCCCGGCAACCAGATCGACCCTTCGAGGTTCAACAAAGCGTCGAAGTTCCTGATGCCCTATCTGCTACAGCCGAACTCATCGGATGGACGATTCCATGCCAATGCTCCGACGAAGACGGACTCGAACTCGGTGACGGTGCGACTAGACGATACGATTACCAGCAAACAGCGGATCTACGGACGGTGGATACGCTATGACAGCCCGCAGAACCTCTATGGATACAGTCCATCCGTCTACGAAACGAATAAAACAATTCAGAACAGCTACGGCGTCAACTACACCTATACGATTACGCCGCGTACGCTGTTCACAATTTCAGCCGGGTACCAGCGATCGAACAATACGTTCGTCAGCCCACAGGTCGGAAAAGAGAATATCACCGATGAAGCGGGCATCCAGGGTTTCCAGACGCAAGGCCGCGAGAGTGCGATCGGCCTGCCCAACGCCAATATCAGCGGTTACACAGGCTTTGGTCAGCTATGGGGTGTTAATGGCCGGCTCTGGTCGCATGCCTGGAATGGAAAGACCAGCCTCAACCTTGTCCGAGGTAAGCACCTGATCGACGTTGGATGGGAGTATGACAACCGCGCAGTGTACGGATCGCATGCTTCGTTTGCGGCGAGAGGCAGCTTTTCGTTCAACGGGCAATATACAGGCAATGGCTTCGCCGATTATCTGCTTGGTCTCACCTCATCGGCTGGTCGCGACTACCCATTGGCACCATTTGGCGTGCAGAGTGCTCCTTATTCAGCACTGTTCATCCAGGACACGTACAAGATATCGAACTCACTCACCCTCGATCTCGGTCTTCGCTACGACCGCTGGTTTGCCAAGAGGTCTGTCGCGGGTAACGCGGCCACCTTCGATCCAACACTGGGCAAGGTCATTGCAGGCGTTGATAAAGATGGATCGGTTAATCTTTCGGCGCAGCCGGAGGCGCAATATCTGGCGGCTGCGACGGCGGGGCTCTGGGTACCGGCGAATACAGTCGGCATTCCCGCCGGTCTCTTCCAGGCGAACGGTTATCTGTCGCCGCGTATTGGGGTGACGTGGCTCCCTTCTGGATCGATGGACTTTGTTGTTCGCGGATCGTACGGTATCTTCACCAGCAGCTTCCAGGGCAATATTGCAGCGTCGTCGATCGTTGGGCCACCTTATTGGGGGTACGAGACTCCGAGCTATGCCGCTGCTTCGAAACAGAACTGGCAGACCGCATTTCCGGCTACCCCGAACTCTTTCAGCACTCCAGGCGTAGCGGCTCCGGCATGGAACGTCAAGGCGCAAAAAACTCATGAATGGAATGTCTCGGTGCAAGCGGCCCTGCCATTCAAATCGACTCTCACGCTGGCATACGTAGGGAATCACCTTTCAAACGGCATCTCTGGACAGTCCTATGATGACGTGCCGGCGGGCCAATACAACAATCTACAGGCGGCAAGGCCCTATCCGAGGCTGAGCGGCGTTACGCTCTACCAGAACATGGGAAGCTCCTGGTACAACGGTCTTCATGCCAAGTGGGAGCGAAGGTTCACAGAGGGGTTCACTTTCGCAGGAGCTTATGCTTTTAGCAAGCTGATGCTTGATGATCTTGGCCAGTGTATCTATTGCAATGTGCAGCCTTATACGCCGAGCGGCTATACTCGCGGCCGGTCTCCCAACGATTTCAGGCACCTTCTCACGGTAAATGCTGTATATGACCTGCCTGTCGGTCGAGGCAGGAAGTTTCTCTCAGGTACAAACCGCTTTGCCAATCTTGCGATTGGCGGATGGGAGTTGAGCGGCATCTTCAACTACACATCCGGAGCGCCTCTTACCTTTGATGTTCCCGGTGCAACGTTGGGCAATGGATATGACACGAGGCCAAACCTTGTAGGCAATCTTTCCGTGCCTGATCAAGGGCACTCGCATTGGTTCAACGCCAGTGCCCTGAGCGCGCCTGGGTCTTATACCTATGGCAACTCGGGCATGGGGATATTCGACGGACCATCAGCGCGAGGACTGGACATGGGCCTATTGAAGAACTTCTACATTACGAATGAAAAGTATTTCCAATTTCGATGGGAAGTCTTTAACGCACCTAATTTCGTTAATTTCGACTCTCCGAATGTCTCGATCGGACAATCGACCACGGGACAGATCTTCTCATCTGGCGCCGCAAGACAGATGCAACTGGGCCTGAAGCTGATCTTCTGATCTTTTGTCGAATACTAAAGAGGGGCCGCATTTCGCGGTCCCTCTTTTTGTTGTTGAGTGCTTGTCGGCTAAAGATCGCGGGCGATGACAAAAAGAGTTTCACCCTGTTGACATGTAGCGGTCACGCGCATCATGATTACCACGCCGTCGCTGCCTGCGCATAGCGTGATGGCGGGCGCAGAATGATCGGAGAAGTCGTGAAGGCGGCCGATCGGCTGTCCAGCGCGCACCTCTTCACCGAGATCGACAAGTGGCTCCCATATACCGGGTCTGGGGCAGGGGAGATAGTCTTCCAGGTTGCGTGCATCCACTAGCCGCGGCGGAGCGAAGCGACCGGGATCGATGCGAGCAATCTCACCTTCGAGCATTCCATAATGCCGCAGCATGTTGCGAATACCCTCGACAGCGTGCCGAGTGCCGACCCTGTTGACACCCTCGCCGTGACCGAACTCTCCGCCGATAGCGATCTTTCCATCAGCCTCGGCTTCGTCGGTCAAGAGGCCAGAGGCCATTTTGCTGGAGTAGACGAGTATAAAAGGGGTATCGAATAGAGCTGCGGCGGTCGTCATTTCCTTGAACTGAGCCGTGTCAACCACAGGATGCAACGAGGTGCACAGAGCAAATCCCCCTTCGCGTCCGCCAGCATGAAGATCGATGACGACGCCAACTCGTGGGAATATCTGTTGCTTGACGAAGTCTGCGATGCGATACGAGATGGTTCCGCATGGATTGCCCGGAAACGCACGGTTCATGTTGACGAAGTCGAGCGGAGAGACACGCTGATTGGCGGCGCAGGCGCTCTCGCTGAGCTGCGGCATGAGCAGGATGCGACCGGAGATCGATTCCGGCTCAAGTTCTCTGCATAGTTGTTTGATGGCGACCTGACCTTCCCATTCGTTGCCGTGAGTTCCTCCGAATGCTGCCAGTCCAGGTGGCGCTGTTCCAGGTGCGGGTGGGCGCAGGCCATTGATGATCGTGATCGGAACCAGAGAGTAGCCCCAGCTTGAATCGAGCGGGAAGGCGAGGCGGTAGTGGTGTTTCCCCGGTCTATCGAAGTCGATGCGGGAGAGATCAAAGATGATGGACGGTGTCATGAGGCTCCTGAGGGCAAAGGATGCGTTTTGCATGCGGCTGGCAGAATTCTGGAAATACTCCGGATAACACACTATCGTAGCGAGCCGCTAAGGGGGCGCACGGCGTTGCGTCCGGGGTTTGTCCGGTGGATCGGACGATTTTTCAGGGTGCGAGCCAGTGTGCAATGAAGGGATGCTAGATTCAAAGTAAATCGATCGCGGCATTGAAGCGCCATGAAGATCACAGACCGTTTCAGCAAGAAATTCACACTACACCAGGAGAGAAGATGCCGCTCGGGTATCTGTATATGATGCTGTCGCTGACGTCGTTCGGGTTGATCGGCATCACCGCCAAGCTTGCTGACACATGGGGATGCAAACCGCCAGCCGTGTACATGCTGGCGTATGTGTGGTCTTCGCTCTTCGGTATTCTTTTCGTTCTTCTCTACCGGCACGGCAACTTCCATGTTCCGTTTGCGGTCTACGCCATCGCTGTGCCGTTTGGAGCAGCGGGCGCTCTGGGCGGAATGGTGTTCATGGCGGGCATTCGATATGGAAAACTTTCTACGAGCTGGCTAATCATCAATCTCTCCGCGGCAATACCGGCGATAGGATCGATCGCCATTTACCACGAGGCAGTGAGCCGGAGAAAGATCGCTGTGCTACTGCTTGCCATCTTCGCGTTGATCCTGCTCTGGAAAGACAAACAGATGGATGAAGCGCTCATGCAGCCCAGTGGTGCGCGCAAGGAGACCGGGCGTGAGCCGTAACTCAACCTGGCTGCGCTTGATGGTGATCGCGTTCTTTGCGAACGGCATTGGCCCGTTTGGCTTGAAGATCATGACGGAAAAGGGGCTCTCGCAGGCGTATCACTTTCAGTACCTGCTGTGGTGGTACGGCGGAGGCTTAGTGTTTTGCTTAGGAGCGTTCCTGCTGGCGCGTGGACAAGTGTGCCGACGCGAAGTGGTCGCGGCCTTTGGCATCGGAGCGGGAAGTTTTGGAGGTCAACTCTTCAGTTTGATGGCGTTGGAGAAGGGGGTCCCAGGTTACATTGTTTTTCCGATAACAACCGGCGGGAATCTATTCCTGGTGGCCGCGGCCGGGGTCTTTTTCTTCCGTGAACGAGTGGGCAGGTATGGCATGGCCGGGATTTTTGTTGGTGTGCTCGCTCTGATGCTCCTGAGTCTTGGATAGCGCGTCAGACGAGAGAAGTGTTCAGACTTGCTTTCCACTGAGTCGTGGCCAAAGCGGCGATGGAGAGATAGATCGCGATACGCAATTTCAGCAATTTGCACTGTTAGGAACGCCCCATGCTAATCAAGCTTTCACATAACCTTTCTGTATCCACACCCTTCTACAAAGCCCTGCCTGCTCCGCGACTGGACCAGCTATATGACCTTTCCAAGGGAGATTCCTGCAACTCCTTTTATCTGACGACGAGTAATCACGCAGGTACGCATGTGGATGGGCCGCGACACTTCAATCCTGAGGGGCGACAGATCGCCGAATACGAGCTTGATGAGCTGATCTTCCGCAAAGTAGCCATTGTGGATGTGTTCGCGGGAGATAGGCATTTAATCGTGCCCAAGGATCTGACGGGCTGTCGCTCGTTGCCTGAAGACATTGAGGTGCTGCTCATTCGTACAGGGTTTAGCCAGTTTCGGGGTGACTCTATCCGCTATGTCGAGCAGTCGCCGGGATTCTCACGCGATGGCGCGGATTTTCTGATGAAGTACTTTCCCCAACTCAAGGCTCTCGCCGTGGATTTTGTGTCGATTGCGGCGATGGCGCACATGGAGGAAGGTTGCGAGGCACACCGCGTATTCCTCGGTTGTCACGGATATGGACAACGCCCCATTCTGTTGATTGAGGATGCATTGTTGCCCTCGGATCTTCCACCGCTGGAGCGGCTTTTTCTTATCCCATGGTTCGTAGATGGAATAGACAGCGCTCCGTGTACGTTGTTTGCGGAGACGTGAGAAGGGTGCTGTATACCACTTCGAGACATCAGGGAGAAGAGCAGTATTCTGCTCGGGCATATTCGTTCGAAAGTGTTGCCGCACATTAGGCATTGCGCGAAATCTCGCGGCCAAAAGCACTTTTCATGCGGTCTTCATCGTTCTTGTCGCGAGTCGCGAATAACGACACCCCAATTCAATTGACCATCCGTCCGATTGGACAAGATCTGCGAAAGCAGCGTTCGAATCGTTCTCCTGATTCGTAATAACGCGCAAAATAGCTACGCCGCCCAGCAGCACAGGACAACCACGAGTATTGCGCAAACGCCGGCGGTGCAGTTCTCTCCCCTATTTGACAGCCCTTGAAGAAGACGGCTGTTATCGCCCACCGACCCAACCCAGTTGAAAATCCAGGAGAAAATCATGAAGCAACCAAGCTCCAGAAGAGTTCTACTACGGCTTTGGCAATGGTCATTGTTCTCGATAATGTTCTCGCTTTTTGTGATCGTGCCAACCGCCTCGGCTGCATATGCCCAGGACGCTGCGCCGTTTGGATCGCCATACAGATGGTCGCAGAACAGCACCCCTACATCGAACGCCAACAGGAGTTCGGCGCCGGGTCTGAACGTGATTGGCAACACGACGGACATCGCACTGGATCCGAACGGTGGAGACTTGCCAGGCGCGTACGAGGCAGGCGGCATTCTCTGGTCCAACAGTCAACAGCTCAAGAGTGTCACCCTGATCAATGGTTCGCGGGACGGAAGCTCCATGAATGGCGTGTTTTGCTCAAACCTGACCTTGCAGACTACGACCGACGGGTCCACGTGGGTCGTATCTAACTGGTCGGTGTCGCAATCGTATAGCTATGACTCGAGCGGAGCTTCTCTGCAAACCTACACCTTTTCCGGCAGCGATCCAATCACGGTTCTCGGGGTCCGCATCAGTGGGCAGGTTCATTGTTCAGATTCAGGTTCATGGGTCGAGAACATGCGTGAAATTGTCGCAGTGGCACCGAATGCACAGACAATCTGGGCTCCATCAACGACGCCTGCAACACTCGACGTGAACGATTACACCGGAGCCGTTAACCTGGGCGTGCGGTTTCAGTCGAGTGAACCGGGTACGATCAGCGGCATTCGCTTTTACAAGGCTCCGCAGAACACTGGCACGCACACCGCGACGTTATACAGCGATACCGGTGCGGTTCTTGCACAGGTGAATTTCAGCAATGAGACCGGTTCTGGCTGGCAGGAGGTGGACTTTCCACCGGTGAGCATCCCCGCAAAGACGACTTATGTTGCGGCATACCACACCACCAATGGACATTATTCCGTCAGCGGTAATTTCTTTACCTCCGATGTTTCGAATGGACAACAATTGACAGCAAGAGCGAATGGAGCCGGTGGCGAAGCGAACGGCGTCTATGGCTATGGTGATGGCGTGGCGTTTCCGACGCAGACCTACAATGCGAACAACTACTGGGTTGATGTTGTCTTCAACGTCGCCGGGGGAGTGCCTCCAGCCTCAGCTGGCAACCTTCAGGGGGATCATCTCAGTTCGGAGCGAGCCCAGTTGACCTGGACAGCCAGTCCTGGTGATCCAACCGGCGTAGCCTACTCTGTCTACCGGAACGGAGTTTTTGCTGGAACCACCGGTTCTACTGTCTTTACCGACATCGGTCTTTCACCGAACACAAGCTATGCCTATTATGTCGTGGCGTTCAACGGCTATGGATCAGCGGCGAAGACTGACACCATCGAGGTGACGACTCCGGATAACTACATGCCGGTGAGTCTACGGGATTTCTTCCCAGTCGGTCCTGATGCCCAGCCGGCTTCGCTTCTCCAGACGTGGAAGGACCGTGGTGCCAATACATTGGCAAGGACACCAGTAGGCATAAGCCCTGCGGACTTCGCGGTCTGGAATAGCACTGCGGACTCCTTGGGGTTTCAATACATTCGAGATGCTGATCCCAACGGCCCTGTGAATGATGCCTCGGCACAGCATCTGTTGGCCTGGCACCAGCCAGACGAACCGGAATCATCAACACCTGTGGTTTCCGCTAGCAAGATTGTTAGCCAGTACAAAGCGTGGAAGCAGATAGATTCAGGCCGAGCGGTGTCCCTCAACTTCAATGGAGGGTGGTTGATAGGACAGCAGGCAGGGTGCGACCTCACGTGCTACGCCTCCTACATCCAGGGAGCGGACTGGGTCATGAGCGACATCTATCCGCTTTCCGGTTGGGGTCAACCTGGCAGTTTAGGGTGGATTGGCCAGTCGGTCGACACTCTGTATAGTTTGGCGCCGGACAAGCCGATTATGCAGTTTGTCGAAACCGCCTACCAGGGTCTCTCATGGTGCGAGAGCTGCCCGGCTCCAACTCCCGAGCAGTTTCGCGCCGAGTTTTGGGAGGCGATCATCCACGGAGCACGCGGAGTCTTCGTCTTTCCCGAACGCATAGGTCCCTTTTCATTCGACAACACGACACCGGAGATGGATGCCGAGATCACCAAGCAGTTCAATACAGCGACATCGCTTGGGAGCGTACTGCAAGGCGTCATCAACCCCATCGGGATGAGCGCTTCGGTATCGTCACCGCTCGAGGTCGCCTGGCGAAACTACAATGGGCATCAGTATATCTTCGTGCTCAATTTTTCATACAACGAGAAGGACGGGCAGACAATCACGCTCACCGGAATCGGTTCAGCGACACAGGCTGTGGTCTATGGGGAGTCACGTAGCGTTCCGATCACAAATGGCGCGATCACCGATAACTTCGGTAAACACGAGATTCACATTTATCAAATCAATTAACGCCAGGTGCGAACCTGGTTAGATCAATGGCGGTCCTTTCTGCTTTCTTGAGAGAGGGCCGCCAAATTTTCTGAGGAGGGGGAGCTCATCATGACGCTGGTTCGCTCAAGATGAAGCTACTGTTTTGTTTGAAGCGGCGTCTTGGAGTCGTTGAAAAACTGGTGCTGCAAGGCAGGCGCTACAGCATCTGCCTTCACGGCACGAAGCACGGTCACAACGCCATCTATCCACTTGTGCATGTCATATTCGCCCAACTCGCGATTCGCGCGGCTACCGTCGCCAGCGTAGTGGTCTGGATACTTCGCATACCACCAGATGCCGGTATAGACGCCTTTTGGGAGATTGAGGCGGTGACGGTCTGAGCCATCCTGTTGCTTTGCCTCGTCCAGGTGTACCAGGTCAGGTCGTGACACCATAACGTATGATGTCTCAGTTTCACCTGCATGTTCATCCGGCCCGGCATGAACATGCGGACGCTGCGGTCCCATCTCGGGCTCCCATTCATAAACATAGATCACGTAATCTCGCGGCGACTGTAATTGCGACTGCGCGAAATATGGAAGCAGGCTTCGGTTACCACCGTGAGCGTTCACGATGACAATCTTCTTGCAGCCGTTCCGCGCCATCTCATCAGTCGTCTCTTGAAGGAGCCCAAGCTGTATCTTCATGCTGTACGAGACCGTTCCGGGTTCCTGTTTGGCTTCCGCTATCTGGCCGAAATAGTATGGCGGAAAGATCACTGCATATTCAGTCTGCGCGGCCTGCTCCGACACATAGCGCGCGTCAAATAGATCCGTTCCAATTGGAAGGTGAGGGCCATGCTTCTCCAGAATGCCGAATGGCAACATACACACGCCTTGAGACTGATGAATCGCCGCAATGAAGTCGGGACCAGTCAGTTCTTCCCATTTGGCGGGCAACTTCGTCGCCTGCTGGCCCCAGGTCAGGCTTGCACTCACAAATACGATTAGAGCGATCGTTCCTCGCATGGTGTCTCCAGAAGCCCATGGCCTCCGAGCCATGGAGGCTCACGCTAGTGTAGAACGCAGTACAGAACCTACGATCTCTTTCATCCCATCGATGCAAGAAGCTTATCCAGCGAATCGGACAATAAGAACTCCTCTAAGGCAGCTCTTCGGCTTCAAGTCGTAACGGAATTCTTCAGTTGAAGCCATCTTCGCCGTGCTTTCTCGGGCGTATCGCCTTACAGTTCGAGATGAGGACTCCATGCATGTCAGACGACAGCGCAACCTGTGCCATAAGACCCGCTGCGATCAAATCAGTGGACATGGCGCGAGCATCGTCACACCTGGCCACCAAGAAGCAATATTCGCCAATTCGCGTGTCAGGTAAAAGCGATACTAGCAGGCGGCCTGAGTAATGCTTGACAGTTCTCGTGTGTGTACTCTGAGGGCCTGCGCATCTGGTACGGCTGATGGAGGCACAATTCGTAGACCATGGGATAAATCCCAAAGAACGGCGCCACGATCTTACTCGCAGATCAGATGCAGAAGTGATCTGAGAAGGCCATCTGGGATGGGATTCACCTGGCGACGTACCACTAGCGTACGTCGAGGAACCGAAAAGATCCCAGGGGGGCCTACGTGATCCCATATCGATTAGTGAATAAGCTATTTATATTCAAATACTTAATTCATTCTAGACCGCTTAGCACAATTGGAAGGTGGCCCTGAAAAGGCCGGCGTCGGCGGTTCGATCCCGTCTCTGACCACCACATTATAAAAGACTTAGTGGTAACCAAAGAGTTGATAATTCAAGTCAGCGTACAAATAGCGCACATCGCGATCAGGCGGTGTGCGCTGTCTTGGTGATGTGCACTCGTACCAGCTTGGCATAACGCTCGGTCATCTTGATGTTGGCGTGACCGAGAAGCTTTGCCAGTTCGTAAAGATCGCCGCCGTTCATCATGTACCCGAAGGCAAGGTGTGACGCAGATCGTGGAACCAGAAGTCTCGAATGTGTGCTCATGTCCGCGGGATACGGTTATGGCTATAATAGCCACGTGGAGGGCATCATGCGTAGCGTCAATATAGCGGAACTGAAGAACCGGCTCAGCACGTATCTGTCTTTTGCAAAAGCAGGCGAAGTCGTCGTCATTCGAGATCGGAACCTTCCTGTCGCTAAACTGATTCCTTTCTCCTCTGACGATGCCAGTGAAGCGGATCTGGCCTTGGTTGCTGCCGGAGCAATGCGTTTGCCCGAGAAGCCCCTGAACATCGACCGACTTTGGAAAATGCCCAAGGCAACCGTACACGGCACCACCGGAACGCAGGCAATCCTGGACGAGAGGGATGAAGGCCGGTGAAACAAACTACTGCCTTTTGGGATTCAAGCGCCCTGATCCCGCTTTGCGTTCAGGAGCAGACCAGTAACCCTGCCCGTACTCTTGCGAAGCAGTTTGCGCCTGTCGTCTGGTGGGCCACCGCGGTTGAGATCCACAGTGCCATAACACGTCTGCATCGCGGTGGCGGTTTGAACGATGCTTCTAAACAAGCTGCGCTCGATCGACTACTCGTCATTAGCCACGGGTGGCGTGAAATTCTCCCAAGCGACAAGCTGCGCGATCAAGCAGAGAGCTTGCTCGACACGTATTCCATGCGAGCTGCCGACAGTTTGCAACTCGCCGCCGCGATGGTTTGGTGTCAGCAAAAACCTGCCCGCCGAACCTTCATCGCGGGAGATGTACGGCTTTGCGAAGCTGCATCCCAAGCCGGCTTCACCGTCATCAGACCAAGCCCATAGTATTCTCAGGTGCATCCAACGCCTTCAAATATGACCATTCTGCACGCGGCCGTTGCCGGAAGCCCTGTCTCTACGCCCTCTCGAACACAAGATGGGTCGCGGATTCCGAAGTTTCGCGTTCGGCTAACGAAAACCCCAACGCATGAAGGTCCAGGCCATTGAACAGCGGTTCTCCTTGACCGAGGAGAACGGGTACCGAAGCGATGTGGAGAGAGTCGATCAGGCCAGCTCTTAGATATTGCCGCACTGTTGCCGCGCCGCCTCCGATCTTGATGTCTTTGCTTCCGGCAGCCTTCTTCGCAAGGACCAGCGCTTCCTCGAATCCGCCCGTGACAAAGTGGAAGGTCGTTCCCCCTTCCATCACCAGAGGTTCACGCTTGTAGTGCGTGAGAACGAAGGTAGATGCGTGGTACGGCGGATTGTCACCCCACCAGCCCTTCCATGAATCGTCCGGCCAAGGGCCTCGCACCGGACCGAACATATTGCGGCCGAGGATGAAGGCGCCGAAGTTCTCCATCGCCCGGTGAGCGAACATATCGTCCACATCCCCTGTGGTTCCCCCCTCCCGCCCGAGCATGGAGCAAAAGGTCTTCGTGTGAAAGTACCACTGAAAAAGCTCAGTCCCCCGCTTACCCAGCGGATCGTTTAGGCTCTGTTCGATCCCAGCGCCGAAACCATCCAATGAAACGCTAAATCCCGCGACGCGAACCTTTGACATCCCAACCTTCTCTCAATATGGCAGTGCTGACTCTTTTTGTAGCTTAGCCCGATATGGGCTTGATGAGATATACAGCATCCGATTATTCGGACAGGCTGACGCAAGCTTAGCTTCGAAACGATGCAGAGGCAGTGACCAACCTCTAGAGTATTGGCTATTCGATGCATCGGAGGAACGAACATGTTGCTGGTCGACTGCCATTCTCATATCTGGGCTTACCCCGGTCATCCCATTCGGCGGGCAACTGCGTCGCCTGCTGGCCCCAAGTCAGGCTCGCACTCACAAATACCATTAGAACGATTGTTCCTCGCATGGTGTCTCCCAAAAGCCCATGACCTCCAAGCCATGGAGAACGCCAGTGTAAAACGCAATGCGGAACCTGCGACCCATCGATGCGAGGAGCTCATCCAACGAATCGGACAGTAAAAACCTCACTCTTAACTGTAAGCGTCAACGAAGGCCGTATAGGCGGGGATGCATTGTTCAGGCGGTCTCCTCATGAGGGATGGCGTGGTTGCCGTTTCGGTGGAGGGATTTAGGGTGGAGTTGGATGTTGCAGCAAGCGCGCGGCCGGAGCGAGCACGGAGCTTTCGTACGCCGGAGGACGTTGCCGGATTGTGGAGGAGACGCTGGTGCCGGGCGTCTCAGTGTCGATGGTAGCGCGGGCACTCCATCTACTTTGTTACATAGTGCTCTGCATTGATCCGCACATACTTTTCCCATCGATCGGGCACATCGCCTTCGGCATAGATCGCCGCTACTGGGCAGGCAGGTACGCAGGCACCGCAGTCGATACATTCAACAGGATTGATGAACAGCATGGGGCTTTCGCCAAAGTCTTCTTCGCTCTTCTTCGGGTGAATGCAGTCTACCGGGCACGCATCGACACATGCGGTGTCTTTTGTCCCAATGCATGGCTCGGCGATAACAAATGCCATAGATTTACCCTTCTCCCGTCTGTAGCCTGACATTACTCAGGACGCTGCGATCGACTCACTGGCTACCACGGTTGGATTGTCAATCTCTGCATAGTCGTAAGCCTCCCTTGTAACAACCGGGGTTTGCAGGAAGTTTTCGGTGACGGGGGGCGATTGCACTGTCCATTCCAGCCCTGCCGCTCGCCATGGATTGCTCCCTGCTATCTTTCCGTACTTCAACGACCAGAGGAGATAGACCGCGGGCAACAGATAACCAATAGCGAGGATCGATGCGCCGGCAGTTGAAAGGGCGTTCAGCACCTGGAACTCCGGCGGATAGGAATGATAGCGCCGAGGCATGCCAAGATAGCCAAGAACAAACTGCGGAAAGAATGTCAGGTTGAAGCCGATAAAAAGCGTGCTGGCAGCGAGCTTCCCCAACTGCTCTGAATACATTCTTCCTGTCATCTTTGGCCACCAGAAATGCAACCCGGCCATGTAAGCGCTGATCATGCCGCCCACCATGACGTAGTGGAAATGGGCCACAATGAAATAGGTCTCGGTCAGTTGGATATCCATGCCCAGAGAGGCGAGCATCACCCCTGTCATGCCGCCCATCGTAAAAAGTCCGATGAAACCAAAAGCATAGAGCATGGGAGTGGTAAAGCTGATGGAGCCCCGGTACATCGTCGCCGACCAGTTAAACACTTTGATTGCGGAAGGGATGGCGACCAGCATACTCATCAGCGAAAACATCAAAGCCGAATAGTTCGATATGCCCATAATGAACATATGGTGAGCCCACACGAAGAAGCTAAAGATAGCGATAGCGACCGATGAAAATGCGACTGCGGTATAGCCGAAGACACGCTTCCTGCAGAAGCACGCAATCACCTCGGACATGATTCCCATTCCCGGCAAGATCATGATGTATACGGCGGGATGGGAATAGAACCAGAACAGATGCTGGAACAGGAGTGGGTCTCCCCCCAACGCAGGGTTGAAAACGCCTATTCCAAAGACACGTTCCAACACAACCAGCACTAACGTTATCGCGACGACCGGCGTTCCAAGAACGAAGATAATCGACGTCGCGTAATAGGACCAGACGAAGAGCGGCAACCGGAACCAGGTCATTCCCGGGGCGCGCATTCGGTGAATCGTAACGATGAAATTGACGCCAGTCAGTATGGAAGAAAATCCTGCAACAAAGATCCCCATGGCCGCGCTGACGACATTACTGTTCAGGTAATGCGTACTGAGGGGAGTAGTGAAGGTCCACCCCGTATCCACGCCGCCGGTGACCATCGAACATAGTTCAATGCTGCCTCCAATAACGAAGAGATACCAGCTCAGAAGATTGATCTTCGGGAAGGCGACATCCCGAGCGCCAATCATCAGAGGTATCAGAAAATTTCCCAGCACCGCCGGCGCCACCGGCACCAGGAAGAAAAAGACCATGATGATGCCGTGAATGGAGAACAGCTTGTTATAGGTGTCGGCAGCCATAAGGTCGCCTGCGGGAGTCAGCAATTCCAACCGGATCAGGGCTGCGGCCAGTCCTCCAATAGTGAAGAAAAAGCTCGTCGTGAGGACATAGAGAATGGCGATACGCTTATGGTCTTGCGTAAGTAGCCATGATTTAAGACCAAATCCGTTATTGAGATAATTTCTTGCCGGTAGGGCTGACGCTATTACTGGTGTCGTTGCCATCACTTCCCCTTATGACTTGGATTGACACGGCTCTACTGCGCGATCTCTGGTTCAAGCTGGCGATCGGGCGCTTGCAAGCAAGGTGTCCGGCGTATTCTGAGAAGATATCTTCGTAATTCTTATACGAAAATTATTGGGGCCGCGCTCAAGATATTCCCACGCTGCTTGCCCACGCCGGAAACTCTCGAACTGCTGACTTAAGGGCACGGGATCGTGGTCGTTGAGCAACCGGAACGAACCGCCCACGGCCAAAGAATCGAACTTCGCAAAGATGAGTGGGTGGCGTTGCGGGCGCGGCACCGCGCGGATGTCGATCTCATCGTCCAGGGCAACAGGCTCTCTTCTTGTTTCTCCCGTCGCGAGCACCAGAAGTGCCGAATCTTCGTGCGCTTCAACACGATGCTTGACCCCGGCATCGATGCCGATCACTTCTCCAGAACGCATCTCGCAGGGGATATTCTGCTCATAGAAGGTAATGCTTCCGCGAATGACATATACCGTAACCTTTCCCGATGTCATGTGTTCGGGAACGGACTGGCCGGCCTTTATGCTCAGGAGCACCATACGGTAACCCTGGTCGTTGGCCAGGACCTTGGGATTGAATCTGCGTGTGTCGAATTCAATTAAATTGTTTAGATTGTGCTTGAGCATCATTCCCTCACTATCAGATCCGGCCTGTTTGCTTCTCTCGCTTTGACACCGAAACTACTCCGCGGTCGTCAGATGTGCTATGACTTGTGTCGTACAAGGAAAGCGTTGCCAGGAGAGAGAAATGGAAAGGATCGCTGCGTTACGCCGCACTACCCTATTCAGTGAAGTCAATCTCGAAGGGATTGCCAGGCTTGCGCAGCGAGCCACGGAAATGCAATTTCAACCCGGGGAGATGCTGTTCTTTTCCGGTGATGCGGCAAAGGGGCTGTTCGCAGTTGTAAGCGGTAAAGTGCGCGTCTTCCGGCACAATACCGAAGGCCGCGAACAAGTCATGCACGTGGATACCGCCGGCGCAACCATTGGCGAGGTCCCTGTGTTCGATAATGGGCCATACCCAGCTTCTGCGATCGCCGAAGAGGCTACCGAAGTCCTCTTTATCAACAAGCTGGACATTCATGCTTTCTGTCTGGAATACCCGGCCTTCGCACTTAAGGCGCTGACGCTGATGGCAGGACGAGTGAGGCGGCACGCTCAGCTGGTAGAGGCATTGTCCTTCCACGAGGTTGGTCAACGGCTTGCCTTGCTCCTGCTGAATGAAGCGAGGAGCGCTGGGGTCGATGCACGCGGTCATTCAACATTTAAGCTAGCCCTCTCCAATCATGAGATCGCGATCCGTATCGGCTCCGTGCGGGATGTCGTCTCTCGCGCACTGGCGCGTCTCCAGCACGACGGGATGGTCACGATCAAGCGACGTTCTGTAACGATCAAAAATTTCCATGCTCTGAATCTCTACTCGGAAAATCGTTATAAGCAACGAATTGCAAACGGGGATAGGCTGCAACAAACGGGCAATGACGAAACACCCTGACAATTACATTTCGCTACGGTTTGCCTGATTGAGAGGTTTGCAGCAATTGCCGGCAGAAACGGATTGAACAGACGTGCATGATCATTGCTCGCAAAGTGACGGTTGCTCTCCCGTCACTTTCCCGGCAGCGGCCACTCCGCCTGAAACGAGCGACTATACCGCGGCTGTCCTTCGTTCTTCGAGTAGCTGCAAAAGACTTTTTGCCCGCATCGGCATTTTGGCATACAAATCGACATGTTCCGATGGGTCCTGCTCAAGATCAAACACGGCAGGCGGAGTTCCTTTCACCTCCCGCGAATAAATCGTCCAGGTTGGCTTCGTATGTCGCGACTTCACGTCATAACCTGTAATCGCTTTGTATCGGCCGTCACAGACCATCCTCCATCCCCCCAGCCCCGAGTAGACCACCTCGCGGTGGGTCTCCGTTTTCCCTTCAAACAGAGGCCGCAGCGAGCGGCTGTCCATCGTTGCTGAAGGTTTCAGCCCTGCATAATCCAGGAAGGTGGCAGCAAAGTCCATGATACTGACCAACGCATGGCTACTTGTCCCCTTGCGGATCCCCGGCCCCACGGCAATCAGCGGCACACAAGCCGAAGGCTGGTATGGAACGATCTTCCCCCACAATCCCTGATCGCCAAGCATGTCTCCATGGTCGCTGCTGAAGATCACTACCGTGTTCTCAAGCTGCCCCATACTCGAAAGCTTGTCGAGATACTGCCCGATCATTCGGTCAATATTGCTGCACATCGCCGTATAGTTCTGCCGGATACGCTGGTTCGTTGCGGCATCATACTCATTCGTTCCATTCACCTTGGGCATTTTTAGTCCGCGCGCTCCCGTCTCCATCCGCGCCGTTATGTCCACCGGATTATGCGGTCCCGTCCAGTTCACCTGTAGAAACCAGGGCTTATCCTTCGGCGCTTCGTCCAGAAGCTTCAGTCCATTCCCCGCAAGCCAGTTATCGCAGTATGCCTCCTCCGGCAGCGGGGTCGGATAAGTAGCCGCATAGTGCCCCTTGATCCTCTTTTTCAAATCGTCGAGATGTTCCTCAAGCAATCGTCTTTGATCGAGAAAGCTGAGATAAGGGTCAGCAGGATGGTTGTTGTTCAACTCATAGCCAATCAACTGATCGATCTTGCCTGCATTGTTAATCCCGTCGGAGAAACCGAGCGCATTCAAGCGCCATTTTCCGTCAAGCCCCCACCAGTCCGCGCCCTTGTTCAGATCGAATTTACCGCAACCAAGCACGTGGTATCCGCTCGCCCTCAGCGACGAGTAAAACGTCGGCAGCGCCGCATACGGATAGTCGCAATCGTTATTCGGTGTCATTGCCCTGTCGTATTCCATACCTGATGCCAGGCACGCTCTCGAAGGAGCACACAACGGCGATGCCACGAAGGCGCTGGGAAACGATGTGCCCATACAGCGCAGCCGGTCGAGATTCGGCGTACTGATCTCCAATTCGCGGTTCGTGCTCATCCAATCGAACCGCCATTGGTCCGGCAGCAGAAGAAGGATATTCGGCTTTCGCGTCTCCGCCTCGGACGTCGCCCGACCTTGACGCGCAGGCGTTACCCCCTCGGCAGCATCGGCAAACGATGCCAGGCCAGCTCCCATACCTGCGTTCATCGCAGTTTTCAAAAACTCGCGTCGCGACTGCGTCATGCCTGTCTCTCCTGAATCAGCCCTCTGCGCCTGCCGTGCTTTTTCCGCGCAGCATAGGATCGTCGAGATCCTTCTGCATCCTGACCAACAACTGGCTCATCTCCTGTTTCGTCGAAGCGTGCGCGGAGTCATTCGAGAGGTCATGCATCTCCCACGGGTCGCTCTCCACATCGAAGAGCTGTACACGCTGGATCTTCGGATACACGATGAACTTGTATTTCTTTGTACGAACCATCCGCTGAAAATCCCTGTAATAGCAGAAGATCGCCTCGTGAACAGCTCGGTTGCTGCCATGCAACAGTGAAACGAGGCTCGGGAATTGCACTGCATCCGGCACTGGCGCCTTCGCCAGCTCGCACGTCGTCGCATACATGCTGTGCTGATACACCAGTTCATCGACACGGCTTCCGGGCGTAACTCCCGGCCCCGCGATTAACAGCGGCATCCGCACACTACAGTCATATAGGTTCTGCTTGCCCATCAACCCATGCTCCCCAACAGCAAGCCCATGGTCGGCAGTAAAAATCACATACGTATTCGACGCTTTTCCTGAGCGCTGCAGCGCATCCAGAACTCTGCCGACCTGCGCATCCAGCAATGTAATCAGTGCGTAGTACTCTCGCCGATGCAGTTGCACCGCCTCTTTCGTGCGCGGAAATGGCGCAAGCACCTCATCGCGAATCCTGCTGTCACCCTGGTCGAATGGATGCTCAGGCAGAAAATTCGGTGGAATCTCGATCTTGTCCTGCGGATACAGCGCAAGATCTTCCTTGAAGGATTGCCGCGGATCATGAGGAGAATTGAGTCCGAGGTACATAAAGAAGGGAGCATCACGCTTCGCAGCCTTGTTCAGCAGATGATCGACAAAGTAATCCGTATAAAGCACATCGGCGTGTTCGATCCGGTCCAACTTCTCGTTACGCCACAAACTCGTGTGGACCCAGTGTCCCTTCTGCGTTTCATCCCACGGCTCCCACGTATTGCCTGGGCTCGGACGATTATAGGCAGCACCACTTATCGGTGTTGACTCAAACATTCCCGGCCCTATCGGCCCCATCTCTTTGAAGCTCCGCTGCAGCACTGTGGGGTCGAGATGCCACTTGCCGCAGATGTACGTGTCATACCCTGCGTTGCCCAGTGTCTGCCCCCACGTGGGCACATCGTCGAGTCCCGCTTGCGCCCGAAAGGCACCCAGGCCGCTGTTCAGCATCGTGCGACTCGGCACGCAAACCGCCGCGCTCCACGATCCCTGATGAAAGCAGTGCGTGAACGTACACCCCGACGCGGAAAGCCGGTCGAGATTCGGGGTATGGACCTCGTGATTGTTCAATGATCCAATTGTCCGAAAGGCCAGATCGTCGCAGATAACGAAGAGGAAATTCGGCCGGCCCCCCGCACGGGCCGAAGAGTCCTGCAGCGCGCCCAGCGTTGATGCATTCCCTGCCGTAGCAATCCCCGTACCCATGAGCCCAATAAACTTCCGCCTATCCATCATCGACACCAGCCTTCTTGTGGGATCTCGGCCTGCACTTTTGCTCTGTGCCTTACCGCGTTCATATGCTCCGTAGCGATCGCAGAGTCTCGCGATCCTCTTCTGGCAGAGAGCCATCCGGCAGCGGACCTGTATTCAGCAGCAGGTTCGCGTTCTTCTCTCTCGCAGCTGCGAGCATCGCAAGCACTTCTTTCCTGCCGCGATGCTTCCCGTCCTCGCTCTTGTTATATCCCCACTTCCCTTCCTGAAACGTATCGCAGATCTCCATCGGCTTCAGGCGATTGCTCATCCACGCATGCTTCGCGGTTTCGGCCCCCATCTTCCGCCTTTCCAGCAACACACTGTCATGCACTCCGATTTTTGCTGCCTGCCGCTCCGGTGCGGCAAAGTCCTCCCCACCCGTCGCGCCCTGCTTAAAGGAGACCAGGCACGCAGGCTGGAGGCTTCGTATCTCCTGATAGATCTCATCCATCGGAAACAAATCGGGCCGCGCGTAATATCCCATTACCGGATCAAACCAGATACCGGCGATCGGCCCATACTGCGTCAGTAGTTCTCGCAATTGCCTGCGCACATAGTCGATGTAGATCGAGGTATCGGAATCCTTCCTCCACTTGTACTGAGCAGGCCTCTCCGCATACCCGGGACGAAAGAACTCCCATCCCGCGCTCGGATCGCAGAAGTAAGGATGGTGCCAGTCCGCTCCTGCTGAGTAATACAGAAAGAGCCCAAGCCCCTTGCTGTGACACGCCTCGGCAAGCTCCCCAACCAGATCCCTCTTCGCCGGCGAAGCCACGCTCGAGTAGTTCGTCTGCGCCGTGCGAAACAGGCAAAAGCCCTCATGGTGCTTCGAGGTCAGATTTACGTACTTCATCCCCGCAGCTATTGCGCAGTCTGTGATCTCGTCCGCGTTGAACTTCGATGGATTGAAGCTCTTCTGCAAGAGCTCGTATTGCGTCAGAGGAATCTTCTCCCGCAGCATCACCCATTCGCCGCGCCCAAGCTGGCTGTACAGCCCGTAGTGCATGAACAGCCCAAACTTCGCTTTCTTGAACCACTGCAAAGATGCAGCCCGCGGATCATTCTGATAGAGCCCGCTATAGTCTCGAAGGTGAGGAGGCACCTTCCCCGATGCACTCCAGGCCATCGGGGCCGACAACATGCAGGAGCCTCCCGCCATCATTCCTGCGAATCTTCTTCTGCTGACAACGCTCATGACCTTCCCATGCTGGAAATCACTTATGAATACCGAAGGCTAGAAATAGAACTTCGCCGCCAGTTGAAGCTGCCGCTCCGTGCTGCGCATACTCTGCACCTTGCCAAACGTAATCGTCGTATTCTGCACCGCCTGCGGAACACCCAGCACCGGATGGTTCAGCACATTGAAGGCCTCGCCGCGGAGCTGAATCTTCATATCCTTGATCGCAAAGTCGCGGAACAACGAGAAATCCATATTTGCATATCCCTGCGACCGCAGCAGATTGCGTGGAGCATTCCCGAAGGTAAACGACGCCGCAGGAGCAAACGCAGTCGTGTTGAACCACTGCGACGCACTGCGATGGCTGATCTGATTTGGATCTCCAACCAGGTCGACGCCCTGATAGTTATTGCCCGTATTGGCAATGCTCGTTGCCGTACTCGTAACCGTAAATGGAGTCCCCGAGAGCAGCGTCCCCACTGCATTCATCTGCCACCCTCCTACGATCGCATCCACCGGCCGGTTGTTGGCGGTAAACCTCTGCCCCTTGCCGAACGGAAGTCTGTATTGAACAATCCCTGTAAACATCTGCGGCACATCGAAGCCCGCTACGCTGCGATCCAGCGCCGGATTATATGGATTGCGAACAAAGCAGCCTTCCGCGCCAAACGCGCCGTCGCAAGCCACATCAATCGTCTTCGACCATGTGTAGTTGAGCGTGTAGGCGAGGCTGTTGCTCTGTTGCCGCATCAACTGAACCTGCAGCGCGTTGTAGTTGCTTGCTCCATTGCTCTGTTGATAGTGCGTCGGGGCGATATACGAATAAGGGGACCTGCTTGCTACCGTTCCCGGTCCCGGCGTCACGGCAGTGTTGAAATAATCGCAGCACGGCAGCCGCAGCGTCTTCGATCCCACATAGTTCATCGTCAGAATCGTGGTGCTGTCCAGTTGTTTCTGGAAGCCCACAAGCCATTGGTCTGAGTATGGGTTCTTGATGTATGGCGCCACAAAGAACGCCACCTGGCTGAACGGGTTCGCCTTCGGTTGCTGGCTTGCCTGGTTCAGCGGATTCTCCGATGTCACCGTCACCGTCGTTGTATTCACATTGCCCGACTGCAACTGGCCCACCGAAGGCCACAGCGATCCCTCATTCTGCACCGCCTGCGATAACGAAGACCACGTATCAAACACACGCGCGTACGAGACGTGAATCACCGTTCCAAATCCCGCCTGGTAGGCCAGCCCAATGCGCGGTTGGATATTGTCATGCTGGTCGTTGATGAGCTTGTCACTCGACGCCACGACGACGTTTGCGGGTAACGAACCTCCAGGTATGCACGGCGCCACGCTCGTACTCGTGCAGGCCGGCGTCTTCCCTGCCGTCTTGCTCAAAAGGTACTTGCCCGTACGAAGATCGTAAGCGCCCGTATAGTTTGAGAGCGTCGGACTGTCACCCAGCGTCTGTAGAATCACAAAGTCATAACGCAAACCCCAGTTGACCGTCAGCTTCGGTGTAACCCTCCACTGGTCCTCAAAGTAAAAGCCATTGCTCCATCCGCCTTGCAGGTTCTTGATCAGGTTTCGTCTCACCGTCGCGCTCGGCACCCCAATCAGAAACGAGGCCATCGCATCGCCGCCCGACGAGGTCTCCAGGTTCGAAGTCTGCGAGGCCGTCAGCGTAAGCGTGCTGTTCGCCTGCTGCACACGATTGAAGTAATAGGAGAAGCTTGCGCCCGCATCGATCGTGTGATGCCCCCACAGCTTTGTGTAATTGCCCTTGTATTCGTAAATGTCGCTTCCCGTATTGTCCGTGAATGCCTGCCCTCCACTCAAATAACCGGATATCCCTATATTCGGGATCTGGCATGGAAGCGTGCCGATATAGTTGCACAGGAAATTCTGGTTGAACCCGCTATCCGAATAAATCGAATCGGGTACGTTCACCAGATCGGTGACGGACTTATACCTTTGCCACACATGACCTGTCTGCAGTTGCAACGTGGCAGAAGCGCCAAAGATATGCACATAGTTTGCCGCCCAGTTCTGGGCATCGCTGGTCTGTCCCTGCGACAGCGTCACATAACCTCCGCTGCCCTTCTGCGTTCCATGGATCTGGCTCAAACGCCCCCATATCTGGTTCGATTGGTTGAAGTGGTGATCAAGCCTCAGGCTGTAGTTGTTCTGGTTGATCACATTCGGCGTCGTATCGACCCCATTCGTGCCCGCGTTGGTGGTTGCAATCGGCGTTGGAAAGAGGTCCTTCGCCAACTTGACCATATTCGGATCCAACCTGCTCGCAATGTTGTTATTGGCAAATGCCGTACGTAGATACTGCCCCGGATGGGCCGGATCCGGCGCTGTCGTAAACGGATCGTAAAGCTTATTGGAAACCGCGCTAAAATCCCCATTCAACTCTGCCGGAGTCGGCACGTTGTAAAACGTCGCCGTACCTGCTGTACGGTTCGTTCCTTCATAGGCCCCGAAGAAAAACGTGCGGTCCTTACCGTTATACAAGGGAAGCCGTACCGGTCCGCCAATGGTGGCCCCATATACGTACTGGCGCAGTTCCGATTTCTTCGCCAGCAACGGGTTGCTCGCATCTAGCCCATCGTTGCGAATGAAGTCCCACACCGTGCCATGGAAAGCATTGGTGCCATACTTGGTCGCAACATTCACAATTCCCCCCATTACACCCCCAAACTGCGCCTGATCGTTGTGCGACTGCATCTTGAACTCTTGAATCGCATCCACAATCGGGGGTACAGCGTACTGGCTATAAAACGCCATCTGGTCGTTCGTTCCGTCCATCAGATACAGGTTGCTCCGGTTCCACTGTCCGTTCACCGAAGGGAAGTTCAATGACCCCACAAAGATCGACTGCGTGCCGGAACCTGAGTTCTGCGACGTATTCACCGGACTTGCTCCCGGCGTCAGCGTCAGCAATTGCGTAAAGTTTCGTCCATTCAACGGCAACTCATTCACAGCCTGCGGATTGAACACCGTCCCAAGGTTCGAGACTGTCGTTTCCAGTTGCGCCTGGTCCGCCGAAACCGTCACCTGTTCTGTGACCGCGCCCACATTCATGCGGAAATTGAAGGTTGCTGTCTGGTTCACCGCTAGCGTCACCGCACTCTGGCGCACCGTCGAAAATCCCGTCATCGAGACCTCGATCATGTAGCTGCCCGGATCGATGTCGACAAACGCGTAGCTGCCCGACGAGTTCGTTGTGGCTGTGCGTGAAGCATTCGTCGTCGTCGAGCGCAGCACAACCTTCGCTCCCGGCAATGCCGCTTCTGAAGCATCCCGTACTGTTCCGTTCACGGAGGCCGATGTCAACTGGGCTCTCACAGGCAATACGTCCATCGCCAAGGCCATGCAAAACACCATCAACAGCACCATGCAACGGCCTCTCTCGAACCGCCTCTTCGTTGCCATCTTGTCCCTTTCCGTACCTTGTATTCATCTACCGGCCCAGGTGATCTGTAACAGATCTTTACTGGAAAAATGAACCCGCTACTGTCGAAATCACTGGAAAATTAGCGCGCACCGCACAATCGGCAAAATCATCTTTTTTTATTTTGTATATAAAAAAGTTGTTTTATTTTTGCGTAGCGGAGTTTAGCTAAATATCTGAATCAGTGTCAAGAAAAAGTGGGAGCAGGGAATCTCCTCTCTTCCATTTATGCGTAGCCGCTTCAGACGCGGCGATCAACGCCACCGCCTCCAAAGCCTCAGTCCGGCTATCGGCGACTGTATATGCTACTTGGCCGGGGACAAATTGCCAGGCACGTGAAGCCCTTCTTTCGCAGCGGCATATACCGTGACGGCGCCGGAGGCAGCACCTCCATAAACGGCGAGGTCCGATGAAACAGGAGCCGCAGATGCGGTTGAGGTTACAGAAGAAGCGATAGAAAACCGGAGATCAGGCAAAGCAGGAATGAATGTTTTCCAGGCATGGCAAACATGCTGCCACTTGTGGCATAGGCCTGACACGTTTCGAGCGGTACATTACGCGCTGTTACATTGAGTTTGCTGGCACTTGCAATGCAAATTTATGGATCGCAACCGGCCGCGCCCGCAGGGTAGTCACCCCTTGTAATTCGGTACAGGTGATCGAAGATAGGCCTGGGTCTCGCTCGCCGTCAGGAACTTCTTATCGTTGAGGGCATCGTTGGCGCCTGCAAAGAGAACAACGTAGTCAGGCTTGAACTGTTGAAGCTGGCCATCAAGGCGAGCATCAAGTTCAGAGGTGTTCTCTCCCGGCAACCCATCGTTGGTAAACGCGAACCTGCGCGCTGAGATGCGAAGCGAAGGGGAAGAATCTCTCTATATATAGATATTGCTCAAGACATGGACACCCCTTCGTTGGATGAGCAACCAGGGCCAAAATCAGTTATCGCATCGCTCCATTTTAGATATTATATTATAGATAATTTACAGCGATGAGAAAGCGTGGAACGGCATCGCTGGCCTGTCTGTTATTCGTTCCGCAATGGATCTCTCGACAAGGACATAGAACAGCATGGATATTCAAGGCATCATTCCCGCGCTCGTAACTCCCGTCAATGACGCCGGGGCGTTTCAACAAAAGCCATTCGAACAATTGCTGGATCGCGTCTACAGCGCCGGAGTGAACGGCGTGTACGTGTGCGGACAGACCGGCGAAGGCTTTCAGCTATCGCTCAGCGACCGCCGCGCAGCGACCGAGGTTGCTGTAAAGAACACTCCAAAGCACGCGCAGGTCATCGTTCACGTCGGCGCGCCGACCACGGCGGACACAGTCGCGCTCGCACGCCATGCGGCCAGCAGCGGAGCCCACATGGTGAGCAGCCTGCCGCCTGCCGGAAACTACTCGTTTGAAGAGATCCGCAGCTACTACGAGGCGATTGCGCGGGCATCCGACCTTCCTCTCCTCGTCTACTACTTTCCTTCCATCGCACCGGCGATTCGAACGACGGAACAGGTCCTGGAGCTATGCGCCATTCCGAATGTCATTGGCCTCAAGTTCACGGACTCCGATTTCTTTCGTATGTGGGCCATCCGCCAGACCGGTGCTGTCGTCTTCAATGGCAGCGACGAGATGCTGATCTCCGGCCTGGTGATGGGAGCGAACGGCGGGATCGGGAGCACGTATAACCTGATACCGGGCAGCTACGTTGAGCTCTTCAACCACACTTCCAATGGCCGGTGGGAAGAAGCGCGAAAGGTCCAGCAGCAGATCAACGAGTTTCTACAGGTCATTTTGAAGTATCCCGTCAATCCCGTCATCAAACAGATCCTTGCGTGGACAGGAATCGACTGCGGAAGCTGCATTCTCCCGCGCCGCGAACTGACGGCTGCGGAGCAAGCAGAGTTGATGAAACGCGCACTGGAGACAGAGCTCGGGCAAATGCTTCTTGCAACAACCGTGAGGTCATGAAGAGATCATCCTATGCCTGGGCCGTTGTCGCTCTGCTCTGGGTGGTAGCGGCCCTTAACTATATTGACCGGCAGGTCATCTTCGCGTTGTTTCCGTTGTTGCGCTCCGAACTGCACCTGAGCAGCGTGCAGCTCGGCTTTCTCGGATCTGCCTTTCTCTGGGTCTATGGCATCTGCAGCCCGTTCGGCGGGTACCTGGCAGACCGCTTCAATCGCCGCGCCGTCATCCTCCTCAGTGTCGCAGTCTGGTCGACGGTGACGTTCATGGTTGGACTTTCGCGGAGCTATCCGCAGCTTCTGGCGGCGCAGGCGTTGCTTGGAATCAGCGAAGCCTGCTATCTGCCCGCGGCCCTTGCCCTCATCGCCGACTATCACGGTGAAGCAACACGTTCGCGCGCCGTGGGTCTGCACCAGAGCGGCCTCTACGCCGGCGTGGTCCTCGGCGGGTGGGGCGGGGGCTGGATAGGACAGAACTATGGCTGGCACCAGGTCTTCTACGTTCTCGGCATCTTCGGTGTGATTTACGCGGCGGTCCTCTTCTTCCAGTTGAAGGAGTCGCCGGATCGCGGCGCGGCCAGCCTCTCTTCAGCAAGGCTCCCTTTCCTTCATTCGCTTGCAGAGCTCTCCTCCCGGGCATCGTTCTGGCTCGTTGTCTGCGCTAACTGTTTCGCTTCCATCGCCTTCTGGTGCGTTTATGGATGGATGGCTACGTTCCTCTTCGAGCGCTTTCATGTGAGTTTGTCGAAGGCAGGTTTCTCGTCCACGTTTTACATCCAGGCTGGATCGTTCGCTGGAATCTTCTTCGGAGGATGGCTTGCCGATAAGTGGTCCCGCTCCAGCCGCGGCGCACGATACTGGACGCAGGCGATCGGGTTCCTGATGGCCGCGCCTGCACTGTTTGTAGCCGGAGTCACTCCTTCGTGGTGGACCCTGCTGGCCTGCCTTGTCGTCTTCGGTCTGGGACGAGGGTTCTTTGACTGCAACCTGATGCCGGTACTCTGCCAGATCGTACCCGATCGTTTACGAGCCACCGCATACGGCATTCTGAACGCAACATCCTGTATCGCCGGAGGAATCATGGCGGCTGGGGCAGGATTGCTCAAAGATCGAATGGGGCTCGGACCTGCGCTGCAACTCTCGGCACTCTCGATTCTGCTGGGAGCGTTTTGTCTTGCCTCTCTGAAGATCGCTGGACGGCAGCAGGAACGCACCCAGGTAACGATCGATAGTTGATTATCTTGACGTGGGTTGTCTCTTCCCCCTAGCTTTGGAGATGGAATGGTCATCAGTGGATTTTCACCAGTTAAAAATCTAAGCAAGTCTGCCGAAGTCTTTCAAAAGCTGCGGAATGCCATCTGGTCGGGAGAGCTCTTGCCGGGCACCCCCCTCAAGGAAGCGCACATCGCAAAGCAGCTCAGCGTAAGCCAGGTCCCGGTTCGCGAAGCCTTGTTGCAGTTGGAGCATCTCGGGCTGGTGGTACGAGTTCCGGACAGAGGCACGCACGTGACGAAGCTTACACGTGCTGAGATGGTTCAGCTCATCGGCGTGCGCTCGCATCTGGAAGACCTCGCCTTCCGCCTTGCCGCGAAGAACATGACGCCACAGATTGAGGCAGAGCTGCGTGCAGGGCTGAAGCAGCTTGAGCAGCGCATCCGGGCCAGCGATCATCTTGGAGTCGCGGAGGCCGATCTGAGATTTCACGAGATTGTATGGAAGGCCTCGGGAAATGCCGTCCTGGAAAAAACACTGGACCGGCTCTGCGTCTCCGTTTATGCCTTTGTCGGCCTCGCGCGCAGAGCAGCAGGAGAGAAACTGGCAACTGCTTCCCACGAGATCCTGTTTGATGCTCTGATGAAAGGTGACCCGAAGCTCATCTCGAAGGCCATCCGGGAGCACCTCAATCCGGCATCTTCCATCCCAGCAAGCGTTGGCGATTAAAGCGGTCTTTCGTATTGGTGTGGTTCTTCTCGACGACAAGGAATCCCGCAGCCACAAGCAAAATGCAGGGATTCCTCGCCCGCGGCTCAGAATGAACGACGACCTTATCATGCACAGCAATTACAAAAACAGCCCTGGAATTCACTTTTCGGCCGTAGCTCTTCGTTTTTTTGCATTTCTCCCGCGTTGATTTATCGCAGTGCGAGCGGTTGCATCTTTGCAGAAGGCAGTGAAACACCCAACTCTCTTGCCAGGGTTGGAGCAATCTGTCGCATGTCGATGGCGCCTAACTTCTTACCCTTGGCAATATCCGGTCCCACAATAAAGAACGACGAATGCAGCTCGGGATGAGTTGCCAGGTATCCATGAGCGCCTCCAGGTGCTGTGTCTTCTACAAGGGGCGTGCTGAGACCTGCGCCCATGTGATAGCCAGACTTCCAATCGACGATGAAAGCTGCCTGTTCCGGTGCGCCGGTAGCGACAGCCTCGCTGCGTGAGAGCACTTGATTGAATCCGTTCGCAGGGTCCTTCGCAAGATCACTCAACAACTTCGCAACTTGCTGCTCTGTTGCCTTGTCGCTGTTGTCGTTGAGCACGATCACAGCGCTTCCATCCGCGCTCCAGGCGAACGCCTTCCAGGCGGTGACATGAGGCTTCGGCCCCGCGCTCACCGTAAGGAGTCCCGCCTTCACCAACGCTGCATTCAGATTCATCTTGTGTGTCACCGGCAAAAAACCGTGGTCCGAGGCAATCACGATGTCCGCATCGGGATGGACTCGCAGCTCCGCGGTAATGATCCGGCCGACCTTCGCGTCGATCTGCTCCAGCGTCTCGTTCGCTTCTGGGCTGAAGGGGCCGTGCGCGTGCTCCAAATGATCGAGTGCGACGATATGAATCGTCACGAGGTCTGGGTGGTGGGCTTGGATCATGGAGATTGCGGTCCTGGTGATCTTCTCATCCAGAACGAGATCGCCCTCGCCTGAGTAGAAAGGACCTGCATCTTTCTCTGCCTCTTCCAGAAAGCCGGATGGCGTGGACACCGCCTCCAGAAGATAGTGGTCATACTCCGTCTTGATGCGCCAGTACTCCGGCACGTTGTAGTCGATTCCTCTGGAGTGCACCGTGACGGGCCACAGAACGCTTCCGGTGGTAAGGCCGGCGGCCTTTGCCGCCTGCCAAAGCGTGGGAACCTTCACCTGCGCTCCGTACCAGTTCCATGCTCCCTGCTCCTTCCCCATGGGATCGAAGACGGTGTTGTTGTAGATGCCGTGCTCGTTCGGTGAAACGCCGGTCACCAGCGTCGTATGATTCGGATAAGTTACCGTGGGCGATACGTTCTGCACGCTATCCGCGTACGCGCCTTTTTGCAGAAACGAGCGCAGGACGGGGATCTTCATACCATGCTTGTCCGCTTCCGTTACATAGTCTGGGCGCAGGCCGTCGATTGAGATCATCAGTACAGGATGGCGTTTTGGCGCTTCGGCGTTTGTTTGGACAGCGACCGCCGACACCGAAGCAGCCAAAGCGAGTTGGAACATTACGTTGCGAAGCAAGATCGATATCTCCCGGAACTGCCGTGGAATAAATAGAAAGACGGTGTTTCAGTTTATGAGACTCGAAACACCGTCAGGTTGAAGCCTAGAGACTGTTCGTGCTCGGTCGCTAGAACTTGATTCTTGTATTGATCTGGACGTAGCGGGGAGCGCTGACAGCCGTTGACTGACCGAAAGCGGCATCCGACCACGTCGTATTGAAGCTGGTAAAGCGGTGGCGATTGAACGCATTGAAGAAGTTTGCGCCAATCGTCCAGGTCACACGCTCTGTAATATGAGTGTCCTTCATGAAAGCAAGGTCTTCGTTATAGATCGGGAATGCCCTGATGTCAGAGTAGGTCGGTTTCGCGTTGCCGAAGCTATATTGGCCAGGCTGCGTGAACGCATTCGGGTTAATGATGCGGCTCGATCCAGGGAAATATTCGTTCGCAGAAAGATGCGTCGAACGATCAACTCCGGGAACGACATTCGGACGCATGACGCGATTGAAGATTGGCAGCGAGTTGCTGGTCTTGATCGGAAGCGGGAAGCCGCTCTGATATCGCTGGATCGCAGAGACCTTCCATCCGCCTACCAGCGCGTTCGTGAATCCTCCTCCGGACAGGAACTTCTTTCCTCTCCCGAATGGCAGTTCATACGAGTAGTTCAGAACCAGGGCGTGCTGCACATCGATTGGGCTGATGGCATACTCCGCGCCAGGGTCGAAGGAGTTCTGAAGAACGCTGTCGGCGGTGCCATCCATCCAGCTTGGACTGTTGATGCCCATGTTCTTCGCGAAGGTATAGTTTCCGGAGAAGCGCAGACCGAAGCTGGTGGTCTTATTGACGATCACCTGCGCCGCGTTGTAATTCGAGTATGCGGTCTTCGCCGATACGCTTGTAAGAGTCAGGTACTGAGGATACGGCCGAAGAGCCTGCGCGACCGTACCTGTGAATCCAGTGTAAGGAAGTTTGATCCCAGCCGCCTGCGCCGCTGCGGAAGATGCAGAGACGGTGAGCAACGAACCGAGAGAAAGATACTTCGGATCTACCTGGTTGATGTTCGAGAACTGGGAGTCGAGGAGACGATGTCCCGTATTCCCCACATAGGCCACCTCAAGCATCCAGGATTTGGCCGGGCTGTACTGAACACTTCCATTCCACTGCTGGATGTAGGGCATATTGCCAATCGAACGATCTCGATAGTTTGCGCTCTGTCCGTTCAACAGTGTCGGCGAGATGGAGGGTTGCAGGCTTGGCGAGCCGGGATAGCCCGAAGCCAGTGTAAATGCAGGGGTGATTCCATTGTTGCTTGAGGTGAAGCTGGCAGCAGGAGCAAAGCCGTTGTTATCGATCGCCGTGCCGAAGTTCCAGCCCAGATCGGTATAGAAGATGCCATAGCCGGCGCGAACCACGACCTGCGGATTGACCTGATAGGACAGCCCAATACGCGGACTGAAGCTGGCGTACTTCGTGGATGCAAAGGAATGGCTCCCCGTGCGGCCAGCGCCTGTGCCGGCAAACGCGAGAGCGCCGGGTAGATTTCCTGCACCTGGGTTTGCCAGGGTCAAGTCAACCGAGCTGCTTCTGTCATGCGCGTCCGTAGGAATGGTTTCGAACTCCCAGCGAACACCCAGGTTCATCGTGAGCGTATGGCTGATCTTCCAGTCGTCCTGGGCGAAAAGACCGCCATACGAGTAGCGCATTCCATTGATGGCAGGCGCGGTCACCGCACCGCTGTGCACCTGTCCCAGCAGGAAGCTGGCGAACCCGTCACCCGTCGTGCCCGTGCTGGTTGGATTGGCCGTCTCGAGGTTCGACATGGCCAGTGTGTTCGTGCCGGGGTTGGGAGCATTGGCATTGAAGTGCACCCGACGGAACTCTCCGCCGAAACGGAAGTTGTGCGCGCCCTTGGTCCAGTAGAACGTGTCGCCCAGAAGATACTGATGCTCCGCGGTCTTCTGACCATTATCGGTCGAGATCGAGGCATACCCATTGCTGAAGGTGATGTTCGGACGAGACGAGGAGATCTGGTTGGGAACAGAAAACTCGCTGCCGCCGTCCTTCGTTCTCGCGAAGATACGATAGTAGCCAATGGCAAGACTGTTCATCGCCCTGCTGCTCAGCGTCCAGTCATGATTGATACGAGTCGTAGTGGCCCTCAGAAACTGGTTGTACACCGTCGAAAGCGGCTGCGGCAATCCCGAGCCTTCCGGCTTGTAGCGCGGAATGCGGGTCTGCACCAGGGTGAAGTAAAGGTGCTGCGCCTGTGTCAGGTTATGGTCCACACGCGCTGTGTAAACATCCGGATTCAGCAGCTTTTCACCGATATACGTTCTGAAGTTCAGCGTGCCCGAAGCATTTGGAGCCGGATAGTACGAGGCGATCTTCAAAGCGGTGGGATCCATGCGTGAAACCGGAATCTTGTTTCCCGGGAAAGGATCGCGAATATAGCCCGTGCCCGCGGAGTTCAGACGCGTCGTTGCCGGATCGTAGATGATGTTCTTTCCCGTAAAGTCGCCCTGGATCTGAGTCGGCGTTGGAATCTGCGAGGTCTTCAGCGTGTCCATGCCGGCCTTGCGCGATCCTCCGTACGAGAAGAAGAAGAAGGAGCGGTTGCGGCCGTCATAGAGCTTTGGCAGCACGATTGGCCCGCCGATCGTTGCGCCAAACTCATTCTGCTTGGTATTCGGCGGCGTGACCGCTCCCCAGGACCGTGCGTCGAGCCAGTTATTCCGGAAATACTCGTAGACCGATCCGTGCAAGGTATTCGTGCCATTGCGGATCGCGAAGACTCCAGCAGCGGCGCCCGTGTGACCGTAGTCCGCGGGTACCATGGTCGTAATCATCTTGAACTCCTGCACGGCGTCGACCGGCGGAGCGCTTTCGTTGTAGCTACCGACATTCGCCATCTGGCCGGAAGAGAGACCGCTGAGGTAGAACTCAGTCTGCTTCATCTGGCTTCCATTGACAGAGATGTAGTTCGTGGCCGCAACGTTCTCCGACCCCGTGGCGTTGTAGTTGCCTTGAACACTGGGCGCAAGGTAGACGAATGCTGTTGGGCTGCGGATTCTTCCCTGCTGCACAAGCGGCAGTTCGTCATACTGCTCTCGCGTCACCGTGGTGGAGAGCTGCGCGTTGTCCGGCTGGAGCAGCACCGTATCGGCATCTACGCTGACGGTCTGTGTCTGTTGGCCAATCGACAGATGAAGGTCGAGGCGGGTGGTCGTCGCAACAAACAGGGTAATGCCCTTGCGCTCCGCCGTCTCAAATCCACTCTGCACGACGCGCACGGTGTAGGAGCCGGAGCTCAGTCCTGGGACTGTGTATTCTCCCGAGCTTGTTGTGGTCGTCTGATGAAGAACCCCCGTGCCTTCATTTCGAACTTCGACAGCGGCACCACCGACCGAGAGACCATCGGGATCGGTAATCACACCGACGAGCTGACTGTTCTGCGCATGCGCAGCGGGAACGAAAAACCCGACGACGCAGAGGACCGCGACATAGACCAAATGCTTCAACCACGAGATACGCACCTTACTGACCTCCACCGGCCAAACGACCGTGTCACTGTTCAATTTCTTCTCGGAAAAATTCCTGAGACCTGCAAACAAACAAAACGATTTCTACTTAGTAGATGTAGACAATGTCAATGAATTTGCCATTAATATGTCCACAAATCTGTATATACCATTTATTGCGACGCACAACGGGAGGCTTCCGCCTGCAAGCGGTACGAGGGCTTTGGGCCAGCGGGCATCTGCTATTTCACAAGCTTGGAGCCGCAGGATTCACGCACGACCAGCGAACAACTCAACAGGATGTCGCGCGCCGGAAGGTCCGGGCTTTCCAGGCGCTGCAGCATCGTGGACATCGCGACCATTCCGATTTGCGAACAGGGCTGATGCTGTGTGGTGAGAGGGATCGGGAGCAGGCTGGCATAGCGAACGTCATCGATGCCTACGATGCGAATTTCGTCGGGGATGCTACGGCCGAGACGCATGAGGCTCTGCATCAGGTTGGCAGCCGTATGGTCGTTTGCCGCAAGAAATGCGTCGGGTTTGTGCTTCGCTAGAATTGACGCAATCAGAGCGTCATCTGACGGCTCCCCGCGAAACGCGAGGTCGTGCGTGCCATTCTGCCGATGCGTGGTCAGCGCCTCACGATACCCCGCGATGCGGGCATCGACCGTGGAAGCGGAGAGTTCCTTGGCAAAAAATGCGATCTTTTTCGCGCCCTGGTTGATGAGATGTTCGGTTGCGATATACGCGGTACGCCGGTTTTCAATGCCCACAAGGTCGTAACGGCTGCGCAGAGGATACGGAGAAACACAGCGATCCAGCAAGACTACGGGGATCTGCGCGCGATCCAGAGCGGCAAGAATCTTGTGATTGATGCGGTCCTTGGAGCGCGTCAGCTCGAGCGGAGCGAAGAAGACGCCCGAAACCCCGCGCTTGATGTACTGATGGCAGAGTTCCTCGGCGATCTGCTCCTTCTTTTCGCCAGTGTGGAGATTGCCCCAGATGAGCGAATGCTGCCTGGCGTGGGAAAACTGCGCCATTCCCTGGCAGATGGGCTCGAAGATCTCCGTCTCTCCCAGTTCCGGAATCAGTAGGCCAAACAGGTCATTTCCCTTGCCCTGCGGAGCCGCATACGTTCCCGAACCAACGCGGCGCACCACCAGCCCCAGTTGCTGCAGCTCGCGCATTGCCTTTACAACCGTCATACGCGAGACAGCAAAACGCCGGCTCAGCTCTCCCTCGCTGGGTAACCGGGCCCCCTCCTTGTACTCACCGGAGACAATACCCTGTCGAAGTGCGTCAAAAATCATTCTGTACTTCGGCTGGTCCGAATCTTCTACTCGCAATGGATTCCCGTCTTTTCGCAGTTTAGCCAACAAAAGGAACTCTCCATAAATCTAGCAACGGCGGGCAAGCTCGTGGTTTATGAGAAATCATCTGGCCGCTCTCGCATCTTGACTGTAACGCAGATGTAGACAACATGACCACTTATTACGTATACATCTTGTTGCCAGATATATATCAACTTGCCGCCCCCATGAGCGCCCCAGGGAACTTTCTTTCACGGCTGCCTTCCATGAAGACCGGCCAAGGGAACTGAACGAATGATGAAAATTGCCGGTCTTCCTCCAATGACTCTTTGTACGGAGCACCTCTCCCAGTTTCCACAGCGTGTCCGGGTGCCGACGTACAACCGGGTCGCGCTCGTTCCTGGCATCGTTCACTTTGGCGTTGGGGGGTTCAATCGCTCGCACCTCGCTGTCTACCTCGACGACCTTCTGCATCATCCGGACCAGCCACGATGGGGTGAGTGCGGCATAGGACTGCTTCCCGGCGATCTGAAGATCAATCAGGCCCTTAAGAGCCAGGACTACCTTTACAGCGTTTTGACCCGTGATGCCGGCACCCGCGAACTGAGGATCATCGGCTCACTGACCGAGCACATCTTCGCGCCTGCGGCACAGGAGGCGGTTCTGCAAAGACTCAGCGCCCCGGCGTGCGAGATCGTCTCTCTTACCGTTACGGAAGGCGGATACTTCATCGAAGACGCGACGCGACGCTTCCGCAGCGAACACGCCGATGTGCAGCACGATCTTGAATTCCCCCTTTCGCCGCGGACCTTTCTCGGCTATCTGGCCTCGGCGGCGGAACGGCGTATGCGCAACGGCGGCAAGCCATTCACTGTCATGTCGTGCGACAACGTGCAAGGCAATGGAGAGATTGCCCGCCAGGCGCTGGTGGCGTTTGCAACATTGCGCGACGACAAGCTGGGCGCATGGATCGAAGCCAATGTCGCCTTCCCCAACAGCATGGTCGACCGCATCACTCCGGGAACAACGGAGGAAGATCGTCATTCCATCGCTACTGACTTCGGCGTCGTGGATCAATCTCCAGTCGTAACCGAGCCGTTCCGGCAGTGGGTCATCGAAGACGCATTCAGCGGTGCGCGTCCGCGCTTTGAACTCGCAGGCGCGGAGATCGCCAGCGACGTCAAGCCTTACGAGATGACGAAGATGCGATTGCTCAATGGCGGTCACTCCACGCTGGCCTATGTCTCCGCGGTGTTGGGCCACACACTGGTGTCTGACGCTGCCGCCGACCCGCTGGTTCGTCGGCTGGTCGAGGCTTATCTGGAAGAGACGACGCCTGCCGTTCCGCATATTGGAGGCCTCGACCTGAACAGTTACAAGGCAAGCATCCTGCACCGATTTGCAAATCCCACGATTCGCGACCAGGTGATGCGCATCTGCTCGGAGGCATCCGCGAAGATTGCAAAATTTATCATGCCCACTGTCCCGGAGTTGCTGGAACAGCAGCGGCGTCCAAGAGTCATCCCCTTCGTGGTCGCGAGTTGGCTGCATGCAATGGGGGGCCAGGATGAACGCGGCAATTCGTTTGCGATTGCCGACGCATCGGCCCATCTCTTCACCGAATTCCTCGTGCAAGGCGGCGGCAATGCAAAGCTCGCGCTCAGTGCAACCTCGGTGTTTGGCGATATCGCGTCTCAGTCCACGCAGTTCGTCAACGACGTGCAACTGCATCTTGACCGGTTACGCAAAGATGGCGTTTACGCAGGAATAACCTCGGTCACCTCTATACAGGCATAAATTTCGATACCCTTCCGGAGAGCGCAAGCATGCAAGAACTTGAAGTTCAATCACCAGGATCACCAACGTCCAGGCTCGAACGCCTCGGTATGCATCCTGGACTAGCGATCGGCTATCTGGGCCTGCTGCTGTTCATGATCGGCGACGGCGTGGAAGCAGGATTCCTTTCCCCATACCTGCTGGATCAGCTTCACTTCAGCGAGTCGCGCATCGCACTCATCTTTACGCTCTATGGCGTCACGGCCGCCATCGCTTCCTGGTTGAGCGGCGCACTGTCGGACATCTTCGGCGCGAAACGGGTCATGTGGATGGGACTCGTCATCTGGATCGCTTTCGAAATTCCGTTCCTGCTCTTCGGAATCCGTGCTCATAACTTTCCCGTGATTCTGGTGAGCTACATGTTGCGGGGATTTGGATATCCCCTGTTTGCCTTTGGCTTTCTCATCTGGATCACGCACATCACGCCGCAGCGTTATCTTGCAACCGCCGTTGGCTGGTTCTGGTGCGCTCGTACAGGCGGCCTTCCCACGCTCGGCTCGCTCTTTGCCAGCTACTCTGTTCCTCAATACGGCCCTTATCGCAGCCTTTGGATCTCCGTGGTTCTGGTTCTTGCAGGCGGACTCATCGCTCTGCTGGGCGTGCGAGAAAAACGCGGCGCGGGACCTGCGGCGAACGGCGGTGAAAACCCTCTCGCGGTTGTTCTCTCCAGCATCTCCATCGCGTGGAAGAAGCCGAAGGTCGGACTTGGAGGAATCGTCGCGACGGTTACGACCACCTCCGAATTCGGTTTCCTGGTCTGCCTGCCGATCTTCTATGTGCATACGGTGGGCTTTACGCTTCCGCAATGGCTACGCATCCTCAGCGTCATGTTCGCCACCAACGTGGTCTTCAATCTCTTCTGGGGTATCGTTGGCGACCGCATCGGCTGGAGAAAGACGATCACCTTCGCGGGCTCGTGCGGATGCGCGCTTACGACGCTTGGCCTTTACTACGTGCCGCACATCTTCGGCCCAAACTACCTGCTCGTCACTCTGGCTGGCATGGCCTACGGCATAGCGCTGGCTGGCTACGTACCCATCGCCGCAATCATGGCGTCCCTGGCGCCTGAAGCGCGCGGAGCGGCCATGTCGATCATGAACCTCGGCTCCGGCATGAGCATCTGGCTTGGCCCCGCAGTGGTTGGCCTCTGCCTGCCTCGCTTCGGCATTGAAGGCGTGATCTGGGTCTTTGCCGGCCTGTATCTGCTTGCAGCATTCATCAGCTACACCCTCAAACTGCCAAATGAATCCGAAACAGGCCGGACCGCGCAAGGGAGCCACGCATAGATGAGGAAAACCTCAGACGAGGGGATGCGCGTGCTCGCTGTCGGCGAGATCCTCTGGGACATATTCGACGGCACAGAGATTCTCGGCGGAGCTGCGCTTAATTTCAGCGCAAACATTCAGCGTCTCGGCGGCGAGGCCACGCTGATTACCGGTGTCGGCGCAGACGATCGCGGCCATCGAGCCACGAATGCAATGAAGCGTCTTGGATTGAGTACGGACGCCGTCCAAATCGTCGCGGGCGAGGCGACAGGCATCGCGCTCGTCCAATCAAACCCTCGCGGAGAGACGACGTTCCATATTCCCCGCCCTGCCGCATTCGATCGCTTCGACCCTCGTGCGCCTTCCATATCCGCAGATGCGCAGGGCCCTATCGATTGGATCTACTTCGGCACACTTCTTCAAACGGAACCTGAGATGGAAGCATTCATCGCAGAACTCATACGCACTCGGCCAAACGCCCGTTGCTTCTACGATCTCAACCTCCGTACCGGCCATTGGAACTATGAGTTGGTGCAGAGATTGAGCCACCGTTGCCATGCAATGAAGCTCAATCTGGACGAAGCGAAAATACTGTCCGGACTCGGTCGTCCCTCATCGCGGACCTTCGATCTCAGATCGTTCTGCCAGCAATGGGCCTCCGAATACGGCATCGATACGATGTGCGTAACGCTAGGCGCGGAAGGCTGCTTGATCTATAGCAGCAACTCCGTAGACACCCACAGCGGATTTCCCATCGAGGTGCACGACACCGTGGGAGCGGGCGACGCATTTGCCGCCGCGTTTCTGCATGGATATCACTCCAAGTGGCTCACTGAAGATATTGCCCGCTTCGCAAACGCGGCCGGCGCCCTGGTCGCAAGCCGTCCGGGCGCCACGCCAGAGTGGACCTATGGAGACTGCACCCACATCGTTCAACAATTTACGAGTTGAGGACAATCGCAGCACGATATCAATCGGATCGAAATGAACGGACTGAGGCGTCAAATGGATAAACGAGAGTTTCTGAAGGGTTCTGCTGCATTGCTCGCAACTGTCGCCACCTCGAACTTTGCTGAAGCCGTCACCGGAGGCGCTTCATCTCCGCGAACCAACTGGTCGGGCAACTATCGTTATCACGCCGCCCAACTGTTTGAGCCCGCCTCCGTAGCTGACGTTCAGGATGCAGTGCGAAGCGCAAAGAATGTACATGCGCTGGGCAGCAGGCACTCTTTCAATGGCATTGCAGACTCGTCGGTCGCCCAGATTTCAACGCTAAAGCTCAACGACGTCTCTCTTAATGCACCGGCAGGGACAGTTACAGTAGGCGCGGGAATTAAAATATGGAAACCTCGCCCAAGAGCTGGACCAGCGCGGGTTTGCTTTGCATAACCTCGCCTCGCTTCCTCACATCTCTGTGGGCGGGGCCATCTCTACCGCGACTCACGGCTCAGGAGTTAACAACGGAAACCTCTCCACAGCAGTCGTTGCGATCGAATTCGTTGCCGCAGACGGCAGTGTCCACCGGCTCTCACGCGCTGAGAATCCTGACCGCTTTCCCGGAGCCGTTGTGGCCCTCGGCGCGTTGGGCATTTTGACAAAAGTCACCTTGAAGGTGCAGCCCAGATATGACATGACGCAGGTTGTCTATCAGAATCTCAGCTTCTCCGAACTGAAGAACAATCTGCCAGCCATCATGGGTTCGGCGTACAGCGTCTCGATATTTACGAACTGGCAGAACCATCGCGCGAACGAAGTCTGGCTTAAGCGCCGCGTAGACCAGCGTGGAAGCGCGCAACCTCCCGCACTCTTCTATAACGCCACTCTTGCAAAGACGAAGTTGCATCCGCTGGATGGCCATTCCGCCGAAGCGTGCACCGAGCAGGAGAACAAGGTCGGGACCTGGTACGAACGCCTTCCGCACTTCCGCATGGGCTTCACTCCATCAAGCGGAGAGGAGATTCAAAGCGAATTCTTCGTTCCCTTCGAGCACGGATACGATGCGATTCTTGCCGTGGAATCCCTGCGCGATAAGATCACGCCGCACCTCTACGCTACAGAGTTCCGCGCAATTGCCGCAGACGACCTTTGGCTGAGCATGGCCTATCAGCGCCCCTCGCTGGCCCTGCACTTTACCTGGAAGCGTGAGCCAGAGGCGGTGGCCGCCATCGTCTCCCAGATCGAAGCGAAACTCGCTCCATTTTCTCCACGACCACACTGGGCAAAGGTATTCACCATGAAGCCGGGGCCGCTCTATTCACACCTCAAGGACTTCAAGGCCCTTGTTGAAGCCTACGATCCGAAAGGAAAATTCCAGAACGATTTTCTCCGGAGCAATCTCTACGCAGACTAGTTGGCTATTAATCTATCTCTGCAATGGCGCAGCCGCACGCGCGGGCTGCGCCATTTCTACACAATCATCTTGTCTTAGGGATTCGCGCAATATCGTAAGGGCTCGCCTGCAAGATAGCGGCGAAGCTCTTCTGTCGCGATCGCGGCCGCCTTCATCGCAGCCTGCCGCGTGCCGCCTGCGATATGTGGCGTCATGACAAAGTTTGGAAGTGTAAGGAGTGTCGATCCGGCGGGAATAGGCTCCATCGGAAAGACATCGGCCGCCGCCGCAGAAAGATGACCCGACCTGAGCGCCTGCTCCATCGCTTGATAGTCGAGCAGCGATCCACGCGCACAATTCACGATTACCGCACCTCGCTTCAGGCGAGCGATCTGCTTCTCGTCAAGAATCGATTTGGTGTCGGGTGTCTCGCGAGCGTGCAACGAAACGACATCGACACGGTCGAGAAGGTCATCCAATTGCAGGATCTGCTCGACATCGTCACCCTTTATTTCGGCAAATGGATCGTAGACGAGGACCTTCGCTCCAAAGCTCCGCAGAATTCTGGCAACGATGCGGCCAATCGCTCCATAGCCGATCAAACCGACGGTCGCAGTCTCCAGTTCAAATCCGGCAGTCTCCCATGTGTAGTCTCCTTTCCACTGCCCTTGCCGAAGTAAGGCATCACTCTGCGAGATGTGCCGGATTGCGCACATCATCATGGCAATCGTATGCTCCGCGGTCGCAGCCGCGTTGCGCGCGGGCGTATACGCTATCTTGATGCCGCGCTCCGACGCCGCCGCTACATTGACATTGACCGGCCCCCCGCGGCACACAACAAATAGCCGAAGATCATGCGCGCTCTCGATGACCCTTTTCGTCAGTGGCGCATGATGCGCAATGCAGATGGAGGCGCCCTTGAGGGCATCGATCATCATCTCTTCGGACCCCGAGGCTTCACGGACCTCAGCGATATTGCTAAAAGGTTCCAGCGGGAAGGGCGTCATCGCTTCCTGCACATCGAACTGCTCGACAAGACTACCGAGGGCATCCCGCATTACCGACGGAAGAATAAAGTGATCTCCAACCAACACCAGTTTCTCTTTAAACATCGCAGTCCGAACACTCTCCAGCTAGATTTGCAAAGGTGACAAAGGAACGTTAAAGGTAAACAGCGCCGTAGCTCCTGACGGCGCCACGCCAATTTCAGTAATCGAGCAGTTATCGAAATGCGGAAACAAAACGCGATAGTGCGATAGCGGTATTCCCATCAGGCGGCAAAGTATGAGCCTCAACAGAGTGCTGTGAGCTACCACCAGAACGCGCCCATCGGGCGAACGGGAGGCGATTGCACGAAGCGCCTCCTCTCCACGCATCGCAGCCGCGCCTGGCGACTCTCCTCCCGGCAGCGGATTTGCCGCCGGATCGAGTTCAAATGCTTTGCGTTCCGATGGGAACTGTTGCTGCATCTCGCTGGAGGTCAATCCTTCCGCATCGCCAAAGTCGAGTTCGATCAGCCGCTCCTCAATCTGTAGCGGAACTGCGAGCGCATCCGCGGATGGCTGCGCCGTCTGCCGCGCGCGAGAGAGAGGCGAGCTCCACACTGCATCGAACTTCTGTCTCTTCGCCCACATCGCAAGCTGTCTGGCTTGCGCTCGACCAGTCTCCGTCAACGCAACATCGGTTCGCCCGGCATAGCGATTCTCCGCGTGCCAAACCGTTTCACCATGCCGCACCAGCACGATTCGTGTCATGCAGACGCCCCTTGCAATGCCGCGCCGGCAAGCGCGCCGTCGAGCCACCCACGCCCCTGAAGCTCGCTCACAAAACGGGCATATTGATTCGCGTAGCGTTCAAATCCATATGCAGGCTCAACGGTACGTTCCACTCGAACCATGCTTTCTGCCGCCCCCTGTAACGACGACCCCGAACTGGCAGCCAGCACCGCCATACCAAAGGCGCTCTCTGTCACCGACGGAACATGAAGGGTACGTTGCAGCATCGCTGCCCGTATGCTGTTCAATGCGTCGCTGCGCGTGGCCCCTCCTGAGATGGTGTATGCGCCGTACATCGGCGCGCCCAGCATGCGCAGCGCATCGACAGCAAGACGCTCCACGCAGGCAATACCTTCCAGCGTCGCCGTGTACTGCTCTTCGCGAGATCGCGCCTGCCCCACGGTGAACCCATGGGCACGCGATTCGGAAAATGGATACCTCTCACCCGTCCCCATCAATGGATAGACCACAACACCTGTAGGGTCTGCACGAAGAGCTGCCCGGTTCAGCGACTCCATCTCTTCCGGCATAAACTGTTTTGCGATCAATCCTGCTCCGCAGTTCGAGGCCCCGCCAGGCAACCATCGGCCATCGGGCGAACGGTGCGAATAGACCACCCCGGCGGGGTCATGAAGAAGTGCGCCGGTGACTCCTTTCATCACCAGCGTTGTTCCGATAACGCTGTTCCAGCTCCCCTCGGCGATTGCGCCCGAAGCAATCTGTGCCGCACACCCGTCCGTCATTCCCGCATAGATTGGTGTCCCCTTTGCTATCCCGGTTTCCCCGGCTGCGGCTTCGCAAACTTCGCCGATCTTTGTCCCCGGCCGCACAACGGATGGAAATATATCGGATGGAAGATTGAGCCTGTCCAAAATTTTTCCCGGCCAATGGTTCTCGATGAGGTCATAGCCCGTCTTCAACGCATGGCTCGAGTCCGTTGCAACAAGGCTCCCCGACAGACGCATGTTGATGTAGTCGTTCTGATGCGCAACACGCACTCCACTTCGCACGGCGCCCGCTCGCGCCAGCCACAACAGTTTCGGCAATGCCCACGAGGGTTGCATGCGATAGCTCATCCGCAACCACAACTCTTCTCCAGCATCGTTGACCGCGGCGGCTTCGGCCTGCGCGCGCGCATCGTCATACATCAATCCGTTGGTCAAAGGACCGCCCGCATCATCTATCAGCAGAATCGTCCCGGACGTCGCGCATACCGCAAGCCCGAGGACCTCAGCGCCGCCCAGATCGCGCACTACCTTTCTGCACCCTTCCGATACGGCCAACCACCATTCCTGCGGCGATTGCTCATGACGAACGCCTTCACGGATGCTCCTCAAAGGATTCGCCGCGGAAGCTGCAACATCGCCGCCTGCCGTAACCGCGAGCACTCGCACGCTCTGCGTGCCGAGGTCGATACCGAGATATACCGGCTCGCTCAACGTTCACCTCGCAGCGCAGACCATTCGGGCGCCACAACAGCACGCAGGCTCTTCCATATCTCGTAACGACGCCTCAGAACACTTAGCCGTGCTTCGCGAGGAGAAAACACTACGGTTGAAATCGGCATTCGTTGCAACACGCTCTCAATCGATTCCCCTTGTTCCACCGCCTGCGCGAACAGAAACGCTCCCTGTGCACCCTGCTCGCTTCCCTCCGGACGCAAGACACGCAATCCAGTTACATCGGCGATCAGCTGGCACCAGAGATCGCTCCGCGCTCCACCACCCGTCACGCGCATCTCTGACAGATAAGACGCACTCTCCTCAAGACATTCGTGGATTACAAAAGAAAGCCCCTCGTAAACGCTCAATGCAATCTCTTCCCTCGTTGTCGCCAGCGTTATGCCATGAAAACTGCCGCTCGCTTCCGGAGCCAGAAAGGGAGCACGTTCACCTGCCGGCGACAGATAGGGAAGAAAATAGGTCGCCGCCCCAGCAGCCTCAGAGCGAGCAGCAAGCTCCTCCAGACCGTGAAGCCCATCGCATCCCAACATGCGCGCAGCCCACTCCAACGCCTCGCATCCTGTCAGCGTCGGCATCGCACGCAGAAAGCGCCCACCACCCAGAGCAATTGTCGTTCCCGCAGGCGTTTCATTCAGATCGATCCGATCGGTAACGACCTCAGGGCACAATGTTGTTCCCAGGATGACGCACGCTTGTCCCGCCGATCCCACGCCGCAACCGTAGGCGGTGGACACAATGTCGTAAGGGGCCATGATCGCCGGTATTCCCGCCGTCAGTCCCATCTGGCGAGCTGCTGCTTCGTCCAGCGGAGCACTCAATTTTTTGCCGCTTGCGATCTCTGGAAGCAGCTTCGCATCCGGCTCGCGCCCATAGAGCCGCAAAAGCTCCGTCGAATACTCCCCTTTCTCTACGTCGCTGTATGGGTTTGAACCATCCGAACGGTCGCTCAGAAATCGTCGCGTCATACGCGAGAAGATCCAGCCGTTGCAGGAGAGAATCCAGGCAGCGCGATCCATCGTTTCCGCCTCGTTCTCACTCAACCAGCTTGCAATTGCGCTTGAAAGACCGGCATAAGCGACCGATCCGCTGAGGCAAAAGGCTCTGTCGACGACGCCTTCCGTTCTCCAGCGCTCGACGACGGCATACGCGCGGCCATCGTTCCACAGGACAGCATCTCGGACCGGGTTTCCCTCGCGATCGACCAGCCAGCAACCATCGCCCTGCGCCGTTGTTACGAGCCCTTCAATCGCTTCGCCACAACGCACGGCCACATCTCTTACCGTCTCAACGACTGCCTGCCAGACCTCCTCCATATTCTGCTCGGAGAAGTTCGGCTGTACATGCCTCACCTTCGTCTTTGCACGCGCCAGCGCCAACTCTCTCCCATCCGAAGTGAAGGCGACTGACTTGATCACCGACGTTCCCGCGTCAATTGCTATCCAGGCCACTAGACCGCTTCCACCATTTCTTCATCTGTCGTCAGCATCAGCGCGAGCAACCCGCTCGCAAGGTACAACCCGGCAAAGATCCACATCATCCCTTTAACCCCAACGTGGTGGAAGAACACCCTGACCAATAGTGGCCCCACCTGCATAGCTGCTCCCGCGCCGAGGTTCAACATCGAAAGCGCTTCGCCGCGATGCTCCGGGGCCAGCATCGGCATCAGCGCCGACAACGGAACATAGCCTGCCAACGTCGCGCCATACAGCATCCCAACGGCAATACTCGCAACATAGTTGTGGGTCGCCAAAGGAATGTAAAAGAGCAGCAACGTCGTTACCGCCGAACCGAACCCTCCACAGGTTGCCACTGTCATCCGCCAGCCAAATCGATCTCCGATCAAACCGAACAGGAGATTCCAGAGAATGTTCGACAGGAAGATAGCGCTCAGTAGCGTAAGGAACTGCGCCTGGCTGAACCCGATGACATCTTCAAAAAATCCCGGCAGGATGATGAAGAAACCGAACTCCGGCGCGGTATTGATGATGCGGACGATGCACGCTATGCCGATCTTCGGCTTGCGCCACGCCAATGCAACCGAGTGCAGCAGCGCCGCGACAGGGCGCTTATCTTCTTCAACCAATCGGCGCGCGCCTCTCGTCTCTCGAACTCCGGCAAGAAGAATGATGCCGCCTGCCATCACCAGTCCCGTGGAGATCCAGAAGGTGTTGTACGCTCCGATCCTTGGAATCGAGTACCGCGCAACCAGCGATCCAAGTGTTGGAAGACCCCCTGTAAACGCAAACCAGAACCAGCCCATTGCGGATGCCATACGGTATTTCGGCGCAGCCACCGTAATCCACACCAGGAACCCGAAGGCGAACAGCGGATAGCCAAACCCGCGCAGGCCATACGTCAGCATCACAGCCGATGGCGTTGCGTGCAGCAGCCCAATCTTCAGGAACGCAACCTGAAACGCCAGCCAGATCAACCATCCAGTAACGATGACGCGCCGTGGCCCCCACACGTCCGACAATGCGCCAGAAAACCAGCCGGCGATTGCGGCAGTCGTGCCGTACACGGTCATGATCGAAGCGACGTCGTTGATCGCCATTCCGCGACCCACGAGGTAGGGCGACAGATATCCCGATTCAACGCCGTCTCCAATCATGAAGACCAGAAGTCCCACAAAGCCCCAGAAAAGAGCAGAGGGTATCCCTATCCGGTCAAGAAGGCTCTCGTGTTCCACTAAAGTGCTCGGCAACGTTCACCTTTCTTTCGTTAAAGCAAGAGCCGCCCCATACCTGCACGCGCACTGCGCACAGTCTCAGGGGCGGCGCTCTATTCTCTGCCGCTAACGAATCGATGTTGCCGTGCAGAACGCCAGTCTGTCAACTCAAAATTAGAGCAATCTGCAATCTTGCGCGAAAATCAGTAGGCATTTCCCGGTGGAACCGCTTTAGGGTGGTCGATGTCCATCGGATCGCCAAGCTCCCGCTGCTTCTGCTTCAGCAATGCGATAAGTTCCGTCTTCACCTGCGCATACAGCGGGTCTTCGACCAGATCGTGCATCTCCCACGGGTCCTTCTCAAGGTCGAACACCTGATAGCGATTCAAGTGCGCATAGAAGATCAGCTTATGCCGTTTCGTCCGTATCGAACGCTGCAGAACGTTTAGCCACCCGAACATGGCATCGTTCACCGGCTCAGGATTGCCGGAATGCAGCATGGGAGCCAGCGACGGGAACTCGACATGCGGTGGGACCGGCACGTTCGCCAGCTCGCATGTCGTTGCATACATCGAATGCTGATACACCAGCTCATCGACCTGCTTACCGGCCTTGATTCCAGGCCCGGCAATGATGAGCGGCATACGCATGGAGCATTCGTACTGGTTCTGCTTCCCCATCAGGCCATGCTCTCCAACAGCAAGCCCATGGTCCGCCGTAAGAATCACATAGGTATTCTCCGCTTTGCCTGAGGCCTTCAGCGCATCCAGAATGCGGCCTATTTGCGCATCCATATGCGTGATGATGGCGTAGTACTCCCGCCGGTGCACTCGCACATCCTGCTCCGTCCGTGGAAAAGGCGCAAGCAGTTCATCGCGCGTCTTGTGGTCGCCCTGATCGAAGGGGTGTTCCGGAAGAAAGTTCGGCGGAATCGCAATCTTCTCCGCGGGATACATATCCAGGTACTCTTGCGGAGCCTGCCGCGGGTCATGGGGCGCGTTGAATCCCACATACATAAAGAAGGGCGTCTGGCGCTTTGGCACGGCGCGGCGCAGATGATCCACCGCTGCATCTGCGTACAGTTCACTTGAATGCTGGATCGTATCGTCTTTGCTGTTGAGCCAGAGCTTCTTCTTCAGCCAGTGGCCAAGCAGCGATCGGTTCGCCGGATCCCAGTGGTTGCCCGGCGCGGGCCGGTTATACATGTCGGAAGTCGAAGGCAGATAGCCCGGCGCAACAGGTCCCATCTCCGAAAACGACCGCTGCAGCATCACCGCATCGAGGTGCCACTTCCCGGTGATGTAAGTGTCGTAACCGGCGGCACGTAGCGTCTGGCCCCAGACTGGAGTATTCCCTGCCTGGTTCGCGGAGTCCGCGCGGTTGGCATGGAAGGCCGTCAGCCCCGTGTTCAACATCGTCCGGCTGGCAACGCAGATAGCCCCCGTCCACGAACCCTGATGAAAGCAGTGGGTAAAGTGACAGCCCGCTTTCGCCAGCTTATCGATATTCGGCGTATGAACCTCGAGGTTACTGATCGAGCCGATCGTTCGAAACATCAGATCGTCCGCAATCAAAAAAAGAAAGTTGGGACGCTTGCTGTCGCTCGAAGAGATCGACTCACCAAGCCCGAAGGCCGGCCTGGCTTGTGTGGCAGCAGCAGCGGTGAGTCCTATGAAACTACGCCGATTGATAGACATTTTTTCTTTCCAGCAGAAGCGCTCCTGCTTTATCTGGGGTGTGTCCCTGCTGGAGATTTTACAGTTCCGCCCGAGACAGTCTTGCAATCGCACCTCTGCTAAGTCGTCGCCGATAGATGCCGTACAACATCGAAGAGCGATGAACAGAGGCGCAGTTCCGTCAGGTTGCAATTCAGCTCGCCGCTGCGTGCAAGCGCAATCTCTGTTCGTATCCTGGTCTGCATCTCGCGATCGCCCGGCGAGTCTTCGCGCTTCTTATCAGCCCGATCCTGCTCGATATGGCCGGCAGCATCCATCAGCAACACAGAACAGCGCCTCTGGATTTGAAGCGCGGTATCGCTCTTGCAATAGTCTCCCGAGACCACCCGGTGCTGCATCAAACCGGTCTTGATCAGAAGAATGCTTCTCAGCTGCGGCAGGTAGTCCCTTGTGCGTTGCACCAGCTCCTCATCGGGCGCGGCCTTTGGAAACGCCTCGAAGGCCGATACATCCATCAGCGTGCGGAGCCTCTCGAATCGCCCCATGATCTCATGAGTGCGAGCTTCCAGAAGCGCCTCCACAGCCGGCCCTTCCTTTACAAGGGCATTCTCCAGTTCGGCGATCTCACGAATTGTTCTTACCAGAACGGACCGCAGCGACTCCAGCGAAGTCGTCGCCCAGAGGTGGTCGAAGATCAACCACATTGCCACAATCGCCAGCAGAATCCCCAGCACGGTATCGCGCGCAGGCACCAGCGACGGATTGATGGAGAAGCGATTCAGGTTCACCAGCTCATAGGCAAGAACAATCTGCGCTCCGCAGTAGGCAATACGCGGGCCGGATGTGGCAATCCATGCTCCCAGGAAAACGATCGCGGCAAAGAGCAACGTGTAGCTGAAGATGGAATCGATCTGCGGCAGAATGACCGCCTGCGCTGTAAACCCAATGACACAGGCCCCAACTACCACGCCTGCAAAACGCAGCAGTTGTTTATGCCTCGATGCTCCCGTCACAGGCAAGGCAGTGAGAACGCAGGTGGCAATCGATGCGCTGAGGCCGACCCACCCCACGCTCATGTAGAACATGTAGCATGCAATCGCGCTGGCCCCGCCGCGAATCGCGAACTTGATGTGCCGGCTGTCGCGAAAAGCGTCCGCTACAAATATCCGTGTTTGCTCAGGAGACCGTCGAGTTCGGCCTTTCTCTCTTCCCTCGCGCATCGGTTGCGACAGACTCTCCGCAAGCAGGTCGACCGTTCGTTCCATTTCGATAAGGATCGGCATGACCGCTTCGTGCTCGTCATCGATGTCGATCCACTCTGCAATCTCCCCGCGTGAAAGGCTCTCGCGGATGAGAACGATATTCCGCGCAATTGCCAAGCAACGCTCGCTGTCCTTCTCCGTGGTCACGTGCTCCGTTTCAATCAACGTGGAGGAGAGTTCAATCAACCGGCCCACCAGGCCAACCGCCGTGGAAAGACGCTGCTGCTCCTGAAAGCCATAGTCGGACTGCGCTATCAGTTCGCGTAGAGCGCCGGTTCCCCTTCGAGAATAGCGCCTCACCTCATGCACAAGCCGCCTGCGTTCCAATGCTGCGCCGGAGCGCTCTTCCAGAATCTTGACGGCGATATCCAACCGCTGCTCGATTCCACCGATCACTGCATCCGGCGGATGGGTCCGGGAGAACAGATACTCGATCGCCACCGCAACAGCGCACCCAATCAGGATGGCGAGCAGCGTAAAAAGCGTCTGGCGCAACCGAAGATCGGCCGAGATACGCTGGTCCCAGATCGTAATCGCCGTCGTGACGAACAGGCCAAGCGCGAGCGCCGCCTCATATACCCTGAGCGCGCTGACAAGATAAAAGACAGCACACAGACTGATGCAGACCCACGCCAGATGCAGCAAGGGAGCGCCGAGAAACAGCATCGCTCCCAGCACAACGGAAACCGTACCCAGAACAGCAGCCGTCGCTATCCAGAACGCCGAGCGCCGCGTGGAACGCAGATTGTCTCTGGACACCAGCATTGGATAGTACGCGCCCAACGCCGCCCCCGGGACCTTGAAGACAATGATCCAGAGCATGACAAGCGTGCATGAGAGCACCATGCGGAAGGCCAGAAGGCCCCGGCCTGGATACGGGCTCAACTCGGCCTGAAGCAACGACCACAGCGAACCGGACCTGGATACCTCCGATTCACTCTCCGCCAGAACGGCGGCGCCGGCGCTCAACGTGTCGCCCATCAGCTATGCCGCCGCATTCCGACAATCGCAACTTCCCCCACTCTCAAACCGCCGGCTGGCGGGTCGAGAATTCTGATCCGCACAGGATAGCGCGATGCAAGGCGCACCCAGTTCAGCGTCCGCTGCACATCAGGCAGTCCCTGCGACAACTTCCCTACAACATCGGGGTCGGGAGTCACTCCGAACCCCACGCTCTCCACCGTCCCGCGCAGTCGCTTGTTCGGGTTCGCCATGAGGTAGATATCCGCGTTTGTGCCGGCCTGAAGGCTGTGGATCTGTGTCTCGCGGAAGTTTGCCAGCACCCACCAGGTGCGCGTATCGATGAGCGTAAACATCTGCTGCCCAACCTTGGCATACTCACCCTCCGAGATCGTCAGGTTGGTCACGCGTGCATCGAACGGCGCCACCACGCTGCACTGCTCGTAGTTGTAGCGCGCAAGACGAACGGCCGCGGCCCTGCTCTCCCTCTGTGCAATCAGCGGAGCCAGCACAAGAACACCCTGCGACGACTCCCTGACCTGCGCCTCGGTCTGCGTCAGTTGCGCGACAGCCTGTTGCTTCTGCGCCGTAGCCGACAGCAGCTTTGCCTTGGCCAGAGCGAGGCTCGACTGCGCCTGCGCGACTGCGGCCGTCTTTGCCTCGGCCAGCGACTTCGCGCGGTGCACATCATCCGGAGTGACAAACTCCTTCGCCAGCAGCGGCTCAATGCGATGCAGGTTTCCCACCGCGTAGTCCGCATCGGCCTTGGCCTGCGTCAGCGACGCGTCGGCCTGCGCGATCGCTGCCTCGCTCACCTTGATCTCGTCATCCGCCCTTGCCTCATTCGCCACCGCGCTCTGCCTTCCGGCGCTGGCAACGTCGACCCTGCTTCGCTCGGCGGAGATGCGCCGCGTCTCATTCTCAATCTCTCCCTCAAGACGCTGCTGCGCAGACAGTGCATCCTGCAACGCATACAGGTAAGGGCGATCGTCGATCTTGTACAGAAGGCTCCCCTTCTTCACAAAATCGTTGTCGTGGACAGGAAGCTCGACCACCGGCCCGGCGACCAGGGGCGCCATCCCGATCAGGTTCGCTACCACTTCAGCGTCGTCGGTACGCGGATAGCTTGCTACCGTGTAAACCACCATGGCTCCGGCCAGCAGAGCGCCCAGAACGATAAAGCCGCTGATCAGGTTTCCTCGCAAAGTGTACTTGCGTAATTGTTGTCTATCGTCGTTCAAGCAGAGACCTCACTATCGAAACAGCGTGAGCCACAAAAAGCAGCTCACAAAGCAAACCAGGCAGGGATAAAGCAGCGGCAGCGGCCAAAGCTCATCGAAGAGCTTCCATCGCGCGAACAGATAGTGCGCCAGCGCCGTCACGCCAACCCCTGCCACGCAGCAGACGATCCATGCGGGAAAGTACGATCCCATCACATTGATCGATGGAGAGAGCGAACAACCGCTGAGCGCTGCAACAGCGATCGAAACTGCTGCCAACCCCAGACACCTCATATTCGCAAGTTGTATTTGCCGTTTCATGTTCTTTTGCATGTTTATGGACGATTGCCTTTCGGATGTTGCATGAGCAGGTCACCGGTTCTGAACGCGAGGTTCATGAAGCTCTGAAGCACCTGTGTGCGCGCCGTGACATCGGTCGCCCGCGCATGGGCCAGGTCCCGCTCCGCAGAGAGCACATCCAGAATGTTCCTCACACCATCCTTGTACGACTCAACGGCAGCCGAGTAGGACTCGCCGGACGCGTTCAGCAGCGACGTCGCCGCCTGACGCTCGTGCAACGCCGTCACGGCATTGGCGTAGTCGCCCCATACGTGGTCAGCAATCGCGTCTTCCTTCTCTCTCACCTCTTCTTCAGCCGCCGCACGCTCGGCCTTTGCCTGCGCCAGACGACTCTCTCGCTTGAAGCCATCGAAGACCGTCCAGGTAAGCCCCAGCCGCGCATCGTAGGTGTATGTCTTTCCATACGTCCCGTTAAACTTCTCCTGCTGGCCCCATGCGCGCAACCATCCCTTTGAGCCATCGAACTCCAGCTTGGGAAAATACGCCGAGCGGGCATACTTCACCTCGGCATCCGCGGCGCGCACGCGCTCAATATCGGCAAGCAGATCGGGGCGTGTCTTGTAGGCGCCTTCAATCGCCTCGTCCACGCTCTGGTCCAGCGACTCCGGTATTTGCAGGTCTTTGAGCGACTGCACCTTGAATGGCTTCGTCGGCGTAGCGGTCAGGATGGTCGCCAGATCGCCGAAGGCCGTCTGCTCTGCTCCTCGCGCGCTTTGCAGCTCATAGTCGGCTTTCGCCGTGGTGGCGCGGGCCTCCAGCACATCCGGAAGCGTCGCCAGACCATTGGCCTTCCGGTCACGAACGGCATCTTCCACCGCCTGCGCGTCGCGAAGGTTTACCTCCGCAGCCTCGCGCAGGCCCGTTGCATTGAGCAGGTTGTAGTACGCCGCCGAAACCTGTTGAATCAGCACCAGGTGCTGGTTGTTGAATGTTAAATTTGAGGCCAGCAGACGCGCCTTGGCCGCCGTAATCTCGTCGCGCCTCGCACCAAAATCCACCAGTGTGTAATCGAGCTTAAGCGTCGCCTCGAACGCCCCGATGTCCTGCAAAACAAAGGTCTGATACAGCAGCGGCGGACTCAGAAATGTTCGTCCTGCTGCCGCCGCAATCACCGTCGGATAAAGTTCGCTTCTGGCAATCCCCACAGACGCCGCTGCCACCCGCGCACGCTCCCAGGCCGCATGGGTCGACGGATTGTTTGCTTCGGCAATGTCGATCAGTTCCCCAAGCGTATAAGGACGGTCCTCATTCAGCTCCGCCTCATGCCGGTAAAGAGGCGCCGGTTTTCCGCCAAACAGATCGCGCGTTGGCACCCACGGCGTATTCGGCGAGACCGGGGCGCGCTGCGCCATGGCCGGCAGGGATGTGATTGATAGAAAAAGAAAAAACAGCGGACGTAAACACAATCGGCACACACATTAGATTGTGGTTTGGCATGCAATCCACTGTCTTGTACAAAATCGCTTTTCGGCATGGAAAGTTGATATCCTGTTGAAGAATGAACGGCGCGGACAGTGATGCCGGAGACCCTTCTCCAGGCCCAAGTACCCCACAGATTCTGAGGGCCTCCGAGTCAGAGATTCAGCGCGACCATAGCGACAGACCGCTTTTGCCCGGCGATCAGGCCAGAATCTGGCGAAACACCAGCCTCGAAGGCGTGGAAGTTTTTCAGGGATCGTACCGCAACTATCAGTTCGCCAGGCACTTCCATCGGGTTCCGGCAATTGGAGTTGTCGACTCGGGCTCCATGAGCTCCTACTTCCGCGGCCGCAACCACGTTCTGGGTGCCGGTACGATTATCCTTCTCAATCCCGGTGAAACACATGCTCCCGCACCCGCCGGCACAAGCGGCTGGAGCTTCCGTATGTTCTATCTGGATGTGAACCTCTTTGCGTCGCTCACACAAAGCTGTGCCGTGCGCGACCTGAGGTTTCACAAACCCTTTGTTCAGGACAGCCTTCTCGCCTCCAGCCTCTTAAGGCTCCATCTCGAGCTGGAATATCCCGGAGACAAACTTCGTTTTGAATCTCAACTCCTCTCGATCTTCTCTCATCTAACCGAGCGGTATTCCACTATGCAGGCTCCTCGTGCAAAGCTCGATTTCGACAATACCCGCATCGACCATGCGCGCCAATATCTCGAAGCCAATTACACCCGAAACCCCAGCCTGAAAGAGCTTGCCAGCCTCTCCTCCTTCAGCGCCTCCCACTTTCTAAGGACATTCAGGGAGACCGTCGGGCTCACGCCTCATGCTTACATCACTCAGCTACGCATCGAACACGCTGCCTCCCTCTTGCGCGCTGGCATACCGGTCGTCGAAGTCGCCGTCCGGGCGGGCTTCGTCGATCAGAGCCATCTGACCCGGCAGTTCAAACGTATCCTCGGCATCACCCCCGGGCAGTACTCTCTTCACGCAACCAACCGCAGTCACACCCTCCTCGCTGGCTGATATCAATTTCGCAATCTATTGATAAACATATAGATACAGCAACACTGGACCGCCAGGGGTCGAGTCTTGTTCATTTCATCGGCTCGCCTATTCCCTGTTTCGCACAGGAAGCCTATCCTGCTTCCTGCCGTCGATGCGGCCCTGTACCGCTCCGGCGAAATGAGGGCTTCTCATGGGTACCGTCCACGAACCCGCGCCTGCAAACACACATCCTCCCACGGACTTTCTCCCTTTGAAAGGGACCGACCACGTTGAGTTCTACGTGGGCAACGCGCAACAGGCTGCTTACTTCTACCGAGCCGCCTTTGGCATGTCGCTCGTTGCCTACTCCGGCCCGGAGACTGGCCAGCGCGACCGCGCCTCCTATGTCGTCCAGCAGGGCAAGATACGTTTCGTCCTCACCACTCCCCTGCGCAGCGGAAACCCGATCGCCGAACACATCCACCGCCACGGCGATGCCGTGCGCGTGATCGCTCTCTGGGTCGACGATGCACGCCAGGCCTGGCGAGAAACCGTGCAACGCGGGGCCGCCAGCGTCATGGAGCCCCAGGTCGTCTCCGACGAGCATGGCCGCGCCGTCCTCGCAAGCATCCGCACCTACGGCGACACCATCCACACCTTCGTCGAACGCAGCGCCTACAACGGCCCGTTTCTACCCGGCTTTCGCAGCACGCCACACGACGCCATTGCCCGCCCCACCGGCCTCCTTCACATCGACCACATGGTCGGTAACGTAGGCTGGCACCAGATGGACGAATGGGTGAAGTTCTACTCAAACGTCATGGGCTTCTCCCTTTATCAGCACTTCGACGACAAGGACATCTCGACCGAATACTCCGCGCTCATGTCCAAGGTCATGTCCAACGGAAACGGCTACGTCAAATTCCCGATCAACGAGCCGGCCGAAGGAAAGCGCAAATCGCAGATCGAGGAGTATCTCGATTTCTACGCCGGCCCCGGTGTGCAGCACATCGCACTGGCTACTAAAGACATCCTCCACACCGTGAGCAAGCTTCACGAACAGGGCATCGAGTTTCTGCACGTTCCGCACACGTATTACACCGAGCTGCAAAAACGCATCGGCCTGATCGACGAGCCACTCGAAGAACTGGAGAAGCTCGGCATCCTCGTCGACCGTGACGACGAAGGCTACATGCTGCAGATCTTCACCCGCCCCGTCGAAGACCGCCCGACGCTGTTCTTTGAGATCATTCAACGCAAGGGAAGCCGCAGCTTCGGCAAAGGCAACTTCAAGGCGCTCTTCGAGGCGATTGAGCGCGAACAACAGGCGCGCGGCAACATGTAACCTGGAGGGCGATCATGGCTACCGGAACACTCTCTGCCGCCGCGCCATACATCATTCAGCAGGACTACGCTGCCTACACCGAAGATCAGCACCACACCTGGGCCGAGCTCGTCGGCCGCGTCCTTCCTGAGCTGGAAAACCATGCCGCCCAGGAGTACCTCGACGGCTTCGAGATCATCGGTCTCCAGCGCGACCGGCTGCCGAACCTTGCCTCGATCAGCGCGCGGCTTGCTCTAAGAACAGGCTGGAGTTCTACCCCCGTAAGCGGCTTCCTTCCAGCCCCGGCCTTTTTTGGGATGCTCGGCACCCGCCGCTTTCCAACGACGACCTGGCTGCGCAGCCGCGACTCGCTCGAATACACGCCAGAGCCGGACATCTTTCACGATGTCTTCGGCCATGTGCCCATGCACGCCCATCCTGTCTTCGCCAACTTCCTGGAGCACTATGGCCGTGTCTGCGTTTCCATCTCCGACCCGGCGATTCTCGAAAAACTCGGCCGCATCTTCTGGTACACCGTCGAGTTCGGCCTGATCCGCCAGAACGGGGCCATCAAGGTCTACGGCAGCGGACTCATCAGCTCTCACGGCGAATGCCGCAACGTCATCGACGGCCACTGCGCCGTGCACGACTTCACCCTCGACGAGGTGCTCAACACCGCCGTCAAAGTGGATGAGCTTCACAAACTCTTGTTCGCCGTAAGCAGCTTCAATCAGATATACGACGCAATGCACGAAGCGGAACGTCGGGCTGCAAGCGGCCGTTTGTAGAAAGGGAGATTCATGTCTGCTGACATCAAATACCAGTCCGGCTTCGGTAACGAGTTCGCCACCGAAGCCGTTGCCGGAGCACTGCCCGCCGGTCAGAACGCGCCGCAAAAACATCCGCTCGGCCTGTACACCGAGCAGTTCAGCGGAACCGCCTTCACCGCGCCGCGCGCGACCAATCGACGTACATGGACCTACCGCATCCGCCCCTCCGTCACCCACCACCCCTACCAGCCGGAGCCCTCGCGGCTGATACGCAGCGGGCCGTTCACCTCGCCCGTCACCACGCCGAATCAGCTGCGCTGGAACCCGCTGCCCATCTCCGAGCAGCCCACTGACTTCGTCGATGGCACCATCACGCTCGGCGGTAACGGCGACCCCGCCATGCAGACCGGCGTCGCCATTCACCTCTACGGCGCCAACACGTCGATGAACGACCGCTTCTTCTACAACGCAGATGGCGAACTGCTTATTGTTCCCCAACTCGGCTCGCTTCGCCTTCACACAGAGCTGGGCATACTCGAAGCTGCTCCCGGCGAGATCTGCCTCATCCCCAGGGGCCTCAAGTTCCGCGTGGAGTTACTGGACGCGCAGGCCCGCGGCTACATCTGCGAAAACTACGGCCAGCCCTTCCGCCTGCCAGAGCTGGGAGCCATCGGCGCAAACGGACTCGCCAACCCGCGCGACTTCAAAGCCCCCACCGCGGCTTACGACGATCGCGAGGGCGAGTTCCACATCACCGCAAAGTTCCTGGGCCATCTCTGGTCCGCCGCCATCGATCACTCTCCACTCGACGTCGTCGCCTGGCACGGCAACTACACTCCGTACAAGTACGACCTCGCGCTCTTCAATTGCATCAACACCGTCTCCTTCGACCACCCCGACCCATCGATCTACACCGTACTCAGCTCGCCGTCCGCGATACCAGGTACGGCAAACTGCGACTTCGCCATCTTCCCCCCACGGTGGATGGTCGCCGAGCACACCTTCCGTCCGCCGTGGTTTCATCGCAACCTGATGAACGAGTTCATGGGTCTCGTCCGCGGAGCCTACGACGCCAAAGCCGAAGGCTTTCTCCCCGGCGGCGCAAGCCTGCACAACTGCATGGCTGGCCACGGCCCCGACGCGGAATCCTTTGAGCGCGCCACGGCAGCCGAACTGAAACCTCAATACCTCGACAACACGCTCGCCTTCATGTTCGAGACCCAACTCGTCGTAAGACCGACCGAGTTCGCCATGAACACGAGCATTCTGCAACACGAGTACTACGAGTGCTGGCAAGGCCTTAAACGACACTTTAATTCTGGATCGAAGAGCAAATGAGAGTGCCGTCCAGCCGATATTCTCGCTCCTCGGAGGCGCTGTAGATGGCCACTGCAAAGCAGAGCTGGATCGCGTCCGCCAATCACCCCTCCTGCGACTTCCCTCTTCAGAACCTTCCATACGGGGTCTTTCGACACCGCGAGGCAACGCACATCGGCATCGCCATAGGCGATCGAATCCTCGACCTCCATACCTGCGCCGAGAGCAGTCTCCTGTCTTCGCTCCCCGAAGAGATCAGGGATGCCTGCCGCGCCGATCAGCTGAATCCGCTTATGTCCCTCGGCCCAACCGCATGGACTCAGCTACGCCATCAAGTCACCGCTCTTCTCGCTGCCGGCTCCGCAGAGAAACACCGCGTCGAGCCACACCTCGTCCCCATGCGCGAAGCAGTGATGCAGCTACCCGCTCATATCGGCGACTACACCGACTTCTATGCCTCCATCCATCACGCCACTCGAGTCGGCCAGCTCTTTCGCCCCGAAAGCCCTCTGCTCCCGAACTACAAGCACCTGCCCATCGGCTACCACGGCCGCGCCTCCTCCATCGTCGTAAGCGGAGAAGAGATCCGCCGCCCGTCTGGACAGATCAAGCCGGCCGAAACAGCATCGCCTGCCTTCGGGCCGACACGTTCGCTCGACTATGAGCTCGAGGTCGGCGTCTTCGTCGGCCCCGGCAACCGCCTCGGCAACAGCATCCCCATCGCCGAAGCCGAGCAGCACATCTTCGGCCTCTGCCTGCTCAACGACTGGTCTGCGCGCGACATCCAGTCGTGGGAGTACCAGCCGCTCGGGCCCTTCCTCGCAAAAAACTTTGCCACCACCATCTCTCCGTGGATCGTCCCGCTCGAAGCGCTCGCCCCCTACCGCATCCCCGCGCCACCACGCCCCGACACCGACCCCGCTCCCCTTCCCTACCTCGCAACGCCACACGCTGCACACGATGCGATCGACCTCACCCTCGAGGTCTTCCTCCAATCCGCAACGATGCGCCAGGCCGGGCACGCACCCATGCGGCTCAGCCAGGGCAACCTGCGCAATCTCTACTGGACACTCCCGCAGATGCTCACCCATCACGCCAGCAACGGCTGCAACCTGCGCCCCGGCGACCTGCTCGCAACCGGCACCATCTCCGGCCCGGACACAGGCTCCGAAGGCTGCCTGCTCGAGGTGAAGCTCAACCGGTCACCCCTCAACCTGCCCACAGGCGAAACCCGGATTTTTCTGGAGGACGGCGACCAAATCATCTTTCGCGCCTACACGCAAAGCCCCGGGCTGCCCCGGATCGGGTTCGGTGAATGCACCGGCACCATCTCGCACTCCTGAACTCCACTTCTCCATATATTTTGCTCTATCGAACTTATGTTTTACATATACATATCCAGCCCTCTCTGCACCGTCCGGCACCTGTAGAAATACGGCAGATACAAGACCGCCGCTGCGACACCTTATAAGCTCTCCACGCAGGATAAATCCGTCTAAAACCCCAAATGACGTCGAACGCAGGGCCTTTTACGCGCGGATGCCGCGAAAAGCGGAGGAGGATCGCGACGCAGGAAGACTTTTCCTGTTGACAGCCCTGCCTTGACGTTCATATATTTCACGTCGCGCATTAAATACTGTTAACGTTGGAACGTGGCTTGTCCCATATCAACCATGAGACGGCAAGCCCTTAGGTGTGGCGCGATTGAAAGATTTTTTGAGGTTTTAAGGAGGTCGTATGCGGCGTGCAGTTTTAGCTCTTCTCTTTTTGCTCTCATCGACAGGCCTGATCTTCGCTCAGGCAGTAGACAGGCAGCAGATCACAGGCACCGTCACCGATTCAACTGGGGCCGCCGTGCCGCAGGCCGATATCGTCGTCACCAACCAGGCCACCGGCGTCACCCGGACGCTGAAGTCGAATGCGGACGGCAACTATACGGTCCTCAACGTTCCGGTAGGCGTCTACACCATTACGACAGCGGTTCCCGGCTTCAAAAAATTTGTCCTTGCAGGGGTCCACGTCGATATCGGCGGCAAGCCTGAGGTCCCCATACAGCTCTCCGTCGGCCAGGCCAGCGAATCCGTCGAAGTGCAGGCAGGCGTGGTTGCCATCCAGACCACCAGCGCCGAGATCGGCGGCGTCATCACCAGTCAGGAGGCCACGCAGATCCAGTTGAACGGCCGCAACTACATTCAACTCCTGACGCTGCAGCCTGGTGTCTCGCAAACGATCGCCAGCGGCTTCGCTCTCTTCGGCACCTATGGCGTGAGCGGAAGCTCGCAGTCGGTCAATGGTATCCGCACAGATTCGGCAAACTACTTCATTGACGGCGTCGACAACAAGGACAACGGCGGTGGCGGCAACAACTTCGTCAACATCTCGCCGGACTCGTTGCAGCAGTTCCGTAACGTCGCCTCCAGCTACGACGCCAGCTACGGCGGCACCTCGGGTGCGACCGTCTCTGTCGCCATCAAGAGCGGTGGACGCGACTTCCATGGCAGCGCCTACGAATACATCCGCAACGATGCGATTCAGGCATACCCGTTCCGGGCCCTCAGCAGCTATCCACCACCCGGATTGCCCGCAACGATCGTAAAGCCCCCCTTGAGATATAACGACTTCGGGTACACCATCGGTGGTCCCATCTGGATTCCTGGGGTCTTCAACCAGAACCGTGAAAAGCTCTTCTTCTTTGCCGCCCAGGAGTTCAAACGTCTGCGCACTTCTACACAAACGAACGTGACGGTTCCGAGACCGTCGGACATTGCAGCCCTTCCGTCAACCGCAACTGGCCGTGCTTTGGCAGCATCAATCTTGACCGACCCGAGCGGCAACTACTCCTACCTGAGCCTGGGGAACAACAACCAGTCCGAGTACCTGGTCAAGATTGACTACAACATGAATGAGAAGAACACGATCAGCGGACACTTCGTGCATGACAACACGTTGAATGTCGGCAGTCCGACCAACTACATCATCTTCGACCGGACGATCCCCGGCCTTACAAGTGCCCTGTCCTGGACACACACCTTCAACTCCAAGACCGTGAACACCGCGACGGCCTCCTACTCTGGAAACATCATCAACGAGGGCGGAAACATCCGTGCAAACCCACAATTCGTAGGCAGGAAGATCAACCGTTCCGACTACGGCCTGACCTACGCGACCTTGTATAACGCTTCGCCGCTCATCCCACAGATAACGATCTCGGGCTACGGCAATCCTTCAGCGACGCCGAGATCGTTCGATAACTACCAGCGCATTTACGCCATGAAAGACGATTTCTCCCGCGTCATTGGCAATCACTCCATCAAGACAGGAGCGTACTTCTGGCGCGCGCGCAAAAACCAGACTGCTCCGCCTGCTTTGAATGGTCAATTCACATTCAGCAATCTGGCAAACCTTATGCTGGGTAACTTCTCCCAATACACCGAGGGCAGCAACATCCCGCAGATTCAAGCTCGTTTCCTTCAGTTCGAAACCTACGTGCAGGACGACTGGACCGTAAACCGTCGGTTGACCCTCAATCTGGGGTTGCGCTGGCAGTACATGCCGCCGATCTCAAGTTGGCCGAACAATACGGCCTTCTTCGATCCAACGCGGTTCGATCAATCGAAGGCCGCGACGATCGGCTCAAACGGATCCATCACCTCCAACCCATCGCCGTTCAATGGCCTTGTACTGCCCGGTACTGGCTTCTCCGACAAGGCGAAGCAGGTCGTCGCTCCGTCTGTCTATAACAACCCACAGGTACAGGCACTGTTCCAGAATTTGCCCCCCGGCATCGTTCAGACCGTCTACAACACCTTCGCCCCCCGCGTTGGATTCGCCTATGACCTGACCGGACGACAGGAGACTGTGCTCCATGGCGGCTATGGCATGTCCTATGAACGCGTCGAGGGTAACTACATCTATGGCGCGGCTTCACAGTTGCCGTTCGTCGCAGTGGCTTCGCTCGCCAGTGCGGGTAATGTAGATAGTCTGGGCAGCATCGGCACTGCCGCTACACCAACTAACATCGGCAACTCAGCAGCTATGAACCTTGCGCCACCGCGGATTCACAACTACAGCTTCGGCGTGCAGCAGAAGCTGTTCAACAACACCTCAGTCGAGGTGAACTATGTAGGCTCGCGTTCCACCAACCTCACCTATCGCAAGAACCTGAACCAGGCGGCGGCAGGCACCGAGCAGGCGAACCCGACGATCACGCAACGCAACGCCCTTCGCCCCTACCGTGGCTATGGCGAAATCTACCAGTACACAAACGGAGCGCATGCTAACTACAACTCGCTGCAGGCGCGCATGCAGACCCGCTTCAGCAACGGCGGCCTCGCTACGGTGTCCTACACGTGGGCAAAGTCGTTGACCATGGGCTCTACCTTCGATTATCAGCCGCAGGACAGCACCAACCTCGCCGCTGATTACGGTCCAGCCAACTATACCCAACCAAAGATATTCGTAGCCAGCTATGTCTATCCCATTCCATTCTGGCAGCATGAGCACGAATGGTATAAGCAGGTTATCGGTGGCTGGCAACTCTCAGGTATCACTCGTATATCGAGTGGCATTCCGATCAACGTTGTTCAACCCTCCGCCCAGTCGGTCGCCGGTAACCTGGTTACAACAAACAATGTTCCACAACGCCCGAACCTGGTCGGCAATCCCTATGCCCACACCGGCGACGGCAAGCAGTATCTGAACTATGCGGCCTTCCAGGTACCTGCACCTGGCACATACGGAAATCTTGGTTACGACGCGATTCGGGGACCTCTATTCAACAACTGGGACGTGGCGTTGCAAAAGAACATCACCATTCACGAACAGATCGGGGCGGAGTTCCGAGCAGAAATGTTCAACGCTCCCAATCACCTGTCACCCTTCACTATCGGTAATACGCTCGGTTCCGCAGGGACCGACGGTACCTATCAACCCAACTACATAGGCGGATTATTCAAGAACCCCTTCGGTCAGGTGACGGCTGCAACCGATCCGCGCACCATGGAGTTCGTTCTCCGGCTCCACTTCTAAACAAGAAGCAGCAGAAAGGGCGGACCCGAAGTTTGGGTCCGCCCTTTCTGCTGCTCTATAGAACAATGTCGCAAACTCAGGAAATCAACTCAACGACGCAGCGAAGTCCACGCCGACCCATTCCGCGACGACCGCAGCACCGCATCGATAAAACGCATCCCTTCGACGCCATCCGCAACACCAGGCACCAGGTTCGCCGCCGCCGGAGCATCCTGCTTCAGAATGCGCGCCGCAATCTGGTCTGCGAGATCGGTGTAGAGCTGCGCAAACGCCTCGAAGTACCCCTCAGGATGCCCCGAAGGTACACGCGACGCGTGCGCGGCTGCCGCGCCAACCCCCGGACCGCCGCGCGTGATCGTGCGTGGCTGCTCCTTCAGGCGCGTATAGGTGAGATAGTTCGGGTTCTCCTGCGACCACGCCAAACCGCCCTTCTCACCGTAGATGCGCAGCGTAAGGCTGTTCTCGTTGCCCACAGCAATCTGCGAGGCCCACAGGCCGGCCTTCGCCCCGCCCGAAAGCCGCAGCATCACCTGCACGTTGTCGTCGACGCGCCGTCCAGGCACGAACGTCGTCACCTCCGCCGCCAGCGCCTCGCAGCTCAGCCCCGTCGTAAAGCACGCAAGCTGGAACGCGTGTGTGCCGATGTCTCCCAGACAACCGCCGGGCCCGCTGCGCGCCGGGTCTGTCCTCCAGTCCGCCTGCTTCGCTCCACTCGCCTCCAGTGGAGTCGCCAGCCAGTCCTGCGCATACTCCGACTGGATCATCCGCACCGGCCCAAGCTCCCCGCCAAGCACCATCTCGCGCATCTGCCGGATCATCGGATAGCCGGTGTACGTATGCGTGAGCCCAAAGACCAGGCCCGTGCGCTCCACCAGCGCGGCAAGCTCGACTGCATCCTCGACGTTCGTCGTCATCGGCTTGTCGCAGATGACATGGATCCCGGCCTCGAGAAACGCCTTCGCAATCGGATAGTGCAGATGGTTCGGGGTGACAATCGCAACCGCGTCGATGCCGTCCTCGCGTGCTGCCTCGGCCTTCGCCATCTCCGCATAGCTCGAATACGAGCGCGGAATCAACAGCTCCTCCGCGGCCTTCATCGACTTCGCCGGGTCCGACGACAGCGACGCCGCCACCAGTTCGTACCGGTCGTCAAGCCGCGCCGCCGCACGATGCACCGCGCCAATAAACGCGCCCGGACCGCCGCCCACCATGCCCAGCCGCACACGCCGCTTCAGCTTCACTGCTTCACTCATTCCGTCTCTCCTTAAGCCGTATATTAAAGCTGTTTTCACAAAGGTGTAGAGGACAGCCACCGAGGGCCGAAGGCCCGCACTATATCAGCCTGGGGCGCAGCCCCAGGTCACGTTTCGATATGAAACCAAGGGCTGAAAGCCCGCTCTATACTCCTGCTGTTCAGCCTCTACACAACGCGCAAATCCGCCTCAGCGCTTCAAGCCAAGCAGCCGCTGGATCGCCTCCTGGTCCGTTCCCGCTCCCGCAAAGTCGTCGAACGCCCGCTCCGCCGCGCGAATAATATGCGACGCAATGAACGGCGCTCCCTCCTCCGCGCCCTGCTCCGAGCTCTTGATGCAGCACTCCCACTCCATCACCGCCCAGCCGTCGTACCCATACTGCGTCAGCTTCGAGAAGATCCCTCCGAAGTCCACCTGTCCATCGCCCAGCGAGCGGAACCTCCCCGCGCGATTCACCCACGACTGAAACCCGCCGTAAACTCCCTGCCTGCCCGTCGGGTTGAACTCCGCGTCCTTCACGTGAAACATCTTGATACGCGAATGGTAGAGATCGATGTACGCGAGGTAGTCCAGTTGCTGCAAGACAAAGTGGCTCGGATCATACAGCAGGTTGCAGCGCGGATGCTCCTTCAGCCGGTCGAGAAACATCTCAAAGGACGCGCCATCGTGAATGTCCTCGCCCGGATGCACCTCGAAGCAGGCGTCGACGCCGTTCTCGTCGAAGACGTCGAGGATCGGCCTCCACCGCGCCGCAAGCTCTGTGAAGGCGGCCTCCACCAGTCCGTTCGGCCGCTGCGGCCACGGGTAAAGATAAGGCCACGCCAGCGCGCCCGAAAACGTCGCGTGCGCCTTCAGTCCAAGGTTCTTTGACGCCTTCGCCGCAAAGTGTAGCTGCTCGGTCGCCCACGCCTGCCTCGCCGAAGCGTTCCCATGCACGCTCGCCGGAGCAAAGCTGTCGAACAGCGAGTCATATGCCGGATGCACCGCAACCAACTGCCCCTGTAGGTGCGTCGAAAGCTCCGTCACCACCAGCCCATGCCGTGCAAGCGTTCCTTGCAACTCGTCGCAGTACGTCTTGCTCTCGGCAGCAAGCTTCAGGTCGAACAGCCGCGCGTCCCACGTAGGAATCTGCACGCCCTTGTACCCAAGCTCCGCCGCCCAAGCTGCAATCGTGTCCAGGCTGTTGAACGGAGCCGCATCACCGGCAAACTGCGCCAGAAAGATCCCCGGCCCCTTAATCGTCTTCATCGTTGCTCTACCTTCTTCCAAACATCTACTAGCCATCAATGTTAACGGTCGTCGTTCTGATCCGTAGGTCTTCAACCGAGCCGTCATTCTGAGCCGAAGGCGAAGAATCCCTGTATTTCTCTCGTGGCGACACTACCCTTCGCTTTCAACGAATCAATACGCCAACAGAAGACCAACGTCCTATCGGCGAGGCGTCCCCGCCGCTCCCCGCACAGGCGGAGCCGGTAGAGCAAAGTCTAAAGGATTCTGCCCCTTCACGGCGTTCGGGTCCATCGCCGCAAGGTCTGAGCGATAGCTGACCGTATTCGCGGTTGGAAAATCCGCCGGCACGCGCTGCGTCACCTTTCCCGTAGCGGCCCACTCCACGCCCCGCTGAAAGACAACGACGCTATCGACCGAACTCAGCGCATCTCCATCATGCCCCTGCGTCATGTGGAACACCCGTCCCTTGCCGTAATTGAGAACCATCAACTGCGGCTCATCGAATCCCGTCCCATGGTTCGCGGGGTCCGAGTACGCCGTCGCCAGCACCGTCATGTTCTTTCCCGGCCCGCGCAGGTTCGCATACAGCTCATCGCCCTGGTGCATCCACGTCTTCGGCAAACCCTTCACGATCGGATGCTCCGTATTCTGCAGCGCGACCTTGTACGGAATCCGCATCCCATGCGATCCCGCTCTGCCGGGGCCGGCGTCCGAGACCAGCTTGCCGTCCTTGTAGTACCAGTGCGGCCCCGACGTCTCGTTGCGGCCGCGCCACCCTCCCACGCCGATCATCTCGTTGAAGGCGGTCCACCCGTTGAAGGCATTGTCGGCCGCGTGGACCGTCACCATGCCGCCGCCGCCCTTCATGTAGCTCTCAAACGACTCCTTCAACTCCGCAGGCCAGCGGTCCGCAGGAGCGTCGTAGTTGAACACAACCACGCGATACTTCTTCCACTCCGGCTTGAACGAGCTGAAGTCTGCGCCCGCAACAGGAGCCGTTACCACCTCCACGTCAAACAGTCCCGTCTCGTCCAGCTCCTTCTTCAGGATCGGCGTAACCGCCTTCCAGTTGTGATACGAGGCCGCGCTCTCGCCGTCCAGAATCATCACGTGGATGCGCTCAGCCGCCATCGCGGGCGCGGCGGCCATCAACAAGGAAAGCGTTGCCACCAACGCCGTGCCAGACAACCATCGTCGAAACATCGTCGCAATCCTCCTCACTCCCGCCATCGAGCTTCAGCCGTCGCTACTTCGCCGCGCGCGCCGCTCCTGCGTGCTCCGCCTCGGGCAGACTCCACGCAAACAACACGCTGCCGCTCGTCATCAGCACATACTGCCTGCCGTCGAGCTCGTAGGTCTCGGGCCCGCCGTTGATGCCGCTACCGGAGTACGCGTGCCACAGCGTCTTCCCGTTCGCCGTATCCAGCGCCAGAAAGTTTCCGGCAGTGTCACCCGAAAACACCAGCCCCGAGGCCGTCGTCAGCACGCCCGACCCCGGCCCACCCTCGCCCAGCTCATGCGACCAGCGGATCTTTCCCGTCTGATAGTCGATCGCCTCCAGCACGCCCTTCTTCCACAACCCATAGTCCGCACCGGCCCATCCATACGTTCCATCCGCGGGCTTCGCGAAGTACAGGCTGTAGCTCGGAGCCGCGCTCACGATAAACAGCCCCGTCTTCGGGTCGAAGCTCGGCGAGCGATAGTTCGTCATGCCCCCCTCGTCAGGCGCAATCAAACGTCCATCCGGCGCGGGCTCCTTATCGGGATTCGGAATCGGACGGCCATCCTTATCCACGCCAAGCGTCCAGTTCACCGGCCCGAACGTCGTCGTCAGCAGGCTCTTGCCGTTGGTGCGGTCCAGCACGAAGAAGTAGCCATTGCGCGAGGCCTGCATCAGCATCTTGCGCGGCTTGCCGTGGAAGTCGCCATCGACCAGTACCGGAATCTCCACCGCGTCCCAGTCGTGCGTGTCGTGCGGCGAAGGCTGAAACGCCCACACCAGCTTGCCCGTCTCCGGGTTCAACGCAACGATGCTGCACGTGTAAAGGTTGTCCCCCGGCCGCACCTTGCCATTCAGCACCGGCGTCGGATTTCCCGTCCCCCAATACACCAGGTTCAGCTCCGGATCGTAGGTGCCCGTCAGCCAGGCATTGCCTCCCGTCGTCGTCTTCGGAGTCCCCACCGGCGGCGTCGCATCCCACTGCCACTGCGTCGCGCCCGTCTCCGGATCGACCGACCGTATAAAGCCCTGCAAGTTGTCGAAGTCTCCCGAAGCCCCCACCATCACGTGATTGCCCACGATCAGCGGAGACATCGTCGCCCACTGCCCCTTGCTCGCATCGGCGATTTCAACGTCCCACTTCACCTTGCCGTCGCGCGCATCCAGACACTGAAGATGCGCGTCCGTCGTTGTGTAGTAGAGCTTGTCCTTGTACACAGCCACGCCACGATGGCCGATGTGAAGCCCCTTCGTCGTCGGAACGTTATGGTGCCACACCATCCGCCCCGAACGCGCGTCCACGGCCCATATGTTGTCCGGCACCGTGAAGTACAGAATGCCATCCACCAGCAGCGGCGCGGACTTCACCTGCGCCGCCTGGTTGGTCTGAAACGCCCACGCCAGCGTCATGTTCTTCACATTCTGCGGCGTAATCTGCGTCAGGCTGCTATGGCGCTTCCCCGAGTAGTCACCGTGATAGATCGGCCAACTGTCCTTCGGCGGATGCAGCAGCGTCTCCGTGCTCACCCCCTGCGCCACAAGCGCCGGGGCCGATGCCAAAGCGCCAACAACAAATCCAAAACGAATCATCGAACGATAAAGCAGCTTCATAGCGATCTCGGCCTTTCACGGCAGTACGTCTTGCTAGCGGAGTGTCTGGATATAAGCCATCAGGTTGTGAATGTCGGCGTCCGTGTACTTGTCGAACAGCTCCACGTGCGCCTCCGCCGGAGCGTCCACCTTGTAGCTCACATCGCGCTTGTGCCACGAGCGGTACACGCCGTCGTCGCCGGTCAGAGCGATCGTGAACTCATCCTGAAACGCCAGCGTTCCCGTGCTCGTCTTTCCGTCGCGCGTCGTCACGCTCGCCTTCGCCTTCACGTTGCGCGGATACAGCATCTGCTGCTCCAGCTTCAACCCCTCATACCGTGACGCAATCCCGGCCAGGTCGCCCGTCGCCGAGTGGCACTTCGCGCACGTCCCCGCGCCGTTGAAGTACTTCCTGCCCTCGTCGACATTTCCCGTCTGCAAGTCCGCAGTGTCGACGCCCTTCCTGTTCCCCGTCTGCGACATCGCCTTGTCCTGCTGCGAGTGAACGAACGCCACCAGGTCCATCACCTCGGTATCGCCGAGCGTGAACTTTGGCATCCCTTTCTCCATGCGCCCGTTCCGAATGATGGCCCCGATGTTCTCGCCCTTCTTGTCGTCGAAGACCATCTTCGACCGCGTCAGGTCGGGCCCGGTCTCGCCGCCGCCCGCATCGCGTCCGTGACAGAACGCGCAGTGCTGCTGAAACAGCGAACCGCCAGCATCAATCGCCGCCGCCGAAAAGGCCTCGTGCACAGGCAAAGGTCCCTGGCTCCCCACTGTAGCCTTCGGCCTGGCCGGGGCCTGATTCTGCCCATACGCCACACCCACGAGAATCAAAACACAGGCCGAAGGCAACAGAACCTTCAAAGCCAGCCGCTTGGAGAAAAACGCCGGTCTCAACATACGCACCATGAAAAACGCTTTTTATTTCTGCCCTGCAAATTATTACAAAAACACTACGGCTGACAAGTCTTTTTGTCGCCTGCTCTTATTTCTACAGGCAGTGGGTATTTTCTGCATGGTCATCGCTGCCAGGCGCCTCTAATCGCAAAAGGCGCGGCAGCCGCCGGGACAATACCGTCCGCTCACCTGCATCAGTCCGCAGCGATATATTCACTCACAGGATCTTCCACGATAAAGCGGTCCATCTCCACCCCGCGCTCGTCCTCAACGATCCAAACCTGCGACAACGATGTGTCCCGGATCGTCCGGTTGAACGGGCCCAGCTCGCCGACCTCCCTGCTCTTCCCTTCCGTATCCATCCAGAAGACCCGGATCGGCCTGGCGCTGTTATTGACAAGCTGTATCTGGGCGGGCACTTTGTTGACCTTCGATATCGCCAGCTTCGACACGCTTCTGGCGCGAATCACCTCGATCGCGCGAGGCCGCTCGAACCCGCCGTAGATATGGTCGAGCAAGGCGTACCCGCCCGGATCATACGCGCGAAGCTCAACGGCGGTCGCTCGCCCCCATCCGAAGTACCGCACGGAAAGCTGCGCCCAATACTCCTTCGCGCTCTCCCCGGCGGCATCGTCTCGCCAAAGACCCTTTAGCCTGGCGCTGCGAAACTGCTCTTCGATATGCCTGCGCATCTGCTCGTCAAAACCGAAAAGGAAGATACTGATCGCCAGTTGACGCGAACAACTTCCATCGCTGCCACCCTGTTTCGACTCGACGCAACTGCCATACACGCCAACGTCGAGCGCTCTCCCATCGCGACCAACTCCGCGATACTCAGGCAGGGAGGCGACCTGCTCATCCGCGGCAACCACATGGAACTCGACGCCGCGTTGTGCCATATTTCGTCGCGCATCGTCCTGCTTCGCCAGCATCCTGTCCAGCCTGACGCATAGGCCACTCAGTTCATGGTCCTTGGTGTGCTTGGAGCTTCTGAATGTAACTCCACCGCAGCTTACATACTTATCGTAGAACCCAAACTCCGGCACACTAAGACTTTCAACAGACTCTGTTGCGCTTACTGTCTGGGAGATCAACATTCCAGGTACTGCCAGCAAACCCGGTAATAGTAGAAACACCGCGTAACGAAATCGAAGGAATAAAGGCATAAGGCTTATAGCTACACAGTGGGAGCATAGGTCCCTCGAATTGGCGGTAAACATCCCTACATCCGAGCGTTAGTTACAACTAAAGTTGTATGTCTCTAAAAGCAACCACGGGCCTAGCATCTACCCGGTAAACAATCGTGGTTGACTTTTACGAAGAATTACTTTCGTAACTTGTTGACTTACTTATAAATCCGCCTTCGCCTGCGACTAAGTCCAAAAGACATCCGCTGGCTGGTCGCATCCGAAAGCCGAACCAGAGCAGTACTCGGAGCAACTCATATGTTGAGCATCAAGAGTTCACTTTCGTTGGGCACGCTATGTGCCCTTGTCATCCTTGCCGCTTCTTCTCCCGCCTCGTTCTCTCAAGCAATAAACTCAAACACGGCAAGCGTCTCGCTCACAGCAACCCTGGGTGAAACCCTGACCATCTCGGCCACACCCAATGCCGTCAACTTCGCACTCATCTCGGGCGGAGTCGCCGCCGGCAGCGCCCCCGTAGCGATCACCACAACCTGGGTCCTCGGATCGGGCCGCGCCAATGTTGTGCTGGACGCTTACTTCGCCAGTGCCAATGCTCTTACGTTTGCGGGTCCGCCGGTTGCGAACATCCCTACCTCTGCCGTCCTCGGGCAAATGACAACTGGAACTCCAACAACCTTCACGGCCTTCACCCAGACAGCGGCACTGGGAACCGCCGGCGCCGGTCTTACGCTCTTTACGCAGTCGCTCAGCTCCACAAACCGGGCTTCGTCGCGCACCGACAATCTAAATCTCGAAATTGATCTATCTTCCATCCCGCAGCTACCTTCAGCGACTTATACGGGCACGCTAACTCTTCAGGCGCAGGCTCTCTAAACCAGAGAATTAATTCTTGAGACCTACAGAGAGGTGCCTATGTATCTGCGGATATTTCCCGCTGTCTTGTTGCTGTCCGGAAGCATGCTCGCTCAAAGCGTTCAGCCTGTCATCGTTGAGTACAAAGGAAAGGCTGACGGCAAAGTCGCCCTGACAAACAACACCATGTCGCCCATGGTCGTGGTGCTGGAGCCAAAAAGCTTCAGCATCACCCCAGAAGGAAAAGGCGTCTTTAGAGATCTCGACAGCAACATTCATGTCGAGCTATCGGCCATGAGCGTCCGCCTGCAACCCAAACAGACTTACTATGTCTTCTACAAAGCCACGGCCGACCAGCTTCCTGCATGGTTCACCTTGTACGCAACATTTTCGTCGCCCAAACACAGCGAAGGCCTTGACGTAAGGCTCATGCTTCCGCATACGGTCTATCTCTATCAGAAGCAGCCGATCGCACAATCCAGCATCGCCGTAAGCGATCTCTCCTACAACGTCGAGACCCGCAGGCTGACTTGCAACATCAGCAACGACAGTGCGGCGCTGACGCGCGTTCAGTCCGTGCAGGCGGTGGGAGATCACAGCTCAGGCGACCTGTCCGGCTTTCCGCTTCTGCCCGGAGCTTCAAGACGTATTGAAATGAGCTGGAAGGAAAGTTCGCCGCCCACCGAGCTTGACCTTCGCTTCGATCGCTTCCATCTAAAGCGCCCCATTCCAGCAGCCATCAATTGATGCGAACAGTATTGCATTCCGTCCTCACGCAGGGGATTGCGGCCGTATTCTTTTTTGCTGCAAGCGCCGCACCCCTCTGCGCACAGGTGATCGAACTCAGTGGAGGCACCTCAACTTTGTTTCAGTCGCAGGGCGGCACCGTAACTGTTCACGCCAGAGGTTATGCCGCGTCGGCAGGCGCCGGCACTATTGGCGGCAAATTTTACAGTGGAGGACAACTCGTCAAGAGCTTCGAACAACGCACGCTCATCCTGGGTACCGACAATGTCCCCTTCGACCTCCCAACAGACATCTTCGAAACCGGACACTACATCACGGTGGTAGGGCTTGGCATGCACTCCCGGTACGGCAATGCAAACGTATATGGGTTCCTTGGTGAAACGTCGACCAGCTTCAACAGTCCATTCTTTCTCGGCACGCACGCGGAAAAACCTGCGGTGATGATCTTCGCATCCGGCAAAGTGGCCCCACAGTGGACCGCCGCGACCAAAGTCCTGGTGCCGCTCTCAACTCGGGCAACGATCATCCATAGCTTCGGCTATGACTCCGACCACGGAACGAAGTTCGCAGTGGCGGGAGGCATGGGAACGGGCCAGTTGTACCTCGCATCCAGCGTGTCGATTGCGCGGCCAAAATTCGACATGAAAGCTGCTTACATCGAATCGTCATCCCAGTTTCGACGGGCAAACATTGCCGTACCGCTTACCGCGGAACCGGACCGCGACAATACCCTGCTTACCGTGCGGCCGACAAAGTGGTCCAGCTTCAGCGTAGGACGGCAAAACTATCTGACTCCCGTCTATCAGTCCAACCTTACGATTCGCAGCTCTGTCAATCAGGCCTCGGCAAACCTTCAGATCGCCGGCACATCGTTGTCGGCCAGCATATTTCAGTCGGCATATGGCGGCGGACATAACCTCGCAACCGCGTATACGGCCACCCGTTCTATCGGCCCAAGGGTCCACACGCAAGCCTCTTACCTGATAAGCAAGCCCGATAGTTCACAGAAGAGCGAGAGTCTGATTACAACAGTGCAGGAGACACTTACTCCCAGGTGGAGCGTCTCGCAAATGGTCAACACATCAGGCGGTCGCAGCACCTTTGGCTTTGGCGGATCATTTCTATCGAACCTCGCAACTTTTAGCGCCGACTACCAGACCTTCTACGTCCCATCCAGGATCGACAAGCCGTTTGAGGAAGCGCTCATCCTCAACGCGCAAGTCCATCTCTTTGGCCGCCTCACACTGAACGGAGGGACCTTCGTAGCGCCCGATGGCAGCCTTCTCTATACCACTGAGGCAGAGGGCACCATCTCTCCCGAGATCGCCGGCAACTCCACCGTCGCGCCTCGCCACATCATGGGCCAGATGGTCCTGCGTGGTCGCGTCGTCGATTCCACTGGACAACCCATCATGGGGGCGGCCCTCCTTATCGATCAACTGACGGTCTATACAGACTCTCAGGGATATTTCTACGTCCGCGAACGAAAACCGCATCAACACCCGCTCGCAGTCCTGGTCGATCAGTTTCTTGATGGAGGTCTGTACAGGGTGGTCTCCGCCCCAACGGAAGCGAAAAGCAGCCCCGATGATCGGGCGGCAACCCTCGTCGTTGTCCAACGCGTCACCTCGGCAAGGAGCTAGCATGGTTTCGTCAGCCTCTCGCCTCGCGCTGCCTCTACTGCTGATCGTTTCTCTGGCGGCGCATGCGCAGGTCGCAAAAATTGGACCGGCAAGACCGAGTCCGAAGCTGACGATCGGCGATACCATTACCGTCTCAGCTTCGCCCTCTGCCGTCACCTTTCTTCTGGTCTCAAAAGGGGTCGCACTGGCGTCAAGCCCTATCGTCGTGACAACAACGTGGTCAGGCGTGTCACTGCTGTCGTCCTTAAATCTTTATGCGTACTTTACCAGCTCAACTGCCGCGCTCTCTGGAAGCACGCCGGTCGTGAACATCCCATCGGCAAATGTGCTGGGAAAAGACACTACGGGGATTCCCACCTCATTTACCTCATTCACTCAGAGCATCCCCGTCGGCGGCGCCAGCCTTCAACTCTACTCAACGAGTTCTATTCTTAGCCTGGGCGGCAACCACGTCGACAATCTCACCCTCGAGATAGACCTCACCTCGCTGCCTCAGCTCCCGGCAGCCACATACTCCGGAGTTCTTTTGCTCCAGGCGCAGGCCCTGTAATCGCATCACTCGCCGTCCGCGAGAAGTATCCGCAGATCGCGCAGGTTGTTGCCTGTCGGCCCTGTGACAATCGCCGCTCCTGCTTCTTGCAGAAACTCAAACGAATTGAAGTCGTCCAACGCCTTCGTCGCTTCCTCGCGCCGGCCAATGACCGTTGTCTCGTCCACAACGGCGCCCGCCGCCGGACTGTTGCCGTCCACCCCATCCGATCCCGCTGAAAGCACCGTCACCTTTGCCGGCGCTTGCATCTGCAACGCGCTGTACAAGGCAAAATGAAGATTGCGCCCTCCCACGCCGGCCTTCTTCTCCGCAGCAACGCGCACAGTGACCTCTCCGGCTGAGATCAGGCAGACACGGCCATGCTGTCGTCGCAGCGCATTCAGCCGCTCAGTCAGGTAGTCTGCGGCCGCGACAACGTCCCAGTCATCGCATGTGTTATCGACAAATGTCCTGAACCCACGCCGCTCCGCACTCTGACAAGCCGCTTGCGCAAGGTCTTCCGATGAGAGCAGCGAATAGATCCGCGCCTCAACCTCATTCGGTTTGGGAGACTCCTTCATCGCGCCCGACTCAAAATACCTCCGCACCGATTCAGGCAACTCTGCAAGAACCCCATACTTCTCCAGGACTTTCTTGCAATCGTCAACGGTCGAGGAGTCCGGCACCGTCGGCCCGGAGGCAAGCGCATCAAGTTGCGCAGCCGGCACATCCGATACAACCAGCGTAAGTGTCCGCAACCTGCCTGCGGCAAGCGCCAACCTGCCGCCCTTTACCGCGGAAAAATGTTTGCGGACGCAGTTGATCTCCGCGATCGACGCTCCGCTGTGAACCAGCGCGCGATGAAACTGGACCGTATCTTCGAGCGTTATCGCTGCATCCAGGGGAAGCTCCACCATGGCGGACGCTCCACCACTGATCAGAAAGAAGCAGTATGTCTCATCGGCCGAGGGCCTCGCGGACTCGCTCGCCAACAGCTCAAGCACAGCTCGCGCCGCCGCCATCGATTGCGCATTGGGCAGAGGATGACCGCCTGCAAAGTAAGAAATCGTCGCAGGCTGGTCGACGAGAGGCTTCGGCGCAACTAAAACACCGGCAACCTCTCGGCCCTCCATCATCTCTCTCTGTTTGAGAAACACATCCAGCATGCTGGCCGCGCCCTTGCCCATCGCTACGATCACAAGGCGCTTCACACGCGACAGGTCCACGCGCTCTTGCCCACCGAGTTCGAGCGCATTGCGGCCCGCCATTCTGACCTTCACTGCAAACGCGCTGTTTACCGAGCAGGCGTCCATCGCTTCGGTAAAAATGTCGAGGGCTATCTCACGAAGTGTTTCAGACATATCACTTCATTTTGCACTAATAAGGCAGCCACCCGGCCCGCGAAAGGAACATCGTCTCCGCCCGGAACAATAATGGGTCAGGATTGGCGGCCACGCGAAGAAGGTTCGTAGGCCGAAGACGCTCCAGGGTATTGACGCCGCCATAAAACGAAAATCCCGTGCTGTAGCCAAGCTCCGACGCAATCCGTTCGGTTACCTGGTCGAATGCGCCGCGGATACCCACTGGGTAGGCGATACTGTCGATGCTGCCGCCGATATTTTCCTCGATGATCCTTTTGGACTGCTGCATCTCCCATCGCTGTTCTTCTTCAGGAAGCTGGCCGAGGATGCGGTGCGTCAGCGTGTGCGAGCCGATCGTCATTCCCGCCGCTTTCATCTCACGCGCCTCTTCCCAGCTCACGAAGCGCCGCTCGACTGGCGGCAACTCGCACCCTGCCTGGTCGCGAAGCTCGCGCAGCAAAAGCTCTCCATCGTGATTGTCATTTCTCTTATAGTGGCGAAGCACCGCGCGAATCGCGCCTTCGCGATCGTCCGCGATCTCAACTGTCAGAGGCGCCGGGTACTCAAACAGAATGCGCGGCTTCTTCGTGTTGCGCACAAGATACGCGATCTCATCCCACCACGGGACCGTCGCCGTCCCTACGTACTCCGGCACCAGAAAGAAACTTCCACTGCACCCGTTGGCCTTCAGAATGTCGAACGAGTTGCGGTAGTCCTCGAGATAACCATCGTCAAATGTTATCGCCACGTGCATGCGCGTGAGCTTCTGCCTCCCCGACACCAGCGCCGCAAGCTCCTCACTGCCAATGATGTTCAGATATCGCTTGAAATATCGGATCTGCTCATTGAAAGAATCCGACGAGGCGCTAAAGACGGCCCGATCGAAGCGCGATGCCTCTGCATTCCCGATACGGTGATGCGTAACGACCAGAATCCCCGGCTTCGACCGAAGAAATTCGAGGGCCTTCAGGACACCGAGCCTCCGAAGAACATTTGAGGCCAATGATCTCTTAGACATGGCGTCGGCGCCTCTTCGAATTGGTCGCTGATATCAACATGGCTCAAATCATTCGATGCTCAATTGCAAAAAGTGGCTGCTAGTCCAGCTTCGGCAGAATACCAACCATACGCAACAATGCGCCGGCGGCAACACGAGCGCAGCCCTTCAGTGTTTGCGCAGTCGGCCGCAGGTCGTGAAGGTCAAAATCGAAGTAAGCGATTTTACCGCTATAAGTCTTACGAATCGCCTTCCACGTAAGAATACCGCGACCGACATAGCGCGGCAGCGCCGGGACATCGCGCCGCAAAACTACGTGGCGGAAATCGAGCTTCGTAGCTTCCGCTGGATCAACAGGTTGGACGATCAGGTCAAGGTAATGAAGCCACCCAATATCTACTCCCGCATAGATGGAGGCGTCTGCCGTAACGCTGTAGCGTGGATTCGCCTCGATCAATCGCACCACGCCATCGCGCGTATCGCGCTTCACCTCGATCTCGCAGATGCCGACGTAATTGATTCCACGCAGGAACCTGTCGCACATGGCAGCTATCTCATCGTCGACTACGGGCTCAACCATCGATCCCGAACCAAACAAGATCGGGTGCGCGCGCAACTCATGCACTACACAGTAGCCTATGCGGCGGCTGCCCGAGCCATAAACAGAGAGGTAGCAATACTTCGCGTCATCGCCTCCGGCAATAATCTCCTGCACCACCGCCTCCGGACGGTACGGCTCGGCCAGAGCATAGTCGGCAAGAAGAGACGCAGCATCACCCGCCGTAACCAGCTTCAGCCCCCGCAGCTTGTTATCTTCCGGCAGTGCATCCCACTCGCGCTGATGGCGCGGCTTCACAAGACAAGGGAAACGCGCATCCGCCGCAAACCGCTCCAGATCGGCACGCGACTGTACATACGCCGTGCGCGGAATCGGCAACCCATGCTGCGCTGCCAGCGCATACTGCTGCTCCTTGGTTGCAAGCGCCGCCTGCACCGCAATTGAATCGCGCGAAAAAATATAGTGCTTCTCCAACTCTTCAGCATGCCTGCCCAGCGCGGAGACGAAGATGTCCGCCGCCGGAATCATGACCGGCCTGCCGCCAAGTTGCTGCGCAAGATCGATCATGAAGACGACCCACGCCTCAGGATGCGTATCGGGGTTGGGGCAGAGATGCGACTTCCCGTAAGCCGAGCGGAACCCCTCGTGCGAAGCATCGCAATCGATGCCCACCACCTGAACACCCCGGCGCAACAGGTCGCGCATCAGGTTCAGCCCGGTTTGAAAGACGCTGGCAACGACAACGGGTGGCCAGCCGCCCTGTGCGCGGTCCACCGTCACGCTGAAACTTCCGTGAAAAAAATCCAGTACATAACTTATGCGGGCAAAGCTATGGGAATAGCCAGGAATTTGCAGAATCAGTACAGAAAGGCAGTTGAGCAGCGTATCAGGTTGGATGCAACCGGCCCGAAACAGGATGTGTCTATTACTGCGCCTTCGAACGCTCTTTGATACTCTTCGCCAGGCGCTCAATCTCCTGCGCCTTCTTTACAACCGAGACAGAGAGCGTGTCCTTGTTGCTCTTATCCACCTCGGCCTTCAGCTCCTGAGTCAGCTTGTAAAGCTTCTCCGTATCCGCCTCCAGGTCCGCCTTGCGTTTCTCGGCCTCCGTCATCGGAGCTTTCGCTGCGGGCTGTGCGGTTTGCTTCGCAGATGAATCGCTGCCCGGCTTGGACGTACCCTGCGCTGAAGCCAACCCGCAAAGGGGAAAAAACACAACGAGCACCAGCAATGTGGCCTGAAGAAACCCGGCTTTTATGTCTGCAATTCGCATCTCACTCTCGTCTCCGGGCGAGCCTCGCTTGTGTGGGAGGTCTTAATCGTTCCACCCGCCATGGGCTGAAGGCCCACTTTATACCAGCCAGGGGCATAGCCCCAGGCTATGTTCGGGCCAAAAGCCGAGGGCTGAAACCCGTCCGATTCACCACACCAGAAACGATTCAAACAGATTGCGTGGATTGGCGTCCAGAAGGACGCCCCGAACTCCCAATCAAATACATCAGCCGGAAAGCTCACGCCGGCGGCTTGCCTGAGCCCTTCACCACCGTGTCCGTCAAATCCTCCAGCACGCGAATCGAGCCGCAGATATCGTCCTCGCCGTAACCCTTCGCAATCGCCGCGCGAAGCATCTGCTGCGCCACCGAGGTCACCGGCGCGGGAATATCCAGCTCCGCCGCCGACTCCAGCATCAGCCGCATGTCCTTCTCCATCCACTTCACCGAGAAGTTCGTCGAAAAGTCTCGCTTGAACACCATCGGCGCCTTCGCCGAGATAAAGCCCGACCGCGCCGCGCTGTTGTTCAATATGTCCAGCATCAGCTCCGGGTCCACGCCCGCCTTGGTCGAAAGCACCAGACTCTCATTGAACGCCTGCAGCAGGCTGCCCAGAACCATGTTCTGCGAAAGCTTTGCGTGCAGCCCCATACCCGCGCCGCCGCAGTAGTACAGCAGCTTCCCCATCAGCTCAAAATACGGCTTAACCTTCTCGAATATCTCTTTCTTGCCGCCAACCATAAACGTAAGCTGACCATTCTCCGCTCCCGCCTTCGATCCCGTGCACGGCGCATCGAGAAACTCAACGCCCTTCTTCGCCAGCTCCGCGCCGATGCGGCGGCTCTCCGAAGGAGAAACCGTGCTGCAATCCACGATGATCGTCCCCGGCCGCGCCCGCTCGATCAGCCCGTCCTTGCCCAGGATCACCTCGCGCGACATCGCCGTATCGCCCACGCACAGAAAGATACAGTCGCTCGCCGCAGCAACCTCCGCCGGCGTCTTGCACGCCGTCCCGCCCTTAGCCGCAAGCCGCGTCGCCTTCTCCGCGTTATGCGACCACAGCGCCACCGCGTGGCCCGCATCAATCAGGTGCTTCGCCATCGGGCCGCCCATAATGCCCAGGCCAAGAAATCCCAGATTCGCCATGTGTTTCCCCTTCCGTTGTTTTTCCTCTTGCCGAGATTTATGAAACCGCCGTCATTACGATGAACCTGTCGTCATTCTGAGCCGAAGGCGAAGAATCCCTGTATTTCCCCCGCGACTGCACCGCTCTTCACTTCGGAAAGCACTAGAGCATTCTTCAGTCATGGGTAGTCCAGGGGCCAAGGCCCAACATATACCCGCCTGGGCCGAAGGCCCAGGTAAGCGATGCTCCGAGCGCTGAAAGCGCGACATAAATCCATGCCGAAAAACCACGCCCGACGGAAAATTGCACTACCAACGCCAAAACGCTCTAAGTCAAAAATGAAACACATACGCGTACAACAACGCGACCCCGCCTGTCACCATGATAAGCAGAACGCTGTGCCGCAGTGTGAAACGGAACAGCTTCACCTGCTGCCCTGCGGTAAGCCCCGTCGCCGCCGCGGCCACCGCGATCGACTGCAGGCTGATCATCTTGCCCATTACGCCGCCCGAAGAGTTCGCGGCGGCCATCAGCACAGGCGAGAAACCAAGGCTGTTCGCCGTCACCACCTGCAAGTTCCCAAACAGCGCGTTCGAGGAAGTATCCGATCCCGTTAGAAACACGCCGATCCAGCCCAGCAGCACGCTGAAGAACGGAAACATGACGCCCGTTGCGGCAAACGCCAGCCCCAGCGTCGCCGTCGCGCCCGAGTAGTTCATCAGGAACGCAATTCCCAGCACCGACGCAATCGTCACAACCGGCAGGCTCAACTGGCGAGCGACCGCCACCAGCACTCTCGCAAACTCCGCCACACTCATGCGCAGCGCAACCACCGACAGCAGCGTCGCCACCATGCAGGCCGTCCCCGAAGCCGACAGCCAGTTCAGGCTGAACAGCGCGTGGTAAGGCGTCTCGCTCGCAACGATCGGCGGCATCCGCTGCACCACATCGTGCAGAAACGGCCATTGGATAACGACCGTCGCATCATTGAGCAGCCGTTGCAGCGGCGGCCATCCCCACAACAGCACGCACACCACCAGCAGCCCATACGGCATCCACGCATGAAGCACTTCCCGGAACGAATAGTCGGGTACGATGCGCTCCACCTCAGGCGCGGCGCTCTCTTCATCCTCGCCCATGCGCGCAAACCGCCGCAGCATCGCGGCCTGGGCCGCATCGGGCTCTGCCGCATCCGCCGGCGCGGTCAGCTTCAGGTAAGCGACCAATACGCACATCGTCGCAATCGCGGCCAAAATGTCCGTCAGCGCGGGGCCGAAGTACGCCGCCACAACATACTGCATCCCGCCAAACACCGCACCGCCAAGCAGCGCAGGTACAACCACGCCCGACAGAGCGCCCGCGCCGCCAATCGCCATCACCAGGTACAGCGGTACGATCACCGCCAGCGGCGAACAGATCGCCGCCACGGCGCGGCTGATCTGGTCCAGCGGCAGACCCGTCGTCCCCGCTAGCGTCACAACCGGAATGCCAATCGAGCCGAACGCAACCGGGGCTGTGTTCGCCAGCAGACACAGCGCCGACGCGCTGAACGGCGAGAACCCAAGTCCAATCAGCATCGACGAAGCAATCGCCACCGGCGTGCCAAACCCAGAAGCTCCCTCCAGAAATCCGCCGAATGTAAACGCGATCAACAGCGCCTGCAGGCGCGGGTCCGGCGTCAGCCGCCCAATCGAATCCTTGATGATCTCAAAGCGCCCCGTCTCCACCGTTACGCGAAACAGCGTGATCGCCCAGAAGATGATCCAGCAGATGGGAAACAGACCGAACGCCGCTCCATACGCCGATGCGCTAAGCGCCGTCACCACAGGCATGTGGTAGCCGAAGACCGCAAGCAGAAACGTAACCGCCAGCCCGCACAGACCCGCCATCCACGAGGGCTTGCGCAGAACCCCCAGCAGCAGAAGCATCGTAAAGATCGGAAGCGCGGCAAGCAGAAAAGAAACGTTGCGCCCAAAGCCAAAGAGAAGATACGTCTGCTGCCATGTCAACGCCAGATCTCCTGGGAAACATCAAGTCGATGCCGGATCGCCTCACCCGACATCGAACTGCATGTTTTGAAAGATTCAACAGGTATGCCGCTTCGTAGAAACCCGCCTTACCGCCACTTCGCCAATACGCGAGTCGAAAAAATCTTAGGGCAACGCTTCAACCATCGTCAAACCGCCGTACAGTGCGCCATGGGTTATGAACCCGAATCCCCCCGACACTTCGGGTGCCCCATATCTGGCGGTCTCATCGCCAGATATGGGATCATTCGCCCAAAGCGCGAACCGCCTTACGCAACTGACCCCACCCGCAAAGCCCCGCGCCTGCCATACACCTCCACCACCGCAGCAACCAACGCAGGCATACGGGCCGCGGAATCGTACTCGCCTCCACGGTTCAGCCATCCATGCCACAACCCCGTGAGAATCGCGCGCTGGCTCTCCGGCCTCTCGCGCAGCCGGTTACGATGCCGCAGAAATCCATTGCAGCTATGCCACATCAGCTTCAGCCCCCCCGCAAGCCCAAGGTGCTTTCTCCAGAACCGGCTCTCGTTGCGCGCCATGTAATACCAGTAGTGCGGCCTGATCTCAAGCGGCCTCGTGTTGCGGTTCTTTTCAAAGTGCCGCACCACCGATCTCGCATCCACCACATTGCGAAACCCCGCCGCCGCGCTCCGCGCCGAGTAATCGATGTCCTCGAAGTACGCGAAGAACGCCGCGTCCAGTACGCCGATCCTGCGAATCACCTCCGCCCGCACCAGCATCGCCGTGCCAATCACCAGCCCGGCGTCGGGATACTCCCTCTCCCACGCGGCCGCGACCGCCGCATCGCTCGTCTCCTCGTAGAGCTTCCGCTTCGGCGCGATCACACCTCCCGCAAACGTCACCCTGTCTTCATCGAGCGCGGCAATCTGCGGCGTCACCAGCCCAATCCTCGCATCGCTCTCCGCCAGCGCCACCAGCGACGACAGCGTCTCCGGCCCCGTCACCGCATCGTTATTCAGCAACCACACATAGTCCGCGCCAATCTCCAGCGCACGTCCCAAACCGAGGTTGCAGCCGCCCGTATAGCCCGTATTCACCGGCGACTCCAGCAGATCCACCCTATCGCCCACAAGCCCGCGCAGCTCAACATTCGAGCCATCGCGCGATCCGTTGTCCACGATCAGCACGCGAAAGTTCGCATAGCGCATCCGCAGCACCGAATCCAGCGCAGTCCGCGTCTCCTCTGCACTGTTCCAGTTCAGCATGACGACCAGCACCAGCGGCGCCCGCGCGTCATCCATCTTCATCTCATCGGAAGAAGTCATCAGATTCTTTGATGCCAAAACATCGGGTGCCCCATCTTCGCGACGAAGTCGCTAAGGTGGTCATTCGAGCGAAGCTCGAACCGCTTCTTACGCGACAACCATCCTCCGCAACTCGGGCGAGACAATCAGCTTCGCCTCCGTCCTCCGCTCAACCTCAACCGGGCTGAACCCCTCAGCGATCTCCGTCAGCACCAGTCCATCCGTCGTCACGCTGATCCACCCCAGCTCCGTCACGATATCGTGCACCACGCGCGTCCCCGTCAGCGGCAGCGTGCACCGCTTCAGGATCTTCGCCTCGCCCTCCTTCGTCTGGTGCTCCATCGCGACGATCACCCGCCGTGCTCCCGCCACCAGGTCCATCGCGCCGCCCATGCCCTTTACCATCTTGCCCGGGATCATCCAGTTCGCGAGATCGCCCTGCTCGTCCACCTGCATCGCGCCCAACACGCTCATGTCCATGTGTCCCCCGCGAATCATCGCAAACGACTCATCGCTGCCGAAGTACGCGCACCCTGGCAGCTCCGTCACCGGCTGCTTGCCTGCATTCACCAGGTCAGGGTCCGTATGCGCGTCGTCCGGCGGAGGCCCCACGCCCAACATCCCATTCTCCGACTGAAACACCACATCCACGCCCGCCGGAAGATACGACGCAATCATCGTCGGCAGCCCGATGCCCAGGTTCACATAGAACCCGTCCTTCACCTCACGAGCAATCCTCCGGGCAATCAGCTCCTTAGCCTGCATCGACTCACCCTGTTCCCTGTTCCCTGTTCCCTGAAAATTGTCATCCTGAGCGAAGCGACCGAAGGGAGCGCAGTCGAAGGACCTGCATCTCTACTCCCTATCCCCTACTCCCAGAACCCGCCTTCGCCTTCATCGCCGCAATAAACTTCGACTCCACCGGCTTCACATACTTCTCGCCCACCACAACACGCTTCACAAAGATCCCCGGCGTCACCACCTGGTCCGGGTCCAGCTCGCCCGGCTCGACCAGCTCCTCAACCTCTGCGATCGTCAGCTTCGCCGCCGTCGCCATCGCCGGGTTGAAGTTCCGCGCCGTCCGCCGATACACCAGGTTCCCCAGCCGGTCGCCCTTCCACGCCTTCACCAGCGCAACATCTGCGTGCAACGCCGTCTCCAGCACATACGTGCGATCGCCGATCTTCCGCGTCTCCTTGCCGTCGGCCACCACCGTGCCCAGCCCCGTCGCCGTAAAGAATGCGGGAATCCCCGCGCCGCCCGCGCGAATCCTCTCCGCCAGCGTCCCCTGCGGAACCAGCGTCAGATTCAACTCACCGGCAAGCACCAGCTTCTCCAGCAAACGATTCTCGCCCACATAGCTGCCAATGTGCGAGGCGATCATTCCCGCCTCCAGCATCAGCCCCATGCCGAAACCATCCACGCCCATGTTGTTGCTGATCGTATTGAGCCCCGCGATGCGACGCCGCACCAGCGCCGCAATCAGGTTCTCCGGAATGCCGCAAAGCCCAAAGCCGCCCAGCATGATCGTAGAACCGGCCGCAATGTCCGCAACCGCCGCATCCGCCGACGCTACAACCTTGTTCATGCGTTCTCCTTGGCCCAGGCGACCTCCCAAAAGGAGCCCCCCTTCCAACTAAGGTGTCATCCTGAGCGAAGTCTTTGCGCAGCAAAGACGCAGTCGAAGGACCTGCGGTTACCTGTCAAGCCACCTTCTCTACTTCTCCACCGAAAACGTAAACGTCGTCATGCTGTGCCTCGCCTGCCCCGGCTTCAGCTCCGCCGACGGAAAGTTCGCATGGTTCGGCGAATCCGGATAGTGCTGCGTCTCCAGGCACAGACCTGTGTTCTTCGCATACACCACGCCGCCCGGCCCCTTGAAGCTGCCATCCAGAAAGTTGCCGGTATAGAACTGCACTCCTGGCTCCGTCGTCGTCACCGTCATCACCCGCCCGCTCACCGGATCGTGCACCCGCGCCGCCGTCTTGATCTCGCCGTTCGCACCGCGCAGCACCCAGTTCTGGTCGTAGCCGCCGGCCATCGTCAACTGTTCAAAGTGGTCGTTGATCCTCTTGCCGATCACCATCGCCTTACGGAAGTCCATCGGCGTCCCCTCAACCGGAGCAAGTTCGCCCGTCGGAATCAGCCCACTGTTCGTCGGCGTGTACTTGTCCGCGGCGATCATGATCTCGTCATGCAGAATCGTGCCGCTCCCCACCCCACCCAGGTTGAAGTAGCTGTGGTTCGTCAGGTTCACCACCGTGTCCTTGTCCGTCGACATGCTGTAGTCGATGCGCAGCGCATTGTGGTGCAACGTGTAACGAACATGCGCCGTCAGCGTCCCCGGATAACCCTGGTCGCCGTCCTTCGACACCAGCGTCATCTCCACGCCGCCGGCAACCTCCTTCGCCGCCCACACATGCTGGTCGAACCCAACGTCGCCGCCATGCAGCGAGTTGCCATTGTTGTTCAGCGGCAACTGATACGTCTTCCCATCCAGCGAAAACTTCCCTCCGCCAATACGGTTCCCGTACCGCCCCACCACCGCGCCAAAATAAGTCTTCTTATCGGCGAGATACCCTGCCAGCGAGTCATACCCCAGCACAACGTCCGCGACCTTGCCCGTCTTGTCCGCCGTCCTGACAGAAACGATGCGCGCGCCAAAGTTCGTCACCCGCGCCTCAACCGCATCGCTCTTCAGCGTATAGACGTCCACCGCCGTGCCATCCGGCATCTTTCCAAACACCGCCTTAGAAACCTGCCCGTGTGCCTCTGCCGCCGCCATAGTCATGCTAAGCAGCATAACCGCTAACCCACGTATCGTCACGCTTCACTCCCGCACAAGCCAACTGCTCACATTCGAGGCCCTCGCCTCAACCCAGCCAATATACCGGAAACGCGACTTTGAACGAGTATGTGGGAAGATGCAGATGTGAAACTCGCATCGAAGATCGCTCTCGTTCTCGGAGGATGCCTAAGCATCGCGCTTTCCATTTGGTCGCTGATCTGCATCTTCGGCATGTGGTTCATAGGGCCACCGCGAGACCATTCGGTGTCACTGACTCAAGACATCCTGTCAGGGCAGCGATGAGCATCGTGCTTACAGGAACTTCAGTTGCTTTTGGAGCTTTGTCCCTCCGGGCCTTTCGGAAGGCTCGAGCCTCGGTCTCCGATTAAAGTAACAAGAGCTCGGGTGCCCCATCCTTCACGAAGTGAAGGGTGGGATGAATCATGAAGGCCAAGAGGTTGTTGCCCGGGAAGGCTCTCGGAACGCCTCCTATCGCGGCAATGAGCGCCAATGATCTGCCCGGCAATCAGGGCCGAAGGCCCATCCTATACCAGCCTGGGGCATCGCCCCAGGTATCGTGGACCGAGAGAGTTGAAGGGCTGAAAGCCCGCTCTATCGATTGGCACGGGCTTTCAGCCTCTTCGCATCTCTCTGCAAGATGACCCAGGGCTACGCCCTGGGCTGGTATAGCGACGGGCCCTTGGCCCTCTCTCGCCATCCCCCAAAGACTGTCATCCTGAGCGAAGGGTTCGCGCTTTTGCGAACCTGTAGTCGAAGGACCTGCAATTTTTCTCTTACCTCGTAAAGTGCTGTCGGGGAGAGGACAAATGCAGGTCTTTCCCATTCGACTTCGCTCAGGGCAGGCTCTCCGCTGCGCTTCGCTCAGGATGACAAAGGGTTGAGGTGTTCTTCGTTTAGAAGAGCTCGGGTGCCCCATATCTGGCGGTCTCATCGCCAGATATGGGAACATTCGCGCGAATGCGCGAACCCCAGCACGCCAGCCCAGCATCAATCGTCATCATCATCCCCGCTATACTTCATCGCGGCTTTCACCAGCGGGCCGGGAGCGAGCACCTTGTCCTCGCCCGGATACGGCTTGCTCCATCCCGTCGTGACATACCACGTCGAATGATTGAGAAAGTTCGGATCGACGGCATCTGCCTTGTCGTACTTCCCCTTCATCACCTTGGCCGTTGCCTTCATCCATGACTTCTCCATCGGGCTGTAGGAGACGGCCTTTCCCGCAGGCAGATCGGGGCCATCGTCCAGCGGAAGAACCGCGGGCAGGCAATCGAATGGCGTCAGGTCAGCCGTGTTCTGAAAGGCGTCGAACATCGGCGACGCCACCAGGTCGAACTGCGTCAGCGGTTGCGTGCCCAGAATGTTCTCGATCGTGCGATTGATATTTTCAGCCGTATAAGTCGTGTGGATCGTCTTGCCCTGCCCCGGAGCCTGTGGAGCCGCCGTGTACGGGCTGATGATGTAGACCGGCTGGCGGTGGCCATCCACATGGTCCGTCCCTCCCTGTGAGTCGTCCTCTTCCACAAAGATCGCGGACTGCCCCCAGACCTTGCTGTGGCTGATCGCTTCCACCATGCGCCCCAGCGCAAGATCGTTGTCCGCCTGGTAGTTGCTGGGATAAGGATGCCCCTTCGAGCTGCCTGCGGTGTGATCGTCAGGCAGCCAAAGGATCGTCAGGTTCGGAACCTTGTTCGCCGCATCCATCTGCTGGAACTCCTTGATCCAGTAGTCCATGCGGTACTGATCGGGAATACCGAGATTGAACGGCGGATAGTGTGGATCCATGATCTTTGCCGCCGAGGGAATCGCCGAGCTCACATGAATCGCATCGTCGGGAACGATGCAGCTCGAGGCAGGGGCCTTGCCCTCCTTGCACAGCGACGTGTTGTAGAAGTCCGTCCACGTATACTCCGAGCCATCCTTCTTGCGCGCGATCGTCGTCCCGCTGCTCCACTCGCCATACATTCTGGCGGTCAGCCCCTTCGCCTCCACCTCGGTCCATAGAAAGCCCCTTGGCGTGTATGTCAGTGGGTCCTCCGCGCCGCCTCCTGGGTAAGAGCGGATCCAATCAGGTGACAGAATATCGTTAGCGTAGAAAGACCCCGACATCCCAATCCACGGATGACCATCCGCAGACTGACGGCTAGGCGCATAAACGTTGTCGAGCAGAGGGAACCGTTTCACGAACGCATGCTGGTTCGGAACCGCCGATGCAAAGACGGCAAGCTCCTTCGCGCCATTGCCCCACGGCACGTCTCCCAGCATCTGGTCGTAGGTGCGGTTTTCCTTGATGACCAGAAAGACATGCTTGATCAGCGAAGGCTCGCCGATATGCTTGGGAACAGCTACCGGCGCGGCGTTCGGGTCGATAAACTCTTTGCCAACCTCAATGTTCGTCGTCAGGTTCCAGTGATTGTTGTCGAAGACCTGCTTGCTGAACCTCGCCAACTCGCTCGCGTTCGGCTCCTGAATCAGGTTCACCACGCCCATGTCGGCGTGGGTGTTGTATCCCACGACGCCGTCCTTCGTCGTCGTCTTCCCGCGCGAACCCAGCCCTTTATCGTCCGCCACCACCAGTTGCTTCTGCGCCTTGTTGTAGGTGATCGACGTGGGGAAATATCCCGTCGGGATATAGCCGATCACAGGGTGCTCATCGCGCCCCTGTAGGTTGACGACGGCAACAGCATTCGCCTGGCCCAGCGCGACATAAGCCTTGCCATCGTCCGTCACTGCCACGCCATTCGCCCCTGCGCCGAAGGCCCCGCCGCCAATCGGGGCGCTGAGGTTGATCGTGCGGATGACCTTGTCGTTCTGGAGGTCGATGATCGACAGGCTGTCGCTGTAGGCATTCGCCACATAGAGCCTCGATCCGGCCATCGTCATTCCCACCGGGTGCAGGCCGACAGGGATCGTCTTGATCTCTTTCCCCGCCGCGAGATCGACGACCGACACCGTACCCGTAATCGCAAAAGCGTCCTTGCGGTCGACGACAATCGGCGTTCCGTCCGAATAGTTAGTGAAGTCCTCACTCGTCGCCGGCCTTCCGCCCTCATTGCTGACATAGGCATACCTGCCGCGAACGATAACGCTGTGCGGAACATTCCCCACCGGGATCTGCGCAACAAGCTTCGCCGGAGAAGACGTCAGGTCGATCACTCCCAGCGTGTTCGCCACATTCAACGCGACATAAGCGCGCTTGTTGTCCGCGGAGAACGCAATACCGCCCGGATAGATGGACTTCGCATTGTGATAAGGACGTCCGTCCGCGGGCGGGGGAGGCAGGGCCACTCTCTGCTCGCTGCTCAGCAGGCCCGTCTTCTTGTCCACCTTCGCAACCACAACATAGTTGTTGTCCTGGCTGAAGAGTAGCTTCCCGCCATCGGAAGAATACGTAATACCCGCGAACGATCCCGTGCTCCTGTCCTTGATGGAGGCGCCGCTGGCATCCGGAAGAAAACGCTGAAGCACCTGGCCCGTGACCGTGTCGACGATGATAATCGGCTCAGGCGACCCCATCAGAAGAACAGCCGCGCTGTGAGCCATCGGGTTCGGATTGAGCGCGATCGCCTTGGCACGCACCGGCGAGCCAAGGTCGACAATCCTTCCCGCCGGCGTCAGCTTCTGATTGTCCGAGACAACAACCGAACCGTCCTGCTGCGGCCCCACGGTCCGCTCCGGGCTCGTCGCCTCCGACTTGAGTCCCCCCTTCAGCAGAGGGGCCTTGTCGTTCCCCATCACCTCATCCTTCATCGGAGCAACATTGAAACCCGAGCTGTCGGTCTTCGGCTGTGGTTGCGGCGTCTGACCAAAGACAAAGACAGGGCTCACGAGCGCAAAAAACGCAGCGACTCGCAACACATCCGTGGGTGACAAAACCTTTTGGCGCATGGGATTCCTCTGCATCTGTATACACCACCAGTTGTTGATTGTCAGTCAATGCGCGAAGTCAGGTCTATGAAAAGCAGTATGCGCAAGGATGAGGCACCCAAAACATCGGCAATCACGGGGCCGGGTGCCCCATCTTCGCCGCCGCAGGCGGCGAAGATGGGAAATTCGAGCGAAGCTCGAACCGTCTTTCCCTCCTGCGCTACCATGAATCGTCCAACTTCTCCACGAAAGGAAGCACATGAAACTCGCTGCACGCATCGCTGTGTCCGTACTGCCCCTCTTGCTCTCGCTCCCCGCCATCGCCGCTCCGCCCGACCACTGGGTCGGCACCTGGGCCGCCTCGCCCATGGCCCTCGTCAATCCCGAAGGCAAGTACGGCGCCGCCGACACCACCTACCGCGAGATCGTGCACACCTCACTCGGCGGCAACGCCTCCCGCGTCATCTTCACCAACGAGTTCGGCCTCGACACGCTCACCATCAACTCCGCCTCCATCGCCCTCCGCACCAAAGGCAGCGAGATCGACACCGCCACCGCCCGCCCGCTCACCTTCGGCGGACAGACCTCCATCGTCATCCCCCCCGGAGCACTCGCCATCAGCGACCCCGCCGCGCTCAAGCTCGCGCCGCTCTCCGACGTCGCCGTCAGCTTCACCGTCCCCACCCAGCCCCTGCGGCAGGTCTCGCAGCACAGCTTCGCCGACACCACCAGCTACACCGCGCCCGGCAGCGTCACCAGCGCGAAATCCTTCGACACCCCCACCGAGATCACCAACTGGCCCTTCCTCAAAGGCATCGACGTCATGGCCAGCGGCGATAGCGCCTCGATCGTCGCCTTCGGCGATAGCATCACCGACGGCTCGCACAGCACCAAAGACACCAACCGCCGCTGGCCCGACATCCTCGCCCAGCGCCTCCAGGCCGACAAGAAGACGCGCAAACTCGGCGTCCTCAACCAGGGCATCGGCGGCAACCGCATCCTGCACGACAAGACCGGCCCCTCCGCCCTCGCCCGCTTCGACCGCGACGTCCTCGCCCAGGCGGGCGTCAAGTACCTCATCATCCTCGAGAGCATCAACGACATCGGCCACGCGCAGGACCCCAAAAAGCCCTACGACGTCGTCTCCGCCGACGACCTCATCCAGGGCTTCAGCCAGATGGCCGCGCGCGCCCACACTCACGGCATCAAGGTCTACGGAGCCACCCTCACCCCCTACGTCGGAGCCGGTTACGCCTCGCCCGCCGGCGAAGCCATGCGCCAGGCCGTCAACAAGTGGATCCGCACCTCAAGCACTCTCGACGGCTTCGTCGACTTCGACAAGGCCACCCAGGACATGAACAACCCCGCCGTCCTCTCCGTGCTCGCCGACGGAGGCGACCACCTCCACCCCAGCGACGCAGGCTACAAGTCCATGGGAGACTCCATCGACCTGAAACTCTTCTCGAAATAATCGAATCGGTCGCGCTCTTGAATTGATCGCCGTTATTTGATGTTGTCATTCCGAGCGAAGCCGAGGAATCTGCTTTTTGCCTGTACAGCCACAAACAATCGGGTGCCCCATCCATGACGCTGCTTTGTCGCGGCATGGGTGGGAATGAACACAGCCAGCATCAGCACCAAAATAACAGCGGGTGCCCCACATCTCGATTTTGAGATGTGGGTTTGCAGGATGCAAAACAAAAGAGGCGGGAGCAAAGCTCCCGCCTCTTCTTTTTTACCAAGCTAAAACTACTTCAGCTCATACCCGGCAAAGAAATACCCGATCTCAAATGCCGCCGTCTCCTCGGCGTCCGACCCATGGATCGCGTTCTCGCCGATCGAAGCCGCGAACTTCTTGCGGATCGTCCCCTCTTCCGCCTGGGCAGGATTCGTCGCGCCCATCAACTTGCGCAGGTCGGCGATAGCGTTGTCCTTCTCCAGAACCATCGGGAAGATCGGCCCCGACGACATGAACTCCGTCAGCTCGCCGAAGAACGGGCGTGCCGCGTGAACGTAATAGAAGCCCTCCGCCTGTGCCTTCGAGATCGAAACCTTCTTGATCGAAACAATCTTGAATCCGGCCTTCTCAATCTCGGCCAGGATGGCGCCCGCGTGGCCCTTCTTGACCGCGTCCGGCTTGATGATGCTGAATGTGCGCTGTGACAACGTAGCTCTCCTTGCGTTTTTTCGCGAAAAATCTGTTCTACCAGTGTAATTCACCACACGGATGACTCCCACGGGGCATGGCATAACCTCTCCACCCGGGCGCATCATAGCTTCATGCGCAACCTCGCATGGATTTGGTTCGCCGGATTCGCCGCCTGGGTCGTGGACGGACTCATCAGCCTCCACTACCACTCCATGCAGCACGCCCAACTGGCCTTCCTCGTCGCCATGGTCTTCCTCGCCGCAGGCTTCTTCTACCGCCGCCAGCAGCGCTGAAATTCACCACTTCTTGAAGAAGTGTCAATCCAAAATCAGTGTCATCCTGAGCGAAGCGACCAACGGGAGCGAAGTCGAAGGACCTGCGGTTTATATCTCCGAGCCACAACTGACCGGGTACCCCATCCTTGTGCAACAAGGGTGAGAATGATAAGCGTCCACCCTTAAAAGACCAGGGGTACGGCGGTAGCCGTACCCCTGCCAAACAAACACCAAACTAAGCCTTGCCCAGCACCTTAGCCATGGCATCGCCAATCTCAGCCGGAGACTTCACAACAGTAATCCCCGCAGCCGTCATCGCCGCCATCTTGCTCGCCGCCGTACCCTCGCCGCCCGAGATGATCGCGCCAGCATGACCCATCCTGCGTCCCGGAGGCGCCGTCTGCCCCGCGATAAACCCGACCACCGGCTTCTTCACATTGGCCTTGATGTACGCCGCAGCGGCCTCCTCGGCCGTGCCGCCGATCTCGCCGATCATGATGATTGCCTCGGTCTCCGGGTCCTCGTTCAGCAGCTTCAGCGCATCGATATGCGTCGTCCCGATAATCGGATCGCCGCCAATACCGATCGCGGTCGACTGCCCAATCCCGCGCTGCGTCAACTGGTACACCGCCTCATAGGTCAACGTGCCCGACTTCGACACGATGCCCACCGAGCCTTCCTTATGAATCCGCCCCGGCATGATGCCGACCTTCGCCTTGCCCGGCGAGATCACACCCGGGCAGTTCGGACCTATCAGCCGGGTCCTTGAACCATCAGGCCGAGACTGCCGCACGATCTCCCAGGCCTTCACCATGTCCAGCACCGGAATGCCCTCGGTGATGCAGATGACCAGCGGAAGCCCCGCAGCCGTAGCCTCAAGAATTCCGTCAGCCGCAAACGGTGGAGGCACAAAGATCACCGAAACATTCGCGCCCGTCTCCTTCACGGCCTCTTCAACAGTGTTGAACACCGGCCAGCCTTCATGCGTCGTGCCACCCTTGCCCGGCGTAACTCCACCGACAACCTTGGTGCCGTACTCCTGGCAGGCCTTCGCGTGGAACGTGCCTTCGCGTCCTGTAATACCCTGAACGATCAGCCGCGTATTCTTATCAACTAAAACTGCCATTACGATCTCCTCAACCCACTCTTGCTTCGGAACCCGCTCTAACTTTCTCGAACCCTTTTCTTGCTCTTGCTTCTAGGTAGCCCGAGGCTTCAGCCTCGGGTCTCACACGCAGCAAAAAACAAGGGGCTTTAGCCCCTGGGTCTGCACTATCCCTTCGCCGCCGCAACCGCCAACTCCGCCGCTTCCTTCATCGTTGCGCCAACGCTGAACTTCAAACCCGACTCCGCGAGAATCTTCCGGCCTTCTTCAACATTGGTTCCTTCGAGTCGAAGGATGATCGGCAACTTAACTCCGAGCTTCTTCGCCGCAGCAACCACAGCCGTCGCCAGCACATCCACACGCAAAATGCCGCCGAAGATGTTGATGAAGATCGCCTTCACATTCGGGTCGCTGAGCAGAATCCCAAAAGCATTCTCGATCTGCTCCTGGTTCGCGCCGCCGCCCACGTCGAGGAAGTTCGCGGCCTTACCGCCCGCGTACTCGATGATGTCCATCGTCGCCATCGCCAGACCCGCGCCGTTCACCATGCACGCAATCGAGCCATCGAGCTTGATGTAGTTCAGCGCAAACTTCGAAGCCTCCACCTCAAGCGGGTCCTCTTCCGAAAGATCGCGCAGCTCCTTCAAATCTTTGTGGCGGAACATCGCGTTGTCGTCGAAGTTGATCTTGCAGTCCAGTGCCAGCAGCTTGTCGTCCTTCGTCGTGATGAAGGGATTGATCTCCATCAGCGTCGAGTCCGTCTCAACGAATGCCTTGTACAGCCCCAGCATGAACTTCACCGCGTCATTGATCTGCGTCGGCTTCAGTCCCAGCTTGAACGCCAGCTTGCGCGCCTGGTACGGCTGCAACCCAAGAGCAGGGTCGATGTACTCCTTGTAGATCTTCTCGGGAGTCGCATGAGCAACCTCCTCGATCTCCATGCCGCCCGCCTGCGATGCCATGAACACCAGCCGTGCCGCCGCGCGATCCAGCACGATGCCGAGATAAAGCTCGCGATCGATCGCCGAGCCCTCTTCGACCAGCAGACGCTGCACCTTCTGCCCCTGCGGCCCCGTCTGGTGCGTCACCAGCTGCATGCCCAGGATCGCCTTCGCCGCCGTCGACGCATCCGCCAGCGACTTGACCACCTTCACGCCGCCGCCCTTGCCGCGGCCCCCGGCGTGAATCTGCGCCTTCACCACGACAACGGCATTGCCCTTGTCGAACAGGTCCTTCGCCGCGCGGTCCGCCTCTTCCAGCGTCTGCACCATCTCGCCGCTCGGAACCGGCACACTGTACTTACGCAGAATCTCTTTTGCCTGATACTCGTGAATTTTCATAGATGTCTTCTGAACTCCAGGGTCCCATTGAGCTTACTCGTCTGGGATAGAAACTCCACCCGCGCGAAAAGTGTAGCGAACCCACGCAACCGCCCGCAATGCGAAGCGCGAACAACAGTGCGGTTATCGCGCCCAGTCCATGAAAAGACATACACTCCCACCTGCTACCTTTAAATGGAATGCCTCTTCAACCTCACCTCAGGCACGTCATCGAAGGCCGCGCCACGCTCACACGCGAGCAGTCCCGCGACCTGCTGCATCAGATACTCGACGGCGCTCTCTCCGACATCGAAATCGCCGCCCTCGCCGGTGCCCTCGCCGCCCGTGGCGAAACCCCCGCTGAACTCGCAGGCTTCGTCGACGTCATGCGCTCCAACGTCACCTCCATCCCGCTTGAGTCCAACGAGCGCCTTCAGCTCGTCGACACGTGCGGCACCGGCGGAGACGCCAGCCGCACCTTCAACATCTCCACCGCCGCCGCGCTCGTCGCCGCCGCCGCGGGAGCCACCGTCGCCAAGCACGGCAACCGCGCCATCACCTCGCAGACCGGCTCAGCCGACGTGCTCGAAGCCCTCGGCATCCCCGTCGGACTCAATCCTCCCGACGCCGCCACCGCGCTCCGCACGCACCGGTTCGCCTTCCTCCACGCGCCTTCGCTTCACCCGGCCATGAAGGCGGTCATGCCTGTGCGCAAGGCCCTCGGCGTCCGCACTGTCTTCAACCTTCTCGGCCCGCTCACCAATCCCGCCGGGGCCTCGGCGCAGGTCATGGGAGTCTACGCCGCGCACGCGGTCCCGCTCGTCGCCGAGGCCATGGCACTGCTCTCGACACGCCACGCCTTCGTCGTCCACGGAACCGCCGAAGCTCCCGACGGCTCAATCAAAGGCCTCGACGAGATCTCCATCTCCGGCCCCACCACCATCGCCGAGGTCCACAACGGCATCGTCACCCTCTCCACCCTCACCCCCGAGGACGCAGGCCTCACCCGCGCCCCCATGGACACGCTCATCGGCGGAGACGCGCAGACCAACGCCCGAATCCTCACCGCCATCTTCGCCGGAGAACCCGGCCCCCGCCGCGACATCGTCCTCATTAACGCCGCCGCCGTCCTCGTGGCCGCCGACCTCGCCCCCACGATCCCCGCCGGAGTCTCCCTTGCCGCCCGCACCATCGACTCCGGCGCAGTCACGAAACTCGTCGAAGCCCTCCGCGCTCTATAAGCTCTCGCAAATCAGCCTCTCTCCTAATACCTTGTCATCCTGAGCGGAGGCGAAGCCGAAGTCGAAGGACCTGCATTTGTCCTCCGCCACCAACGACCGGGTGCCCCATCCTTCGCAGTCTCACCGCGAAGGGTGGGATGTATACCGCTTCCCCGCCAGCTCTTGCCTGATGGGGGAACATTTCACCCACAATTGCGTATCATCGCTTTGCAATCAGGAGGAAGCGATCACCCCATGTCCACCTCGACCTACCCGCCGCCACACCTCACCATCGACCCTTCCCTCATCACCTCCGCGCTCGAGCTTCCCGGCTACCGCATCGTCCGCAACCACGGCATCGTGCGCGGCATCGTCGTGCGCTCGCGCAACATCTTCGGGACCCTCGGCGCAGGCCTCCAGACCATGCTGGGCGGCGACATCACCATCTTCACCCAGCTCTGCGAGAAGACCCGCCAGGACTCCTTCGCCATAATGGCCCTCCACGCCTCCCAGCTCGGGGCCAACGCCGTCATCGCCTTCCGCTACGACGCCAACGAGCTGATGAACGGAGTCACCGAGGTCCTCGCCTACGGCACCGCCGTCACCGTCGAGCGCATCTGAATATCCTGCGCCATTCTGACCCTTGAACGAAGTGAAGGAGAAGAATCTCCGTAGTTCCTCCGCATCGCCACAAACCTCCGGGTGCCGGGTACCCCATCCTTTCGGAGTTTTATCCCGAAGGGTGGGATGAACACGCCCTCCCGGCCAACTTTCGGGTGCGTGTGCCCACATCTCGACTCTGAGATGTTCCAAGCCTCCCCCACGCCTCCGCGCCCCTGGCGTTAAAATAAAAAACCGTGCCGCTTTCTCTAGGATCATCCGCTGTCGTTGCTCTCTTTGGCCTCTTCGGTGTTATCGTGTGGCGGCTGCGCGAGGGCCGCCGTCCGGTCACGCTGAAGACGATCGTCATTCCTCCCCTGGGCATGTCCACCGGCTTCTCCATGTTCATGGTTCCGGCCTTCCGCGTTCACTGGACATGGGCCTTCGAGGCCTTCCTCGTCGGAGCCTGTATGCTGTCGGTCCCGCTCATCCGCACCTCCCGGCTCATTCTTGAAGACGGCATCGTCATGATGCGCCGCTCGAAGATCTTCTTCGGCGTCGTGTTGTTCTTGGCCGCCATCCGCTACTTCGCCCGCGGCTACATCGGAAAGATCATCTCCGTCGAGCAGACCGCCGGGCTCTTCTTCATCCTCGCCTTCGGCATGATCCTGGTCTGGAGAGCGAGCATGTACTTCGAGTACAGGGAACTCTTCCGTTAAAGCATCGTATCTTTTGGGGGTCAAAGGCCCCGCCTATACCAGCCTGGGGTGAAGCCGGGTGCCGGGTGCCCCATTCATGACGCGGCTTCATCGCGGCATGAGTGGGCATTCGCGCGAAGCGCGAACCGCTCCTTCAAAAGAAAAGGGCGTGCGAAAACCCTCGCACGCCCTCACAATGCTTCCCTTAGAACACGTACTTCGCCGCAAGTTGAAACCGCCGCGGCGTTGTGTTGACCACGCCATCCACGGCTGCATTCAGCCTGGTGAAGCTCGATGACGTATAGTTCTGCGATCCCGTCGTGTCGTAGCTGACCGTATTGAAGATGTTCTGCCCTTCCAGTCGAAGTTGCAGAGTCTGCTCCTTGAACGTCCGGAACGACTTCGAGAAGTTGGCATCGGCGTTCCACGTCGCGTTCTGCCGAAGCCAGTTGCGGCCGATATTTCCCATCTGTCCGGGAGCGGGCGTCGAGAACATCGCCCTCTGCTCCGCCGTCAGGAAATAAAGCTGGCCGTTCGACTCGCGATGGACCTTGCCCATATGTTTGTCGCAGTTCCCCGTGCAGTTCGGCGTCGACTGCACCGTTCCCGCAAACGTATTCGAGCCCGAGTACAGCGTCAGCGGACGCCCCGACTGCCAGTTGCCGTCTCCCGACACCTCCCAGCCGCCAACGATCGCCTCCACCGCGCGGTTCCAGTTCACGCCATACTTGCGCGCGTGCCCGAACGGAAGCGAGTAGACGAAATACCCGCTGATCACCTGTGCGTTGTCGAAGTCCGCCGGAGCGTAGTTCAGCCGTGGCTGGTGATAGTCGAACGGCGTGCCCGCCGCCGACTGCGACGATCCCGTAGCGACCGTCGTAAACGTTGGGTCGAACGACCGCGTATCCATCGTCCTCGAATACGTGTAGTTCACCGTCGTCAGCAGCCCCGAAGAGAAGCGCTTCTCCAACTGAAGCTGCAGGCCGTTGTAGTTCGAGTAGCCCCGCGTCTCCAACACAAACAACCCGCCAAGATACTGCGAGTAGGGCTTGAAGAACGTGTCCGGCAGCCCCGTTCCATTCACGATCGGGAGCCCATTCGGCTGTCCGGTCGCTGGTTGCAGTCGTGTCGCCAGCGAGTTCGCCAGCCCCCCAACGTTGTTGGTCACCAGGTTTGCTTTATAAAGGCGATTGACGAAGTCCCTCCCGTTCTCACCCGCCTTCCGCCGCGTGTCCTTCGAGATGATCTGCGTCATCAGCGCGTTGTCGTTGCCCGCCTGCACGTCCTTGAACGCCGCCAGGAACCCGTTCGAGTTGATCTCCGACTGGTTCGAGTCGTAGCCACCGTAGAGATGCGTGCCGTGATTTCCGATGTAGGAGATCGTAAACACGGTGTTCTTCACCAGCTCACGCTGAATGCTGAGACCCCACATCTGCACCGTCGGCGTCTGCATGTTCGGATCGGAGACCGTCAACGAGTTGGCGCTGTACGTCGGCGGCGTCAGCAGGCTCGTCGGAGTCGCCGCCGGAGCCGGAGGGGCCCAGTTCTTCGCGCGCAGACCCATCTTCGTCGGAACTCCGCCAGTGAAGCTGTCCTGCCCGCTCGTCGCATCGGTGATCTGATACAACAGCCCCGGCATCCCCTGAAAGACGGTCGACGAGAACGAGAACGAGTTGATGCGGTCGTACGCTATCCGGAAGTTGCCCCGGATCGATGTCTTGCCATCGTGGAACGGATCGTAGGCAAAGCCAATCGACGGCCCAAAGTTCGTCCACCGGCTATCCATATACTTCCCGTGAACGAACTGCAGTTGCGAGGTAAACGGAACCCCATACCGCGGGACCTGGTTCGGCACCAGCCCCGGAATCGTATGGAAGTCCGGCGCCGACCGCGCATCCAGCCGCAGCCCGAAGTCCAGCACGAGGTACGGCGTCGCGTGCCACGAGTCCTGCACGTAGAAGTCGTACTCCGGCCAGCGGTGGTCCATGTAGTTCACCGTCCCCGCAGGCTTGAACGCGGAGAGGTCGCGCTGCGCCACGTAACCGGCCTGAAGTTGACCGACTCTTCCCAGCAAATCGTTGAGCGCGGCATACAGGCCGGGCTGATCGAAGGCGGCGTTGATGTTGCTCGATGCCTTCGGCGTGTTGTATCCCACCGTGTCCGGCGCATTCGAGCCGGTCGAGAAGTTCACCTGCGGAATCGCATTCAGGTTTCCGATCGAGCCGCGCTCATCGATCTCGCGGCCGTAACGGAAGTTCACACCCGCCTTGAAGATGTGAGCTCCGCGTACGAACGTCACGTTATCGACCAGTTGGAAGGTCGTCAAATAACGGTTATTTCCCAGAAACGAGTTCAGCGGCGAGGCCGGCGTCAGGCTGTTCACCGTATTGAAGGTGAACGGCATCTGCTGACCCTGGGCAATACCCGGATTCTCAAACCGGTAGCCGAACCGGTTCATGCCGACGACAAACTCATTCGTCACCTTCGCCGTAGGACTCCAGCGATAGTTGATAGCAAGGTTGCGCGGCAGGCGAAACGTATTGACCACCGCCGGCCCGCCGGGGAAGACCTGCTGGCCCGCATTGGTAATGTCGGCATAGGTATTCTGATGTCCCGACATCCACCGCACATACACCGAGTTCTTGTCGTTGAAGCGATAGTCCACCTTGAACGTCAGGTCGACCTGCTTGTCCGTCGAAGGAGCGACGAACGTATAGCCTCCAGTGTTCAGGCCATCTCCGACCGTGTAGGTATTCGGCAGCGGCGCCAGCTTCAGAAACGACGCCACAGACGGGTCCAGCCCCACATGGAACGGATCGTTGGCGACCATGTCATAGGTGCTGTACGTCTGGATCGGGTTTCCATTCGCATCCACGGACGGCGCAGAGATGACATTGTTAGAACTGTCACGTACGACCGGGGTCCCAACGGGAGCGTTCCTTAAAACTCCGCCCGTGCTGGTGACATACCGGAACTGCCCATTGCGCGCCGCCTGCGTATACACCGTCCTCGTCACCGTCGACGAAGAGAGCGCGTGGAGAAGCTCGATGTTGAAGAAGAAGAACGCCTTGTCCTTCCAGATCGGCCCACCGATCGAGCCCCCCGGAATGTTCTGAACGAACTGAGAGCGACCCAACTGCGGGGATGCCGCCTTGTTCTGCGGCGAGTTCGCTCGCAAAAACGGCGACTGATAGAACCAGAACAGGTTGCCGTGCCACTGGTTGCTTCCCGACTTGGTCACCATAATCACCTGCGCGCCCGAGTTGCGGCCATACTCCGCCGTCGGAGCCGACGTGATCACGCGAAACTCCGAGAGCATGTCCGGGTTCTGGTGCGGCGGCGAGGTGTTCGATCCGCCCGACGAGCTCTCGTTCGCGTCGATGCCGTCCAGAACATAGTTCCACGCGCGGTCGCGGGAGCCGTTCACGCTGATTCCGCCCCCCGTCGCATTTGCGCCGTTCGACACGACGCCGGGCATAAACTGCACCAGTCCCAGCGGGTTGCGTCCACGCGTGCCCACGATCGGCAACTCTGTCAGCGTCACGCTGTCGATCATTCCGCCGAAGTTACCCGACGACTCCGTCTGCACCAGGTCGTAGCCGCCCTCGACCGTCACCGTCTCCGTGCTGCCGCCGATCTCGAGCCTCGGATTCACACTCGTCGGCACGCCGATCGCCAGCACGTTCCCCGTCGAGACATACTGCTTGAAGCCCTGCCCCTCGGCCTTAATCGTGTACCGCCCCACCTGCAGCAGGTCGAAGGCATACGTTCCCGCCGTCGACGACTTCGTCGTAAACACGGCGGCCGTGCCCTCGTTGATGGCCGTCACCGTAGCATTAGCAACCACCGCTCCCGACGTGTCCGTCACAACGCCCGAGATACGGCTGGTGGTTCCCTGCCCCATAGCGATCGAACAGACCGCCAGAACCGTTACGCATAACGACAACAGCCTTCGCAATTGCATCGTAGTCTCCATAAAAAACCGTCAATCCGGTTAAATTGCTCACAAACCCGGCACTCAGAACCAAAAACGTTCAGAAGAACCGGGCGTCTTAAAAACCCTTCTCACGGCAACAGGTCAAACCTGAAATCGGTAGTGCTTTTTATTCTTTGGAATTCGTAAACGCTAACTTCGTCTCATCACAATGTCAAGACAACTCGACACAAACTGCCCGTTGACAAAGAGTTCCCGGGGGTTTCGTCCCCCGTTATCCACCGTCTCTCCCCTGCCAGCCCGTTTACGATAGCCACATCCCCAGGCGAGAGGCCGCACCGCGCACCATGCAGCAACCCAACACCACAGGCCGCACCGAGATTGGCAGGATCGAGATCGGCAGGATCGAAATCATTACCGGTCCCATGTTCTCCGGCAAATCCGAGGAGCTCATCCGCCGCCTCAAGCGCGCCCGCATCGCCCGCCAGCGCGTCGCCTGCTATAAGCCCGACATCGACCTGCGCTACCACCGCACCGCCATCGCCAGCCACAGCTCGCAGACCCACGACGCCTCCGTCGTCACCCCCAACAGCGACCGACTGCGCGAAGACCTCTTCTCGAACGGCAAGATCGGCGAGGTCGACGTCATCGGCCTCGACGAGGTGCAGTTCTTCGACAACGACGTCATCCCGCTCGCGCTCGAGCTGGTCCACCTGGGCAAGCGCGTCATCCTCGCCGGCCTCGATACCACCTTCGCCAATGAGCCCTTCGGCCCCGTCCCCAACCTGATGGCGTTAGCCGACGAGGTCACGAAGCTCTCCGCCGTCTGCATGACCTGCGGAGCACCCGCCATCCACACCCAGCGCCTCGGCCAAAGCCAGGAACTCGTCGTCGTAGGAGCCGCCGGCCTCTACGAAGCCCGCTGCCGCACCCACTTCCAACCCTTCATCGACGAACACCAGAGCGAACAGCTCGAGTTACCCACGGTCGGCTGACTCCAACTAGCGCTTTGTGACCGGGATGTTGAACCATAAAATACATGCTGGTGATCAAATGAGCGTCGCAGGTCTGGTGCAGAGCGTTGATTTCTTCCGATTGGACGCAAATCGGAAACTTGCGCCTGAACGTCGCACCGATCTTGGACAGTTCATGACTGCCCCAGCCACGGCCCGGCTGATGGCATCCATGTTCGATGCAGAAGAAAGCCACATCACACTGCTGGACGCCGGAGCTGGCGTTGGGTCCCTCACGGCGGCGTTCATAAGTGAGATATGCAACCGCCAGCAGAAGCCACGCTCCATTCAATCCACGACTTACGAGATTGATCCCGTTCTCAGTGGATACTTGCTGGACACGCTCGCGCAATGTCGAACGACTTGCGAACAAGCCGGAATAGCTTTTGAGTCGAAGCTCCTTGAAAAGGACTTCATTGACGATGGTGTTCGACAGCTTCGACAGGAGATGTTCGGCGAAGTCAGGCAGTTCAACTGCGCCATCCTCAATCCGCCCTACAAAAAGATTGAGAGCGACTCAGAGAGCCGGCTGATGTTGCGTGAAATCGGCATCGAAACATCTAACCTGTACACAGGATTTCTCTCCGTGGCGCTAAGACTGCTTGCTCCAGGCGGCGAACTTGTTGCCATTACACCACGCAGTTTCTGTAACGGTCCCTACTTCAAGCCCTTCCGCCAACTTCTGCTGGAGACACTGACTCTCAAACGGATTCATGTCTTTGAATCCCGTCAGGTTGCGTTCAAAGATGACAGCGTTCTACAAGAGAACGTTATTTTCTATGGTGTTAAAGGGGCGTCTCCTGCGAATGTAACGATATCTTCAGGCGCGGGCCCGGAAGACGAGCAGATCACCATTCGAGAGATTCCCTATGAGAAGCTGGCTCGCAAAGGCGATCCCGATTGTTTTATTCATATCGTTCCCGATGAGCTCGGAGCCTCAGTCGCCGAGCACATGTCGTCGTTGGAGACAACACTGAATGATCTGGATTTAGAGGTATCCACCGGACGGGTGGTCGATTTTCGCGCTACTTCATTTCTGGAGATGGAACCTGCTGAGAACACCGTTCCCCTGATCTATCCTCGGCATCTTGAGAATGGTTATGTCAAATGGCCAAAGGAACCCGGCAAAAAACCGCAGGCCATGAAAATGCTACCCGGCGCCGAAGCGTTACTGATTCCCAGCGGAGTCTACACACTCGTAAAACGGTTCTCCGCAAAAGAAGAACAAAAGCGGATTGTGGCCGCAGTGTACGACTCGACTCGCATCAACTCCGGTCAAATCGGCTTCGAGAATCATCTGAATTACTTCCATCACAATGGAGGCGGTATCCCCTTCGACATTGCGAAAGGGTTGACCGCTTTTCTCAACTCGACGCTCGTTGACATGTATTTCCGCCAGTTCAACGGACACACACAGGTAAACGCCACGGACCTGCGCAGCTTTCGGTACCCAACCGCTCACCAACTCAGAGCACTGGGCAACAGAATCGGCGATGTATTTCCCAACCAACAGACAATCGACGACTATGTTCAACAGGAGATATTCGGTTTGGCAATGACAAAACTCAAGCCCGTCAAAGCAAAAAAGAAGATCGCCGAAGCTCTTGAAATACTGAAAGATCTTGGCCTGCCGCGAGAACAACAGAACGAGCGTTCCGCGCTAACGCTCCTTTCATTGCTGGACATCAAGCCGGATACATCATGGTCGAAGGCCGAAGACCCGCTACTAGGCATCACGCCAATGATGGATTACTTCCGGGAATATTACGGCAGAGTGTATGCCCCCAATACGCGCGAAACAGTGCGCCGCCAAACCATTCATCAGTTCCTCGACGCTGGAATCGTCTCCATCAACCCAGATGATCTTGAACGCGCGACCAATAGCGCAAAGACGGTCTATCGAATAGAGCCCGGCCTTCTCGAACTGCTCAAAACCTTCGGGACACCTGCATATCGGAAGGGACTGGAGACATATCTAGCGTCTATTGAAACCCTGAAGACGAGATACGCTCGCGAACGCGAGATGAAACGAATCCCTATCCAGGTTGCCAAAGGCAAAACAATCACCCTTTCCCCAGGCGGGCAAAATATCCTCATCGAGAGGATCATTGAAGACTTCTGCGAAATCTTTACCGTTGGCGGAAAGCTTATTTACGTTGGAGATACCGGTCAAAAATGGGCTTACTTTGACGACCGTCTGCTCAAAAAACTGGGCGTTGCGATCGAAGCTCACGGCAAGATGCCTGATGTGGCGGTTTATGTAGAGAAGAAAAACTGGCTTGTTCTTATTGAAGCAGTCACCAGTCATGGACCAGTCAATCCAAAACGACGCGGTGAACTAAAGAAGCTTTTCAAAGATTGCTCCGCGGGCCTTGTCTTCGTCACCGCATTCCTCGACCGGCATGCCATGTTGAAATACCTGAACGACATTTCATGGGAGACCGAGGTGTGGGTCGCAGATGCTCCGACTCATCTGATCCATTTCAATGGCGAAAGATTCCTCGGCCCTTATGAAGACAAAGAATAGCGTCTGACTTTAACGGCTCCACTTCGCCACACAAACAAAACTCCCCTCCTTAGCCACATCTCCCCTGCCGTCATACTTCGCCACCTGCGGGTAAGGACACAGCGGGCGCGTCATCACCGTCTTCCTCTCCGCGCCTTTGCCTTCGATCTTTGCCGCCGTCAGCACTCCCGGGGCGCTTCCCTTCTCCACCCAGCCTTCGAGAGCCGTAAACACATCGTGCTCCGCGTCGCCGCGCGATCCCATCCCCTCGCCGAACTCCGTCGCTCCTGGACCCTCCGAACAGTGCTGCATTCCCGGAACCATATAGAGACGCACGCTACCGTCCGCTGCGCCCTGGCCAATCTTTCGCACCGCGGCGTTGTAGTAGTCCACCGTCATCAGCGCTGGAATCCCCGGGTCGTTCCACCCGTGATAGAGCACCAGCTTTCCGCCTCGCGCAACAAACGGCGTCAGGTTCGCGTCCGTCGAGTCCAGCGCGTCCGCCGTCTTCGTGAGAGCCAGCTTGTAGTCGCGGTCAAAGTCGAAGTCCTTCGCCGTCCACTTCGGATCGTCGAAGATGAAGTTGGAGAAGTAGCCCTTGGAGTAAAACACCATGGCCGCCTCCTTGTCGTCGCCCGTGATCCACCGCGTCCAGCCGTTCTGCCCCTCTTCCGCTCCCGGCAGCAGCCCGGGAAACACCACCTTGCCCGCGTCATCCACCGTCCCGCGATAGAGCCGCTTCACCGTCTCCACCTGCGGAGCCGTCAGGCAGTCCTTCGCATCTCGCGCCTTGCACAACATCGCCGCCGGATCGAACCCGCACGCACGCGGATCGTTGAGCACGCCGTCCTTCACACCATCCTTCGTATCGCACGCCGCCCTCACCGCCGCCGCCAGCGCCGGAACCTTCTCTGCAGGCAGAGCGCTCCCTGCGTGTGTCTCGATCACGTGCCTGTTCGCCGCCGCGCCCGACAACAACCCCGTCCAGTTGTACGCCGGAGCGCCCGCCAGAATCCCGTCATAGTCCGCCGGAAACCGCTCCGCCTCCATCAACGCCTCGCGCCCGCCGTCCGAGCAGCTCGTGAAGTAAGCCTTCTCCTGCGCCTTGCCGTAGAACGCCTTGACGACTTCCTTCGCCTGCACTGTCATGTCATGCACAGCGCGCCAGCCAAAGTCCTTCACCTTCTCCGGATGCCCCAGCGCAAAGTCACCCTTGCCGCCGACGTGACCCGTGTCCGTGCCCACCGTCGCATATCCCTGCCGCACCGTCTCGGCCATCGCGCCGTAGTAGATCGACCCGGCAAAACCGCCGTTCCCCTGCGCGCGTAGCCTGCCGTTCCACCCTGCGAGCGGCAGCCAGACCTCCGTCTTGATCTCTGAGTCGGCAGAAGGCGTGTCCTCGATCTGCACCCGGCAAAAGGCAGGAATCTTTGCTGCGTTAGAGACCTTCATCTCCTCCAAATCAGCAACGGTGCCCAGCGCCGCCCGCGTCACCTTCGCATGGTCGAGCGTCACCCCTGTTAGCTCACCGCATCTTTTCTCGGCCGCAGGCTGTCCCCACGCCGTCGTCGCTGCCATCGCTGTTATCAAGCTGAACAGAACCGCTTTCATTCCGCCTCCATTCCAAATCACCCAAAAACTGTCATCCTGAGCGAAGTCATTGCAAAAGCCCGGGTGCCCCATCCTTCACGCAGTGAAGGGTGGGATGAATCCTACCCGCAGGTGCAAGCTCTGTCATCCCAACCGCAGCTATTAAACCATCCCGACTTTACTCGGTTATTCTTTCTTTGCGTCAACTTCCGGCATCTCAACCTTCAGCGAACTCTTTTCAGGAGAAAAGCACCATGCGCCTTTCCGCAGCAGCTCTCGCGATCAGCCTCGTAGCCATGCCCGCCTTCGCGGCCAAGACCAAACCTCTGGTCGTCCACCTCAAGACCTCCGACGGCAAGGACGCCGGTACTGCCGCCTTCACCTCCAAAGGCGACAAAGTCATCATCAAGGTCAATCTCAAGAACCTGCCCATGGGCGAGCACGCCGTCCACATCCACCAGAAGCCCCTCTGCGAAGCTCCCGACTTCAAGTCCGCGGGCGGCCACTTCAACCCCACCACCAAGCAGCACGGCCTCCAGAACCCGATGGGCCATCACGACGGCGACCTGCCCAAGAACATCACCGTAGCGGGCGATGGCACCGGCTCGGCGACCTTCACCGTCGACTACATCTCGCTCGCCCCCGATGCGCCTAACTCCATCCTGGCCAATGGCGGAACCTCCTTCATGGTCCACGAGAAGGCCGACGACATGAAGACCGACCCCACCGGCAACGCCGGAAACCGCATCGCCTGCGGCGTCATCACCGCGCCGACGATGATGGACGACACACGGAAGTGATTCGGAGCCAGAGAGGCGGGGAGTAGCTAAAGGGTGTCATCCTGAGTGAAGGGGTCGCGCTTTAGCGAACCCGCAGTCGAAGAGCTTGCCCTGAGCTTGTCGAAGGGACCTGCATTTTTCCTGTGCGCGGGCAGATTTTCGCTGGGGAAAGAACGAAAATGCAGGTCCTTCGACTCCACGGCTACGCCACTCCGCTCAGGATGGCACGAACTGAGGTGTTCTTCGTTACAACAGCTACTATTCGTCTTATTTTCAATATCTTACAGCTCAGTGAACAACTCCCGTCGCCCATGCGTATACCATCCGCATGGGCGTTCTTCACATGGCGATTCCGGCCCCCGGCCACAGCATCCGGCCCAGGCGCGCCCCCCGGCCGTCACAACAGGTGCAGGTTCTTCGTTCCACCCCGGATAACCCTGTCGCTACCCAGTCTTTAACAGCCCCTGCGCGCGGTACACTCTTACAACCGTCCAGATCATTTGAGGCAACGTTGGAGCGCACGCCCGAACAGGAAGCCGCACAGGAAGCACTCGCCAAACTGGTCCGCCAATGTATCGCCGGCGACTCCCAGGCGTGGCAGCAGCTTGTCGTCTCCCAGCACCGGCGCATCTATGGCATCTGCTATCGCTTCACCGGCTCCTCGAGCGACGCCGAGGACCTGACCCAGGACGTCTTCCTCAAGCTCTACAAGAATCTTTCGAGCTTTGACCTGCAAAAGGGCAGCTTTCAGACCTGGATCACCACGCTGGCGCGCAACCTGCTTGTCGATCACTTCCGCCGCACCCGCCTCGACCGCGCCTCCGACTCGCTCGACGCGAGCTTCGACGGCGAAGAAGATGGCCCCACCATGGCCGACCGGCTCGCCGACCCCCGCGAGTCCCAGGAGAAGCATGTCGCGTCTCTTCAGCTAAAAGCACGCATCCAGGATGCGCTCAAACAGCTCTCGCCCGAGCTTCGCGAGGCTGTGATTCTTCGTGACCTTGAAGATATGGACTACAAAGATATCGCGCAGGTACTGCGCATTCCCGAGGGCACGGTAAAAAGCCGTATTAGCCGCGGTCGCGGGGAACTTGCAAGATTATTGCAACGTATAGAAAAACAGATGTAGAAAGCCTGAAAGCAGTCGAAAACAGGCGTGATAGAAAGAGAGGTGGTTGAAGGTGGCAGACATCAACAAATTCGGTAACGCGCAGCCTTTCGGTGATGCCGCTTCGGCCATCTGCGCCCAGTGCGAGGCCATGCTGGCCGAAGTTATCGACGGCGCCCTCACGCCCGACGAGCAGGCCGTCTTCGACCGTCACCTGGCCACCTGCGCCGACTGCTCCCGCATGTACATCGACGCCCGGCGCGGCGCCGAGTGGCTGATGCGGCTCAAGACCCCGCAGCCCGAGCCCCCGGCCGACCTGCTGGAGCGCATCCTTGCCGCCACCGGCCCGGCCGCCAACTCCGTCTCCGCGAACTCCACGCAGGCCAATCCGCTCTTTGGGCAGCCCATGCTCACCCCCGCGGCCGCCTCACCCGCCGTCTACACCGCGAGCAACGTGCTGCCCTTCCGCCAGCGCGTCGCAAATGCCTTCCGCCTCCAGTCCGTCCGCCACACCTTCATGCAGCCACGGCTGGCCATGACGGCGGCGATGGCCTTCTTCTCGATTGCGGTCACGCTCAACCTTACCGGCGTGCATGTAACGCAGCTTCGCCTGAGCGACCTGAAGCCTTCGAGCCTGAAGCGCAGCTTCTACGACACCAACGCGCGCGTCATGCGTTCGGTCGACAACCTTCGCGTGGTCTACGAGCTTGAGTCGCGCGTGCAGGACCTGCGCGGCGACGACTCCGGCGGCAGCACAGCCCCGGCCAGCGCCGCGCCAGCAGCTGCTCCCAATAAGAACGCCCCTTCAGGCGACCAGAAGCAGGGCGATCAGGACGACCAGAAGTCCCCCGCCCAGCAGAAGCAGAGCGCACCGCGTCCCCGTTCCGGCTCCAGCAGCGTCATGCCGCGTCACGCGCTGCAATTTACGGCATCGGCATCGCAGAACGAACAGTCCGGCCCCTCCCCCCAGCCGGCCCGTCATCTTGAACAGGTCTCATTTGTCTCTATTCCCAACGTCTTCAGGCAACGCCAGCAAGGGGGCCAGGCATGAACTGCGCCAATCATCCAGAGCGGGAACGCACCGCCTTCTGCCAGAACTGCGGCAAACCACTCTGCCAGGAGTGCACCCGCGTCGTGGGCACAGCCATCTACTGCGAGCCCTGCCTCGCCTCGAAGATCTCGGGAGCGGCTCCGCCTCCTTCATCCGGCCCCTACCCTGACCCCGGCCCGAACTATGCCGCCGCCGGCGCGATTCCTCCGCTGCCGCCAACCGGCGCGCCCAACCCCGGCCTCGCCGCCCTGCTCGGCTTCATCCCCGGCGTCGGCGCCATGTACAACGGCCAGTTCGCCAAGGGAGTCGTCCACCTCATCGTCTTCGCCGTCCTGGTCTCGCTGGCCGACAACAGCAGCATCTTCGGCATCTTCGTCGCTGGCTGGGTCTTCTACCAGGTCTTCGAGGCCTATCAGACCGCCGTCGCGCGGCGCGATGGAACCCCGCTGCCCAATCCCTTCGGCCTGAATGATCTCGGCGAGCGCCTCGGCTTCGGCAAGTCGTGGGCCTCGGGCGGAACCTCCACCCCGGTGCCGCCCCCCGCCGACGCCTACGTGCCCCCGGCCAATCCGTACACCCCTCCCGCTGCCGCTCCGTTCGCCCCCGCACCGGGCGCAACGCAGCAGCCCTGGGAGATGCCGTGGCAGAGCTACACGCCCCCCGCGGCCAACCCCTACATGAATCCCCCGGTCTTCGACCCCGGTGCATACCCCGCGCCTCGAAACCGCTTCCCCGTCGGGGCCATCTGGCTCATCGGCCTGGGCGTGCTCTTTCTCGTCGGCAACGCCGGAATCTTCCACGGCTTCCCGCACATCTTTCTTCCGCTCTTCCTCATCATGCTGGGCGTCTGGATCTTCTACAACAAGATGACCGCCACCGGCTCTACGCTCGCCAACGACGGCTCCGCCTTCTACCGCATGCGCCTCTTCTGCGCCCTGCGCGGCTCCATCTGGGTCATCCTCGTCGGCGTCATGTTCTTCCTCGCCGAGTTCCGTATCTTGCCCTTTGGAAGAAGCTGGCCGCTGTTCATCATCGTCGCCGGCCTCATGGTTCTCGCGGAGAAGACGGTCTACAGCTCAGTACCGGCGACACCGGCGTACCCTCCCTACCAGGCGCCTCCCGCCGCTTCCACGAGCTCCGTTGTTCCGCCTTCGACGCTGGAAGACACGCCCGGCCAAAGCCATCCGAACCAGAACGACCAGGAAGGGCGCTAGACGACCATGGCCACCCAACCACCACCGTACCCGCCGCCTCCCGGTCAGTATCCTCCGCCACAGGGCGACTGGCGCTACCAGCGCCGCGTCATGCGCGAGCAGGCCCGCCTCCAGCGCGACTACTATCGCGCCCAGCAGCAGGCCTACCGCGCGCAGATGCGCGGCAGCCGCCGCACCTCCATCGTCGGCCCGCTGCTGATGATCGCCGTCGGCGTCGTCTTTCTGCTCATCCAGACCGGCCACATCTCCTCGACCTTCTTCTGGGGCTGGTACTCACGCTGGTGGCCGCTGCTGCTGGTCGGCGTTGGCGGCATCATGCTGCTGGAGTGGGGATGGGACAGCTACTTTCACGGCGACGAACCCGTGTTTCGCCGCCGCACGCTCGGCGGAGGCGTCTTCGCCCTGCTGCTGATCTTCGGCATCACCGGCATCGTCTTCAGCGGCGTACACGACGGATCATGGGCGCGCCGGTGGCACATCGATCCCGACAACATGGACCAGTTCCTCGGCGACAAGCACGAGAGCGATCAGACCCTCGCGCAGGCCTTTCCCGCCAATGGCTCCCTGACTGTCGACAACCCGCGCGGCGATGTCACCGTCTCCGGCACCAGCGACGACAACCAGATCCACATCGACGTGCACAAGCAGGTCTATACGCGCTCGGACTCCGAGGCCGACTCCCGCGCACAACAGCTTTCGCCGAAGATCGACACCGATGGCGACGTCGTCAAGGTCTCGCTGCCTTCCATCGAAGGCAGCCGCGCCGACATCTCCATCACCGTCCCGGCGTCGGCCCCGGCAACCGTCTTCTCCAACCGCGGAGACGTCCACGTCGCCTCCATCAAAGCGCCAGTCAACGTCACATCCAATCACGGCGACATCACCATCACCGGCATCACCGGCCCCGTGATGGCCCGCATCAACAACGGCGACTCCTCCTTCTCCGCGCACTCGGTCACGGGGCCAGTCTCTATCCAGGGCCGCGCCCGCGACCTCAGCTTCTCCGAGATCACCGGCACCGCCACCATGGACGGCGAGTTCTTCGGGACCACGCACCTCCAGCACATCACCAGCAACGTCCGCTTCCACACCAGCCGCACCGACCTCCGCTTCGGACGCCTCGACGGCGAAGTCGAGATCAGCCCCAACGCCGACCTCTCCGTCGATCAGGCCGTCGGCCCGCTGACCCTGGCAACGCGCAACCGCAACATCACGTTCGACCGCGTCGCCGGCGACGTCTCCGTCACCAACCGCAATGGCTCGGTCGACATCACCAGCGCGCCCCCACTCGGCAACGTCACCGTCGAGAACCGCAACGGCTCGGTAAGCCTGATGCTGCCGGAGCAGGCCGGCTTCACCGTTCAGGCCGAGACCACCAACGGCGACCTGGAGAATGACTTCGACCTCGCCCAGACCGGCGGCGACGACTCCAACCACAAGTCCTACTCCGGCACCGTCGGCAAGGGCGGCCCGCTGGTCCGCATCACCACCAGCCAGGGCGACATCAACCTGAAGAAGGCCTCCATCGCCCCGCTGCCACCCGCACCGCCGCCTCCGCCGCGCATCTCCATCAACGGCGATAACGGGGCCTCCGTCTACGTCGGCAAAGACGGCGTCAACATCCGAGGCGAAGATGGATCAGCCGTCATCGTCGACAAGAGTGGCCTGCGCATCAACTCCAGTCCCGATGGCTCCAGCGTCTATATCAACAGAGGCACAAAGCTCACGACCCAGGTCGATGGATCGAAGAGCTACGTCGGCCCTGACGGCACCCGCTACGACACCCACCCCGACGGATCGAAGGTCTACATCGGCAAAGACGGCACACACATCACCCTCAACGCCGACGGCTCCAAATACGCCACCAGCCCAAACGGTCACTCGCTGACGGACGCCGAGATCAAGGCCCGCCTCGCTCAGGCCGAAGCCCTCGTCAAAAAGGCCATCGCCGAACGGACCGCCGCAGAGAAACGCTAGCTCTTACGTTCGACCTGAACACAAGGTACTGGAGATCCCAGTACCTTGTGTCATTTTGATCATTCAGTTTGCCCTCCTTGACATGCAACCAAATGGTTGCATAAAATCTCCTCATGAACGCCGACATCGTCTTCAAGGCGCTCGCCGACCTCAGCCGCCGTCAGCTTCTCGACCGCCTCTTCGCTCGCAACGGTCAGACGCTGAACGAACTCTGTGTCGGTCTGGACATGACGCGGCAGGCAGTGACCAAGCACCTCCGCATCCTCGAGACAGCGAACCTCGTCGTCACCCGCAAGCGTGGCCGCGACAAACTCCACTTCCTCAACCCCGTACCCATCCACCAGATCGCCGATCGCTGGATCAACAAGTATGAGCGCATGCCCCTGCGCACGCTCGCCGATCTCAAACATTCACTTGAATCCGCACGCCCACGCAAAGGAGATGCCTCATGAGTTCCAAAAATGCCGCCGGCCAGCCCTTCGTTTACGTCATCTACATCCGCACCACCGCCGAAAAACTGTGGGAAGCGCTCACCAGCTCCGACTTCACCCGCCGTTACTGGTGTGAGGTCACGCACGACACCACATGGAAGACCGGAACCCCGTGGGCGCTCAAGACTCCCGACGGCCGCGTCGCTGACACAGGCAAGGTCGTCGAGTTCGATCCGCCGCGCCGGCTCGTCGTCACCTGGCAGCACGAGTTGATGCCCCAGTTCAAGACCAAAGGCCACTCACAGTGCACCTTTGAACTTGAGCCTGCCGCCGATGCCGTCAAACTCACCGTTACGCACGCTCTTGGCACCATGGATGCCGCCGACGCCAACACGCCGAAGTTCTTCGAGTCCATCGGCGGAGGCTGGCCCGCCATCCTGTCGAGCCTCAAGAGCCTGCTCGAAACCGGAGATGCCCTCGAGGCCACCAAACACTGGCCCAAAGATATGTAACTTATTAAGGCACAGATAAACCGGCTCCCAACGAGGGCCGGGCATCTGTGCCTTCTCTTCCGTAGTATCGTGGTCGAATAAGATCGAGGGCGGGCCATGAAGGTGCAACGCAGAGAACTTCTTAAATCGTTAGGCGCGGCAGCAGCAGCTTCGACCCTCGCCGCCGCCAACACTCAGGCGCAGAGTGCCTCGAAGAAGAGGCCGCCATCTCCCGCGCGACCCAACATCCTCGTCTTCCTCACCGACGACCACGGCCAGTGGCTCCAGCAGGCGTATGGAAACTCCGAGGTTCATACGCCCAACATGAGCCGCATCGCGCGCAGCGGCGTCCGCATGGCCAACGCATTTACGACGTGCCCCGTCTGCTCGCCCGCGCGGGCGAGCTTCTTCACCGGACGCATGCCCTCGCAGCACGGCATCCATGACTGGATCGAGGAGACGAAGCAGGCCTACGCCTATCCCTGGCTCAAGGGCCAGACGCTCATCTCCGAGCTGATGCGCAGCGCCGGATACCACACCGGCCTCGTCGGCAAGTGGCACTGCGGCGAAGAGCGCGAGCCGCACCCCGGCTTCGACTCCTGGTTCAGCTACTGGATCAACCAGTACCCGCACAACGGCAAGCAGCAGTTCTCCGACAACGGCAAGCAGGTCGTCGTCGAGGGCCTTCAGTCGCCTCTGCTTACAGAACAGGCGCTCAACTTTCTGCGCTCGCACTACGCGGAGCGGCAAACACAAACGAAGCCGTTCTTTCTCTTCGTCGGCTACACCGACACGCACTCGCCGCACACCGACATGCCCTCCGACATCGTCGCAAAGTACAACGATGCAACCTTCCGCGACATCCCTCGCGAGCGCTTCGCCGCCGCCCACGGCAAGACGGCCATCCCCGTCTCGTCCGATCCCGCCGTCGAGCGGACGAAGCACGCGCAATACTACGCGGCGGCCTCCGCCATCGACCGCGAGGTCGGCCGCGTCCTCGACGAGTTGGAGTCGCGCGGCCAGCTCGACAACACGCTCGTCGTCTACACCGGCGACCACGGCCTCAACGCCGGTCATCACGGCTTCTGGGAGAAGGGCAACGCCACCATCCCGCAAAACTTCATCGAGGAGTCGATCCGCGTTCCCTGCGCCATCGCATGGCCCAACGGCGGTGTGCCGCGCGATCTCGTCTCCGATCTCGCCGTCAATCACTGCGACCTCTTCGCCACGCTGCTCGAAGTCGCAGGCGCATCTCCCAACGCAGAGACCGCGCGCACAATCAACTCGCCGGGCAAGTCGTACCTCCCTCACCTGCGCGGCAAATCCACGCCCCACGACGACACCATCTTCTGCGAGTACGGCAACGCCCGCATGATGCGCAGCGCAGGCTACAAGCTCATCCTGCGCTATCCGTTTCGCGGCGTCGGCTTCCCCAACGAGCTCTACGACCTCAAGGCCGACCCGCGCGAGACCGAAAACCTCTACGCGCAGCCGCAACACGCCACTCGCATCGAGCAGATGACGGCCGTGCTCAACCGCTTCTTCGCAACCTACCGCGTAGCGGAGCACGACGCGCTGGACCTCGACCACCAGCCGCTGGCAACACCCGCAAGCCCCTGGCTGCTGGCACTAAAACAATAAGCCGGGTGCCTCATCTTCGCGACGGCTTCATCGTCGCTAAGGTGGGCTTGCAGGGTTTCAATGAAGAAGAACGGCAGCATTCGAGCTTCGCTCGAATGCCCACACATGCGATAAAGCCGCTTGTGTGGAGCACCCAGTGCTGCCGAGAATGATCGGGTACCCCATCCTTCGCGGCAGCGAAGGGTGGGATGTATCACCTTCCACCGGCATGTGCGATCATTGCGCTACGCCGTGTTGAGGTGAGCGATGTCCTACAGCGCCTTCCGCACGTTACTATCCATCTCCGCCGCCGCGCTCTGCACGCTCCACCAGCCCTGGCTTACGGCGCAGGAGATCGACCGCACTGTGCTCCCCATTCCTCCAGCTCCCTTTCGCGGCACCATCGGCACCACCTACGCGACTTCAACGCCTTCGTCCTCTCCTCTCGTTGAAGCGCCCGCCGGCGCGCCCAACGTTCTACTCGTCCTCATCGACGACGCGGGCTTTGCGCAGTCCGGCACCTTCGGCGGCCTCATCCCCACGCCGACGCTCGACCGCCTCGCCCAAAGCGGGCTTCGCTACACACGCTTCCACGTCAACGCGATGTGCTCGCCCACGCGCGCCTCGCTGCTCACCGGACGCAATCATCACAACGTCGGCATGGGCACCATCACCAACTGGAGCACCGACTATCCCGGCTACGACGCCGCCATTCCGAAGAGCGCCGCGCTCGTCTCCGAGGTGCTCGGCGACAACGGATATGCGACCGCCGCCATCGGCAAGTGGCACCTCATCCCCGAGCGCGAGGTCACGCTCTCCGGCCCCTTCGATCACTGGCCCACGCACCAGGGCTTCAACTACTACTACGGCTTCCTCAACGGCGAGACCAGCCAGTGGTTCCCCGAACTCACACTTGGAACCCAGCCCGTCGAGATGGTCGCGCCGCCCGGCCGCAAAGACGACTACACCCTCAACGAAGACCTCGCCGACCACGCCATCCAGTGGATCAGTTCGCAGCGATCGCTCGCGCCCAACAAGCCCTTCTTCCTCTACCTCGCGACCGGCGCAACGCACACGCCGCTGCAAGCGCCGAAGGCATGGATCGACAAATTCAAGGGCCAGTTCGATATGGGGTGGGACCGCTATCGCGAGCTCGCGCTCGAGCGGCAGAAGAAGCTCGGCGTCGTTCCGCCTGACACAAAGCTGACTCCGCGACCAGCCTCCATCCCCGCGTGGGACTCGCTCTCCGCCGATCAGAAGAAAGTGTCCGCGCGGCTGATGGAGGTCTTCGCCGGGTTCATGGCGCAGACTGACCACGAGATTGGCCGCGTCATCGACGCCATCGCCGCGACCGGCCAGCTCGACAACACACTCATCATCTACATCGCAGGAGACAACGGCGCCAGCCTTGAGGGCGGGCTTAACGGAGCCGTCAACGCCATGAGCGAGATCAACGGCATCCATCAGAGCACCGCCGAGATGCTCGCGAAGCTCGACGAGCTTGGCGGCCCGCGCACCACGCCGCACTATCCCGTCGGATGGGCGTGGGCCGGCGACGCTCCGTTTCAGTGGGGCAAGCGCATCGGCTCGCACCTCGGCGCGACGCGCGACCCGCTCGTCATCTCGTGGCCCAGCCGCATCAAAAAAGCCGGCGAGATTCGCACCCAGTTCGAGGACGTGACCGACATCGTGCCCACCATCCTCGAAGCCGCGAAGGTTCCGCAGCCCGTCTCCGTCAACGGCGTAAAGCAGCAGCCGGTGGACGGCATCAGCATGACGTCGACCTTCGACTCGGCCACCGCGCCCGGCAAGCGCACAACGCGGGTCTTCGAGATGATGGGCAACCGCGCTATCTACAACGACGGATGGATCGCCGCCGCGCGCAGCGGCCTGCTGCCGTGGGTCTACTCCACCGAGCCCGAGAGCATGATGAAGCAGCCCTGGGAGCTGTACCACATCGACAACGACTACTCCGAGGCCGACGATCTCGCACAGAGGATGCCCGCCAGGCTGCACACGATGCAGACGCTCTTCGACACCGAGGCGAAGAAGAACCACGTCTATCCGCTCGACCCGCGCATCGCCGGAAGGCAGGAGCGTCCGAAGCAGAAGCACTTCACCTACTACGCGAAGACGGGGCACCTCTACCTCTCGCTCACGCCCGTCTACGAGAACCACTCGCACACCATCACCGCCTACGTCGACATTCCCGCCGGTGGAGCGAACGGCGTTCTGCTCGCCGATGGCGCCGAGGGCGGCGGCTTCTCGCTCTTCCTCAAGGACGGCCGCCCCACCTACACCTACAACTTCTTCCAGCGCACGATCACGACCATCGCCGCGCATGACCCGCTTCCTCCCGGCCCGGCGAAGATTCGTATGCAGTTCGACTACGACGGCGGCGGTATAGGCAAGGGCGCGACCGCCTCGCTCTACGTCAACGACAAGCTCGTCGACAAGGCGCGTATCGAGCGCACCGTCCCGCTCGGCTTCTCCTTCGAGGACACCTTCGACATCGGCGAAGACAGCGCCTCGCCAGTCGGCGACTACGAGAGCCCGTTCCCGTTCACCGGAACCATTCGTCACATCGACTTCGACATCCTCAATTAGGTCCGGGTGCCCCATCCTTCGCAGTCTCATCGCGAAGGGTGGGAATGTATGACCTCCGTCGGGTGCACCATTCATGACGCAGTTTTATCGCGGCATGAGTGGGCATTCGAGCGAAGCTCGAAACCAAACCCCCTTCCCGCCCGCAACTATGCGAAGATCATCTGCACACGCCCATCAAGGAGCACCCATGCGCCGCCGTTCCTTCATCGCCACACTTCCACTCGCCGCCGCCGGGGCTGCATCCATCGCCAGGTCCGTCGAAGCTCAAAGCGTCAGCGCGCCCGTAGCCTCGCCGCCGCTCGAAAAATTTCAGCCCGCGAATGCAGAGCGCTTCACGCGCCACGACGTTCACGCAGGCGACCGCCCTTCCGGAGCGTCGTTCGCCACGCGCTCCGCATCCATGGGTCGTAGCGGAGCCGCAGGGACCGCGCACCCCATCGCCACGCTCACCGCCATCGAGATCCTCAAGCGCGGAGGCTCCGCCGCCGATGCTGCCGTCGCAGCCAACGCCTGCCTCGGCTTCCTCGAACCCGTCAGCTCCGGCGTCGGCGGCGACTGCTACGTGCTCGCGTGGGACCCGAAGCAATCGAAGGTCGTCGCGCTCGCCGGTTCAGGACGCTCGCCAAAATCTCTCTCGCTTGAGACTGCACGCTCTCGCGCAAAGAACGGCGCGCTGCCCGCGCTCGGCGCCGTCGCCGTCTCCACTCCCGGAGCAGTCGATGCGTGGTGGAACCTGCATCAGCGCTACGGCAAGCTGAAGTGGGCCGATCTCTTCGAGCCCGCGATCCATCTCGCCACATCGGGCGTACCCGTGCCGCAGACCATCGGCTATTACATCAAGCGCAACATGGCCGCCTTCGCGCGTCCCGGCGCGGGCATCGAAGAGATCGCCAACGCCTTCCACACCTGGGCTCCCAACGGCAAGGCCCCCGGCGAAGGCGACGTCTTCCGCAACCCCGACCTCGCGCGCACCTACAAGCTCATCGCCGAGGGCGGACGCGACGCCTTCTACAACGGCCCCATCGCCGACACCATCGACGCCTACTTCAAACGCATTGGAGGCTGGCTATCGAAGGATGATTTAAAGGACCAGCACGCCGAGTGGCTCGACCCGCTCTCCACCACCTATCGCGGGGTCGAGGTCTTCGCCATGCCCGCTAACACGCAGGGCCTCGCCACGCTGCAGATGCTCAACATCATCGAGAACTTCGACCTGCGCGAGATGGGCTTCCAGTCCGCGCAGTCGCTGCACACGCAGATCGAGGCCAAGCGCCTCGCCTACGAAGACCGCGCCCGCTACTACGCCGATCCACACTTCGCGAAGATCCCCATCGACTGGCTCAAGTCGAAGGAGTACGCGAAAGAGCGCGCGAAGCTCATCAAGCCAGACAGCATCCTCACGCCCATCTATCCCGGCCAGGCGCCCGCGCACGGCGACACAACGTACTTCACCGTCGCAGACTCCGACGGCCTGATGATCTCGCAGATCCAGTCGAACTTTCGCGGCATGGGCTCGGGCCTCGTCGCCGACGGACTCGGCTTCATGTTCCAGGACCGCGGCCAGCTCTTCTCGCTCCAGGACGGCCACCCCAACATCTACGCGCCGGGCAAGCGTCCCTTCCAGACCATCATCCCCGGCTTCACCTGCAAGGACGGCAAACCGTGGATGTCCTTCGGCGTCATGGGAGGAGACATGCAGCCGCAGGGCCAGTCGCAGATCGTCATCAACCGCGTCGACTACGGGCTCGACATTCAAGCAGCAGGCGACAGCCCACGCTGGCACCACGAAGGCTCGTCGCAGTCGATGGGCGAAGACCCGGCAGGCCTCGGGCCCAAGGGAATTCTCAAGCTCGAACACGGCGTCCCCGAAGCCACGCAGAAGGCGCTCGCCGCGCTCGGCTGGCCCATGGGCGCAAGCGACGGAGGCTTCGGCCGCTACGAGTGCATCGAGCACCGCACGAGCGGCAACGACCGCTTCTACTCCGCCGCCAGCGAGATGCGCTGCGATGCGGTGGCTCTGGCCTACTAAATGTGACGACGCACAAAACCGGTGCCCAATCTGTCGAGGGATTCATCTCCAATCAACGGAGCGCAGCACTCGAGCGCGCAGTCACGATGCCGATATTATCGACTCCTGCCCGATGACCATCGTCGATCACCTCCGCAACCGCTGAGAAGTCCAGGCCGGCGTCGCCTTTGACGAACATGACCTTACTGCTTCTGACTGCGAAGATCTCCGTCAGCTTCGGCTCAATCGCTGCTTTATCGAAGGCGACCCCGTTGATCTTGTACGTTGCACCGTTGCTGCCGCCCGCGACAACCTGAACCACAACAGGCTGAGGAGTTGCCTCCACTCGCTCGTTCTTCGGAGGCTGCGGCACCAACGCATCCAATCCCTGAACCAATGCAGGCTGTATGACCATGAAGATGATCAACAACACCAGAAGTACATCGATCAGCGGAGTGACGTTGATCTCCGCACTCAAACCTCGGCTGCCACCGGATGACATGCTCATGTCGTGCCTCCTGATTCACTTTGACACCAGCATGCGCGTGAAAGTTCCAACCTGTGTTCCTGATACAGTTCTCTTCATGCCACGCCCGCCTGTCTCGCAGGACCTCAAGCGCCGCATCCTCAAAGACGCCCTTCGCAAAGACGAGCAGCGCGACGATGCGTTCCGCCGCATCATCCGCTCTGTGCCGCGCGGCAAAGTGACAACCTACGGCAAGGTTGCAGCGGCGGCGGGTTATCCGCTGTACCATCGCGCCGTGGCGAAGCTGCTGCGCAACGCTCCGCTGCAAGGGCTGCCCTGGCAGCGCATTGTCGGCGCAGGCGGTGAGATCAAACTGCGCGGCGAAGCAGCAGGCGAACAGCGCCTGCTGCTGGAGATGGAGGGCGTCAAATTTCGCGGCAGGCGCGTCAATATGGCGCTCTACGAGCACACGCTGCGCAGTTGGGAGACGCTGAAATAGCGCGCCCATTCGTTGCCGGGCGTCAACAACCAAATTGACCCACGGCACTACCGCTCTCGCGCAGGTAGTGCGCGGGCGTAGCAGACGTGATACATTTGCCTACACTTCCGGCCCCGTCTCTCAATCTGCTCCAGCGAAGAGGTTTGACGTGCCCAGAGATCTTTCCACCACACTCCCCCAGCCAGTCTTCAACGAAGGCAACATCACCCCCGACCCAACGCGCTTCAAGGTCAAGCATCCGTCGGACACGCAGCAGTACAAGGCAATCCAGAACCTGCTGAAGAAAGACACCGTCGGCTTCGAGAGCTCGCGCGTGGCGCCGGACGCGCTGTTCACGTTGCAGGAGGCCTACGGCCCGCATGGCCCGGAGATCGTCTCCAGCATCAAGGCCGCAAAGAAGCTCGTCTTTCACGCGGCTGGCGACACCGGCGCTTCGAACGAGGGCAAGTACGGCAACGAAAGAAACGTCGCCGACCAGGTTACGCAGGACTGCCGCACTGCAGACGCCGCCAATCGCGCCATGTTCTTCTTCCACCTCGGCGATGTTGTCTACGACTTCGGCGAGTCGAAGTACTACTACGACCAGTTCTACGACCCGTACCGCAGCTACCCCGGACCGATCTTTGCCATACCGGGCAATCACGACTCATTCGTGATTCCGAACACACCGGCGGGAAGCACGCCGCTCGACACCTTTACGCGGAACTTCTGCGCCACGGCGCCGACCATCACACCCGAGGCCGCGTCGCTGCATCGCACGGCGATGACGCAGCCGGGAGTGTACTTCACGCTCGATGCGCCCTTCGTCCGCATCATCGGCCTGTTCAGCAATGCGCTGGAAGATCCCGGCGTCATCTCCAGCGAGAAAGGAAAGTGGCCCGGCGTTCCCGACGTGCAACTGGATTTTCTTGCGGCGCAACTGGCGCGCATCAAGAAGGAGAAGTATGCGGGCGCGGTGCTGCTTGCAATGCACCATCCTCCTTTCAGCTATTCGCCTCCACCGAAGACACCGGGAACGGGCGGCAACCACAGCGGCAGCCCGAACATGCTGGCGCAGATCGACACCCTCTGCGCGCAGGCAGGCGTCTATCCGCACGCGGTCCTCTCTGGCCACGCGCACAACTATCAGCGCTACTCGCGAATCATTACCTTTGGCGGAAAGGACATCGAAGTGCCCTTCATCGTATGCGGTGATGCCGGACACAATGTCAACACCATGGTGAAGGGCCGCCGTGGCGCGCCTGCGCAGGAGCCGAACTTCGGTACGGACGTCACCTATATGGAGTCAAAAACTGCTGCCGTCAAAACCAAACAGCTCATCCTGAAACACTACGACGACACGAACTACGGCTACCTGCGGATTACCGTCGATCCATCCAGCCTTATAATCGGCTTCCATCAGGTGGGCCAGTCCGTTCCGCAGTCGCGCGTGGATATGGTGACCATCGACCTGAAATCGCATCAGGTTATCGGCAACTGAGACGTACACCCTGCTGACGGGCTGCGGCATTCGTCACAAAAAGAACATTTTCCCAAGCTGCCTTTTAACCGCATGGAATGAGACCGTCTCCTGCAACCCCATCAGGCCATCTTCATCTCATAAGAGGAGAATCTCGCCGCGTTGCACGATTTTTCTTTCCTCCCGGCCCTGACACATATATCAATACCTCAGTAGAAGATTCCGGTGCCCCCTTCCAATTGCAGAGCAGCAACGCTGCCGTTTCCTTTAAGTACGGCAGTGCCCATGGGTAAACGATATGGATTTTCCTTTCAACGCTGGAGAGAAGGGGCAGCCAACGGAGGAGCTTCGACTTCTGGGGCTCGCCGTCGACGCGACCAATCGCGCCATCCTGATCCTCGATGAAGACCGGCGCATCATCTATGCGAATCACGCCTTCACCGATCTCTTCGGTTACACGCGCGATGAGGTTACAGGCAAGCGCCCCTCCGAGTTTCTTCCCGGGCCCGACACAGACACCGCTACCTTCGAGCGCCTGCGACAGGGCGCCTGGCACAATCAGGTCGTCCATGGCGATACGCTGCTGTACAGCAAATCGGGGCGCGAGATCTGGGTCTCGGCCAGCGTAAGTCCCATCAGGGACAAGGACGGCCAGGCAACGAACCTCGTCATCGTCCTCGTCGACATCACCGAGACCAAGCAGATTCAAAACCTGCAACGTGTCGTTCTCGAAGCCGTGGCCAGCGGTCTGCCGCTCGCAGGAGTTGCCGACCTGATCTGCCGCCGCGTCGAAGCCATCTCGCCCGGGGTGTATTCGTCCATGTTGCTGGTCGACGATGAAGGACGCCTTCACCCGCTCGCCGGCCCGAGTTTACCTCAAGCCTACTCAGCGTCGCTCGGCGGCCGGCGTATCGGTGCGCGCGCCGGATCATGCGGCACCGCAGCATACCTGGGCAAGACGGTCATCGTGACCGACATCGGCACGGACCCTCTTTGGGACGACTTCAGGTCTCAGGCGCTGCTTCTGGGCTTTCAGGCCTGCTGGTCGTCGCCCATCAAGATGCGCGACGGCCGTGTGGCCGGAACCTTCGCCTTCTACTACAAGGAAAAGCGCGGCCCCAGCGCCTTTGAGATGGAGCTGGTCTCGGCGTGTCTTCATCTCAGTATGCTGGCGATCGAGACCGACGACGCGCGGCAGAAGATCGCGCAGCTCTCGCACTTCGATACCCTGACCGGCCTGCCCAACCGGCAGTCGCTCTACGACAAGGCCAGCGACCTTCTTCCCGTCGAACAGGGCAACGAGACCGCCTTCTTCGCGCTCGACCTCGACCACTTCAAGGACATCAACGACACGCTGGGCCACTCCGTTGGCGATCGCATTCTCATCGAGGCGGCATATCGCCTGCAGAAGCTTACGCACCCGCACGGCATTGTGAGCAGGACCGAAGGCGATGTCTTTATGATTGTGCTGCCCAACTGCAACGTGTCGCGCGCCTCGGCGATGGCCGACAGGATTCTCGATGCTCTTCGAGCGCCCATCAACGTCTCAGGCCTCTCACTCTCAACCTCAGCCAGCATTGGCATCAGCATTGCACAGGACCAGATGGCGCCGGGAATCTTCGCAGAGCAGGCCGTCTCCGCGATGCAGCAGGCAAAGTCCGCTGGCCGCGCCTGCTACTACTTCTACAACCCGGAGCAGAACCAGATTGCGAAGGACCGTCTCATCCTTGGCAATGCGCTGCGTTCGGCGTTCGCCAGCGAATCGATCCACCTCGTCTATCAGCCGAAGGTGCAGCTCAAAACCCTGGAGCTGACTGGCGTCGAAGCGCTCAGCCGCTGGAACGATGCGCTGCTGGGAGAGATCGCGCCCGGCAAGTTCATCCCGCTTGCCGAAGAGATCGGCCAGATCGAAGCCATCGGCTACTGGAGCCTGCGCGAAGCCTGCCGCCAGATGGCCGCCTGGCGCAGGGAAGGAGTTGCTGTTCCCAATGTCTCCGTCAACCTGTCTCCGCTGCACTTTCTCAACCGCAGCCTGACGGCCTTCATCGCGGGTATTCTTGCGGAGTTCCATCTCTCTGCAAGCTGCCTGACGATTGAGATCACCGAGGGCGTCATGGTGGGCCAGAACCAGGAGAGCCTCGCCACCGCCATGGCGCTGCACGACATCGGCGTCGCGCTCTCGATCGACGACTTCGGCACCGGCTTCTCCAGCCTGTCGCGGCTGGCGCGGCTGCCGGTCAAAGAGCTGAAGCTCGACGACAGCTTCGTCCGCAACATCGAGGAAGACCCCAACGCGCAGGCCGTGGCCACCGCCGTCATCTCCATCGGCCACAGCCTGGGAATCACCGTCGTCTCCGAGGGCGTCGAGACGGAAAAACAGGCGCGGCTACTGGAACGATTAGGATGTGAGGTCGCTCAGGGATTTCTATTCGGCAAGCCAATGCGCGCAGATGAGATGGAAGCCTACCTCGCGCACAGAGAGACCAGGCTATCGAGAGATTCGGATTAGGCGCGCATCCTGTGTCATTTTGGCTTATTCCTAGAACGATTGGCTGCTCGCTATTTTCTTGGCTCGGTATTGGCTCGGAGTATCTTGAGGGCGTTATGAAGAGACCCGCAGGCGTTACAGTTCTAACTGTTCTCCTTCTCTTGAATGCGGTCTACAACGTGTTAATTCTGGCGACTCAAATGGCTCGGCCCGCGATATGGCCAGGTGACGTCGAAACCCTTCAACGATTGATTCCAGACATTCATACATATAAGGGGGCAGTAACCGCCTTCTTTTCGGTTTTTGTCGCAAGTGCTTCTGTCGCAATTGGTTCGGCTTATGGCAGCTCAAAAGCTGGGCACGATGGGCACTCCTGCTCGCGACAGGAATCCCACTTGGACGCCGAATAATGGGCCTGTGTCTGACCATGGCGTTCAACTCGTATGTCTCAGGAAATTTGTTCGGGACAGCGTTTTGGCTTTGGACGTTATCGTATGCCGCAGTCGTGTGCATCTACTTCAACCTCAGGTGCAAGCTGCATTCTCGGACAATGGCACATTCTAGTGGCCAGCACTATCCCAGGACGGGTGGCCCACATCTGACAGATCTACCACATTTGGGTGCCCCATATCTGGCGGCGTTTCGCTAGATGTGGGATCATTCGCGCGAAAGCGCGAACCGCGTCCGAATCGTTGCCAGGTGCCCACATCCCGCTTTGAGATGCGGGGCTTGCAGGAATTTTCTCACTTCACTGCATAGAGTTGCTACGGATACCTTCATGCCCAGAGGGCTGTGCGCCCAGGATCATTCTGGATGACCTGGCAGGGGTGGTGTATCGCCAACGATAGAGAGATAAAGACGAGTACTTGAGATTCTTCGGAATAAACCCGACCATTCCCAGTTACCCACTGGTAGTGGGAATGATTCTGCCACTGCAACCAATATCTGGCCCGCTCTGGCTTTCTCACTGAATCCAACAGCGAGGTATCCCCATGACAAAACGATCGTTAGGCTTCGCGCTTCTGTGCGCCGGTCTCTGTATCTCCGTCCCCGCCTTTCCCCAGGTTGTGGCGGCAGATGCGCTCTCATCCACACAGCCCGTCAATCCAGTCATCGAATGGAACAGGACACTACTGAAGATCGTCAGGACGCCGGGAGCGCAGCCGGCCACAATCCACTCAACGCGCAACTTCGCCATTCTGCACATTGCCATCTTCGATGCCGTCAACAGTATCGACAGGGACTTCAGGCCGTATGCCGTTCGACTGCCTCATGCCTCGCGAAGGGCTTCGATTGCTGCCGCGGCAGAGCAGGCCGCTCACGATGTGCTGGTCTCGCTCTACCCTTCGTTTGCAGCGACGCTCGACTCCGAGCTTCGACAGGACCTCGACCAAATCTCCTACGGGCAGGACAAGAACGAAGGCATCGAGGTCGGTAAGGCCGTTGCTGCAGCGACGCTGGCATCGCGGAGCAAGGACGGATCGCAGCTGATGCTTCCTCCATTTGTTCCAAAGCAGGGGCCGGGACAGTACCAATTGACACCGCCAAATCATGCGCCGGCGGATTTCATTCAGTGGCCCCAGGTCACTCCGTTCGCCATCGCGCGCGCCAACGAGTTTCGTCCGCTTCCGCCACCGCAACTAAACAGCAATGAGTACACGCGCTCGTTCGACGAGGTCAAAGACCGCGGGTTTGTGGACAGCACAACGCGGACGACCGAGCAGACGCAGATCGGGCAGTTCTGGAATGGCAACATTCAGGACTTCTGGAATGAGATTGCGCAGACCGCGGCTCTACAACAGCACCTTGATCTGGAGCGAACAGCTCATCTATTCGCCCTGCTGAATATCACGCTCGCCGACACCACCATCGCCTTCTTCGAGGCGAAGTATACCTACGACTTTTGGAGGCCTGTCACCGCCGTTCAAATGGCGGCTACCGACGGCAACCCTGAGACGGATCCCAATCCGACCTGGCTTCCACTTACAACCAAAACCGTGCCCGACCCATCGTACCCCGGCGCTCATAGCGCGATCAGCGCCGCCGCAACCGAGGTGCTGGAGCTATACCTCCATCGCCGCATGGACTTCGATGTCACGTCGGAATCGCTACCGGGAGTAACGCGCCACTTTACCGGCTTTTCAGAGGCGGCTGAGGAGGCTGGACTGAGCAGAATCTATGCTGGACAACATTTCCGCTTCGACCATGTTGCAGGAAAGCGATTAGGCCGGGAAGTGGCGCTAACAGTCTTGTCCACAGCATTGCTACCGAGACTCAATCCTGAATTCGACTAGAGTATTTCCCTTATAGGGTGTAGTTCTCGCTTTCAGGGCCGAAGGCCCGCCAACATACCAGCCTGGGTCGAAGGCCCAGGTTTACAGGCCGACGATCAACCAGAGCGCTGAAGGCGCGACACACCTTCTCGGACATGAACTACACCTCAAGGGAAAACTTTCTAGCTGTCCCCCCGGACGCTTCACTAAAACGCAGAAAAGCCCCATCCAAGGATGGGGCTTTTCAAAATAATGCCGGCGATCACCTAATCTCCCACACACTTACGCGTGCAGTACCATCGGCCCAACGAGGCTTAACTTCCGTGTTCGGGATGGGAACGGGTGTGACCCTCGCGGTAAACTCACCGGCAAACTTGAGAATTTCGCTCGCGCGATACTCCACAACTGAATAGATTGAGCAGACATTTACCAAATTTGCGTATTACGTAGTCTTTATAACTACAAAGCTTGTATTGAATGTCTCTAGCGCGAATATTCTTCTGCGCAGAGTAAATTCTATGGACAAGCCGAACGGGCGATTAGTACTGGTAAGCTTCACACATTACTGCGCTTCCACATCCAGCCTATCAACCAGGTGGTCTTCCTGGGCCCTTCATTTCCCTTACGGGTTGGGAGATCTCATCTTAGAGCGTGCTTCCCGCTTATATGCATTCAGCGGTTATCACAACCGAACTTCGCTACCCAGCCGTGCCTTTGGCAAGACAACTGGAACACAAGAGGTTCGTCCATCCCGGTCCTCTCGTACTAAGGACAGCCCTCTTCAAATCTCCTACGCCCACAGCAGATAGAGACCGAACTGTCTCGCGACGTTCTGAACCCAGCTCACGTACCACTTTAATAGGCGAACAGCCTAACCCTTGGAACCTTCTACAGCTCCAGGATGTGATGAGCCGACATCGAGGTGCCAAACCATTGCGTCGATATGAACTCTTGGCAATGATCAGCCTGTTATCCCCGGCGTACCTTTTATCCGTTGAGCGATGGCCCTTCCATACAGAACC